>NZ_NTGZ01000113.1 GCF_002551245.1 Streptomyces sp. rh34
GACCAGGCCGTGCCGCCGTTCTGGCGTGCGCTGGCCGCCGACTGCCTCGCCCCGACCCACGAGGCCCGCGCCCCCCACACGGCGGAGAGCCTGCTCGCCCGCATCGCCACCCACCGGGAGGCGCCCGGGACCAGGGCGGGACAGCGGGGCGCCCGGGCCCGCGCGGCCGTCCTGGCCACCGCCCTGTGCGGGATCGCCGGGGCGACGCTGTCCTCGGACGGGGTCCGGACGGTCGCCCCCGTGCAGCCGGGCCGCGCGAGCACCGAGCCGCCCGGGACGGTCCAGGTGTACAACGCGGAGCGGGACTGCCGGGGACGGAGCGACCGGGACCCGCGGTGCAGTCTGGGTCTGGCGATCGATCCGGTGCGGCCCTACACCTCGGAGAACGTCGTACCGACCAGGGTGTGGCACGGGGACGTCCTCGGCACCGACTGCCAGGTGCGCGACGGGGAGACCATCATCGACGAGGAGGACCGCCGGTCCACCCACTGGTTCCGTGTCCGTCTGCCGCCCGGCTCGGAGCCTCCCACCGCGTGGCTCCCCGCGGTGCGGGCCAAGGAACGCCCGGCGCTGCCGGAGTGCTTCTAGGCCCTGTCGTCGAACTGCGCCGTCACCCCGCCCGGGGCGATCAGGACGACGGCCGGGGCACGGCCCACCGGTGGTGGACCGGTGGGCCATGCCCCGGGTGCGGCGGCTCAGCCGTGAGCCCGCGCGGTCACGTCGCCCAGCGGGCGCAGTTGTTGTCGTTCGGGGAGACCCAGCGGTGGGAGCTGATGGCGTCGTTGGCCTTGCCTTCGTCTTCGGGGCCGGTGTTGTTGTGGAACTCGTCGTTGTTGAGGTTGGAGGCGTAGGCCTCGTCCCTCGACAGGCAGATGTGGCCACCCGCCCAGTCCTGTCCGGTCCCGTTGAAGAACTGGAGCTCGTAGTCGTTCCCCTTGTTCAGGATCGAGGACGCCTCGTTGGTGTCGCCGCCCTGGAAGGGCCCGGAGCTGTTGCCCCAGTCCGAGTCCCAGCTGGCGGAGTTGCCGAGGTGACTCTCGCAGTAGGCGTGCTTGTAGGCGTACATGTACCCGGACTTCGCCGCCGTGTAGTTGTCGCTGCAGTTCGCGGCGGCCTGCGCGGTGGTCGCGGGGACGATCGCTCCGAGGCCCGCGAGGGCGAGAGTCGCCAGGACGGCGGGGATTTTACGCATGATGCGTCACTTCTCCTTCAGTAGGGTGCTGCGAAAGGTCCCGTAGCTGCGATGCTGCGGAAATCCGGGAGGTCTGGGGCCGGGCGGTCAGGGGCCGGGCGGTCAGGGGCCGGGCGGTTCGGTGTCCTCGGGCTGTTCGCCCACGACGCCCTCGGCCCGGGCCAGCGCGGTCAGCCTCATGCGCTGGTAGGTCGCGATGTCCTCGCTGTACCTCTGGAGCTTCTTGCCACGGTATTCCCGTTCGAGGGAGCGTGCCGTATCGCCCAGCGACGTCTTCACGGAGCATGTGGCCTCGGCGACCGCCAGTCCGACCTCGGTCGCGTGTGCCCGCGCGGGGCTGAGTCCTTTGGTGAGCGCGTACCGCTTCTCGCGGATCTCTTCAGGGCTCGCATAGACGTGGCCTGCCGCGCGCATACAGCGGGACCATGCCCTGACCGCCCTCACCAGGCGCTTGTCCTTGACGAGGTCCGGTACATAGAGGGGTGTCAGGCTCGTGGCGGTCTTCTTGGCGCGGAACCAGGTCTCGGGATCGCCGTAGAGCCGCTCCCCGGTCTCGGCCCGGCAGCCTTCGCGTGGGGTCTTGACGGTGCCGCCCGAGGGCAGTTCGACCGACAGCATGCCCTGGGCGGGGTCACCGCTGAGGGCCTGGGAGTAGCGGATGCGCTCCGCTTCCGACAGAGCGTTGGCGTACGCGGCGTTCGGGTCGTTCAGACGGGCCCTTTCGGACTTCTTCTCCAGCTCTCCGCCGTAGCCGTGCCTGCGCGCCCAGCCGACATCGCTCAGAACGTAACCGCCCCCCTTCAGCTCGTCCACCGTCGGCAGGGACCCGATCCAGTACGGGTGGCCCGCCCTCTTCATGCACTCCTGGGTGAGCATCACCTCGGCACGCCGGATCAGGACCTGCTCGGCGTCCGTCAGATCACGGTTCTCTGCGCCCTGCGCGGCGGCGGCGCGCGGCCGGTCGGATCCGGCCGGATCGACCGTTGCCGCCGTGGTGCAGCCGACAGCGGTGATCGCGGTGACGGCGACGAACGCGACACCCGCGCAGGCGGAACTAAACATGCCTCTCATGCCCGTTGAGCCCCCGTTTATCGTGTCTTGACCTCTGCCTCCTACGATCGCCCAGCCGGTGGCGGTGAACCAAGGCTGTTGCGCCGCAGCGCAAAAGCTCAGTTCAGGGGGGAGAACGGGATGCTCCGCATACATTTCAGCGAGGTCGACCTGGCCAGGACCAGGCTGGCCGCCGCTCCGGACCCGCTGTGGGAGATCGCCTCGAGTCTGCACCGGCTCCAGTCCCGCAAGGGCCGGTGGGCCTACGCCGGATGGCACCGGGCGGCACGGGAGCAGTTACGGGAGAAGGGACTGGAACGCCTCGTACGCAGCGTTCTGCTGCCGCTGTACCCCAGGGCCGCGTACTTTCCGGACTTTCTGACTCCGGCCCAGGGGGCGGGCGGCATGGCCGCGGGGATGGAGTCCGTGCTGGCCACGTCTCCGCAACGGGTCCTCAAGGAGATGGGCATCCTCGACCGGACCATCGGGGCCCCTTCGTGGGCCGGGCAACTGGCCGGGCTGGAAGCCCGCAAGGAGTTCGTGGGGATGTTGCGCGCCTACTACGAGTCCGTCGTCGTCCCGCACACGGAGCAGGTGCAGACGAGGATCGAGGCCGAGCGGGCGGCGCGCTGCCGTGGGCTCCTCGACGGCGGCGTGGAGGGCATGCTCGCGGGGCTGGGGCCACTGCTGCGCTGGCGTCCTCCGGTCCTGGAGGTCACCTACCCCAAGCAGGCCGAAGACCGGGACCTGTACTTGAACGGCCGCGGGCTCACGCTCGTCCCCTCGTACTTCAACTGGGGTGAGCCCGTCGCCTTCGCCGACCCGGAACTGCCGCCCGTGCTCTGGTACTCGCTGCTCCACGAGTCGGACGCCTCCGACAGCTCCGGGGGGAGCGTGGACGCTCCCGGGCAGCCCTTGACCGCCCTGCTCGGGCGGGCCCGGGCGATCGCCCTGTGCGCCGTGTCCGCCGGCGCCACGACCGGCGAGATCGCGCGCGCCGCCGGAGTCTCGGCGTCCTCCGCCAGCAGACACGCGACGGCGTTGCGCGACGCGGGACTCGTCACCAGCGTCCGCAGTGGCCCGACCGTGCTGCACACCCTCACACCGGCGGGGGCGTCCGTACTCCGGGCAGCCACCGGGGCGGTCCGTCGGGCAGGGTGACGGGCAGAGGAACCCGATGACCGAGCGACAGGAAGAACGATGAGTTTCGCTGACGAGCAGGAGCGGCTCCTGCGCGCGCCGAGAAGAGACCTCGACCGAGCTCGGCGCCACCCGGATACCTGGTCGGATCTGGCCTTCACCGCGGAGCACACCGCCGAGGGTCGGGGGATCGACCGTGGGAAGGCCGCCCGCCGGAGCGTTCTGTGGGCGCTTCAATACGACCGTCGCCCCCAGGACCTGGGACTCCTGCGGTTTCTCCTCCGGCAGGAGATCACGTTCTACCGAGAACTCGTCCCCTGGGGACTGGCATCGGACCTGACGCTGGCAGGCTTCCTGGTCGCCGAGCACCGGCGGGCGGAGGACATATGGCTGCACTGGTCCGCCAAGAACATCAGCTTTGACACGGCTCTCGGATATCACCTCTACCACCTGCTGACGGGAGGCGTCGCCGCCGCCGTGGAAGCCGTACGCGCGAGCACCCACCCCGATCGTGGCCGCGTTCTGGGCGACATCACGTCGGACCGCCACACCGACGCCGCCGTCGAGCAGTGGCTCGACGAACAACGTGCGCGGTTCCCCTCCGACCCGGCGGAGGAGAGCCTCGGATCATGGGCCCACCACGCCGCGGGACTGGGCGAGCGGGAAGCGTCCCGCCTGTTCATGACCGCGTGGGCGGCGAGCGGGCCACGCACCGAGGACACGCTCAACACGCTGCGGTTTCACCTGGCCGAACTCGGCTTCCTCACCGAAGCGGTGGCCGTGCAGCAAGAGGTCATCGCGGTCAGCGACGCGCCACGGGAGGCTATGGCGTTCAACCTGCTCACGCTCGGCCGGCTGCAACGACAGGCAGGAGACGCTTCGGACGCGTGGAGAACACTCGAAGAGACGCGGAACCTCATGCCCGCCGACAAGCGGGGGGTGCGCGCGGGGCTGTGGCGGCACTTCGTCAAGGAGTGCTTCCTCGTCGTCGCGCACACACCGGACGACGCCGCGACTCGTCGTCGATTCGCGGTGAGTGACGAGCACCTGCGCGGGATTCCCAAGCTCTGGATGGACAAAGTCCTCGACGCCGCACTCGCGGCCGCCGAACACCTCGGGGATCCGCGGGCACTCGACCGCTACCGCACGTTGCGTCAGGACGCGGCTCGTGAACGCGAACAGGGCATCGCTTAGGCGGCCGGCCGTACGGCGTCGGGCCCGCCGGCCGGCGCCGCGTCAGCTCGGCTCGTCGTACACCACCGACCATGGGCGGGGAGGCCCGTCCGGCGGGCGCGGGGCGGCGTCGCGACGCGGCGTCGCCGACCGGTCGCGTGCCAGCACACCGGCCGCGAGCTCCGCGAAATGCGGTGCGGCCGGGTGGGCGGCACGACCGGAGGGCCAGGCGCCGGTCGTCCGCCGGGTGAGCGGGCGGCCCGCCAGGGGCCGCCAGAGCACGCGGGGCTCCTTGCGGGCCACCGGCCCCTGGTCGAAGGCGACGCCGTGGCCCGCGTGGACGAGGGCCAGCAGGAACTCGGGGTTGGACGCGTGCCGGACCCGGCCGGGCACGAAGCCCTCGGCGCGGCAGGAATCGAGGATCTGGTCGTACCAACCGGGGGCCTGGGCGCGAGGAAAGAGCACGAGATCGTGGCCGGACAGTTCGGCGAGCGCCACTTCGGGGATCCGGGCCAGCGGTGACGTGCGGGGAAGCACGACACCGAGCTCCGCGCGCACCTCCGGGCCGAGGCGGAGTTCGGTGGCGTCCACGGGCTGGTGGACGAGGCCGACGTCGAGCCCGCCGGAGGCGAGCAGCCGCAGCTGTTCCTCGGTGGTGATCTCCTGCAGATCGACGGACAGGCCCGGGGAGTGCCCCGCGCAGGCCGAGAGCAGCGCGGAGAGGGTGGAGACCGTGGTGTCGGGAGGAACGCCCGCGCGCAGGATGCCCAGGCCGCCGTCACCGGCGCGACGGGCCAGTGTCCGCAACCGCTCCTCGCGGGCCAGGAGTTCACGGGCCTCGTCCAGCAGGACCATGCCGGCGGCGGTGAGCCGGACCTGACGCTGCGACCGGTCGAACAGCGCGGCTCCGAGGTCCTTCTCCAGCCTGCGTACCGCCTGGCTGAGGGGTGGCTGGGCCATGCCGAGCCGGTCGGCGGCCCGGCTGAAGTGCAGCTCGTCGGCGACGGCGACGAAGATACGCAGGTGGCGCAAGAGATCCACAGCAAGTGACCTTATGCGAGGGGCGAACCAATGGTCGAGAAACGGATCCGCGAGGTGTTCGCGGGGGCGGGTGCCGAGGGGTTGTTGCACGCGGTCCGCGTCGAGGGGAAACCGGGCGACGGGGAAGTGGCCGTCGGCGCCGACGAGTCCGTCGTGATCGCCTCGGTCTTCAAGGTGCTGCTGGTCCTGGAGTTCGCCCGGCAGGTGGCCGCCGGCCAGCTCGACCCGCGTGAGCGGGTGCGGGTGACGGCCGCCGACCGGCTCGGCGGCTGGGGCACGGCGGGCTGTGCGGACGACGTCGAGCTGTCACTGCGCGACCTGGCGTTCTTCGCCATCTCGGTGAGCGACAACTCGGCGGCGGATCTGCTGCTGGCACGCGTCGGCCTGGACACGGTGCGGCTGCTCGCCGAGGAGCTCGGGCTCGACAGCACGCGCGTCGTGGGTGGCCCCCGTGACGTACTGGAGTCGATGCTCAGCGAGGTCGGCGCTCGCGACGAGGCGGAGTTCGCCCTCCGGTACCCCGCACTGCCGGACGATCACAAAAGGCGCCTGAGCGTGCTGGATCCGCTGCGGACCAACGCGGGCACCCCCAGGGACATCACCCGACTGCTGCGTCTCGTCTGGCGTGACGAGGCAGGTCCGCCGGAAGCCTGCGCCTGGGTACGGGAGTTGATGGGCCGCCAGGCGTTCCGGCATCGGCTGGTGTCGGGGTTTCCCGACGAGGTGGCGATCGCGGCCAAGACCGGAACCCTGCCCGGCCTGCATATGGAGGCGGGGGTCGTTCGGTATCCCGACGGCGGCCTGTACGCGGTCGCCGTCTTCGCCCGTACGCGTGAACTGGCCGCCTCGCGCACGGCGGTGGACGCGGCGATCGGCGCCACGGCCCGGATCGCCGTCGATTTTCTTCGCGCCAAGGGGTTCTGACGTGTACCCATATGCGTTCGCGTATGAGGACACCCAGATTCTGATCTTGGACGAAGGGGGTCGCGCCCTGATCTCCTGACGGCATGAACAAGGACACAGAGGTACAGCCTCCGAAGCGGCGCGTTCAGGCACTCGGCCGGCGCGCGCTGCTGCGCGGCGCCGCGATCGGCGCGGCGGCCCCACTGCTCTCCGCCACGACCACCACCGCCGCAGCGGATCACGGGGCCCCCGCGGCCGGTTCGGCGTCGTTCCGCTGGCTGGGCACTTCCGGCTGGCGCATCGACGTCGGCGGTCGGACGGTGCTCTTCGACCCTTACATCACCCGGTTCAGGACCGGCCTGTTCGACGGAGGGCTCAAGCCGGACACGAAGTTGAGGTCCGACCCCGATCTGGTCCGGGAGCACGTCGGCCACCCCGAGATCGTCCTGGTCAGCCACTCGCACTGGGATCACATCGCCGACGTGCCGCACATCGCCAAGTCCACCGGCGCGCGGGTCGTCGGCACCGAGACCACCTTCCACCTGCTGGTCGCGTTCGGAGTCGACCCCGGTCAGATCTCGGTGGTGAAGGGCGGCGAGGTCCTGGACTTCGACGGAATCACGGTCCAGGTCGTGTCGAGCCTGCACAGCCGCAACAAGCGGCATTCCTACTTCGCCCCGGGCACGCTGAACGCTCCCCCGGCGGCGGCTCCGAGGACCATCTCCGATCTGCCGGAGGGCGACACCCTCGCCTTCCAGGTGACGGCGGGGAGCGACGGCCCGTCGGCGTTCCTGATGGGCGCCAGCGACTTCTCCGAGCAAGCCGTACAGGGGCTGGGCCCCGATCTCGCGATGGTCGCCGTGCCGTCCGGCGCCGCCACGTTCCGCTATACGTCCCGGCTGCTGCGCGCCCTGGACCGGCCGGGCGTCGTCGTGCCGGTCCACTGGGACAACTTCGAGGAGCCGCTGAGCGAACCTCCACGCCGCGATCCGGTGATGGACCTGGACGGGTTCGTCGCCCAGGTCCACCGGGAGTCCCCCACGAGCCGGATCGTCGTCCCGGACTACCGCACGATGTACGGCGCGGACATGCGCGCCGGTACGTCCACGGGTTAGGCGCCGGTACGCCTACGGCGCGGGCTCCGATACGTCCATGGCGCAGCGGTACGTCCCTGGCGCAGGGGGCGGGCGGTTCAGCGGAGTCCGGCGAAGAGGTCCTTCTCGGGCACGGCCGCGCCGGTGGGGTCCTGGACGCGCAGGAAGGTCTCCATGCCCATCAGCTCGCCGAACCTCTCCTTGCCCATCTTGAGGAAGAAGATGTTCTCGCCCTGACTGGCGTGCGCGGCCAGGGCGTCGAACTTCTGGCCGCTGAACGCGGTGGTGTCCACCCAGGTGGTGATCTCGTCGTCGGGGAGGCCGATCTCGGCCATCGCGGCGGTCTCGGCGGGATCCGGCTCCGGCATGTCCTCGTGGAACTCGCGCATGGCCTCCCCGAACCGCTGCATCGTCGAGCGGGGCATCGTCGTCCAGTACACCTTCGGCGTCAGCTCGGTCATCTCCAGCGCCGCCATGGTGATGCGGTGAGCCTGGATGTGGTCGGGGTGGCCGTAGAAGCCGTTCTCGTCATAGGTGACGACCACATCGGGGCGGTAGTGCCGCATGAGTTCCGCGAGCCGGGCGGCACCCTTCTCCACCGGGGTCTGCCAGAACGATCCGGGGGCCTCGTTGCTCGGCCAGCCGATCATCCCGGAGTCGGCGTAGTCCAGCGTCTCCAGATCGCTGATCCGGAGGACGTCACAGCTCTCCTCCAGCTCCCGACGGCGCATCGAGGCGACGGCCGCCGGATCGTGTCCGGGGTCGCCCGGCTTGACACCCCCCGGTCCGTCACCGCAACCGCCGTCGGTACACGTCACGAGAACCGTGCGCACGCCTTCCGCCGCGTACCGCGCCAGCACCCCTCCGGTTCCGGTGGCCTCGTCGTCGGGGTGGGCGTGCACTGCCATGAGAGTCAAGGGCCGGTCGGTCATGAAGGGGTCCTCCCGCAGAGATACGTCGTCGTCCGGGCCGGCGGCGTGCGTGCGTGCCACGATCCCGGGGCTCGGAATCCCGACGGGGCGGACGACCCCGCGGCCCCCGTGTTCCCCCGCCCGCACGGCGCCGGTCCCTTGAACGGTGCAACCGCGCCGACCGGGCCGGCTGTTCCCGACCGGGCCCGCCATTCTCGACCGGGGGCGCCGGCCGGCCCCTCGACGCTCCGGTACGGCGGCGATCGGCGCACCATGAGCTGCCCGACAGGTTCCGGCGGCCGGGGCCGGAGCGGAATCAGGGCATGGGCGTCGGATCATGTCGGGCCGCGGGCTGACGACCGGTACGCCGGCTGTGCTGTGCTGTGCTGTGCTGTGCTGTGCTGTGCTGTGCTGTGCTGTGCTGTGCCATAAACACCGCCCGGCTCCGCCAGGGCACGATCCGCGGGACAGCACCTCAGGAGGGGAAGCGTGACCGAGACCAGCGAAACCCGATCCGACGCCGGCGAAGCGCCCGGGGCGCCACGGAGCCGGCTCCAGCGTCTGATGCGCTACATCCCTCTGATCGCCCCCGTCCTGTTGTGGGCCGTGCCGTGCTGGGTTCTTCTGCACACCGGCCAGCACTGGCCGCTCCCCGTCGCCCTGACCGGCACCGCACTGTTCGTCCTCGGCCTGGCCGGTATGCCGCTCGCGATGGTGCGCGGCCACGGCCGGCGCCAGCAGGACCGGGCGGCGATCGTCGGTGACACGCTGCTGGGCGGCATCTGGACCCTGTTCACCTGGTCCGTTCTGCTCGGCGTCCTGCTGCGGTTCGCCCTGACCGTGGGCGGCGTCGGTGACGGACAGGACCGGGCGCGCATGGTCACCTGGTCCGTCCTCGGCGTCGCCGCCGTGCTGCTCGCCTGGGGGTACGCCGAGGCACGGCGCGTGCCACGTGTGCGCCGACTCGACGTGCGGCTCCCGCGCCTGGGGGCGGGGCTGGACGGGACCCGCGTCGTCCTGATCACCGACACCCACTACGGTCCGCTCGACCGCGCCCGCTGGTCGGCACGGGTCTGCGAGACGGTGAACACCCTGGAGGCCGACCTGGTCTGCCACACCGGCGACATCGCGGACGGCACGGCCGAACGCCGTCGCGCGCAGGCCGCCCCGCTGGGTACCGTGCAGGCGACTCGGGCCCGTGTCTACGTCACCGGTAACCACGAGTACTACAGCGAGGCCCAGGGCTGGGTCGACCTGATGGACGAGCTGGGCTGGGAGCCGCTGCGCAATCGCCATCTGCTGCTCGAACGCGGCGGTGACACCCTCGTGGTCGCCGGCGTCGACGACGTCACCGCCGAGTCCTCCGGACTGGCGGGCCACCGCGCCCACCTCGCCGGAGCCCTGCACGGCGCCGACCCCGATCTCCCCGTCCTCCTCCTCGCCCACCAGCCCAAGTTCATCGACCGCGCGGCGGCCCACGGCATCGACCTCCAGCTCTCCGGGCACACCCACGGCGGCCAGATCTGGCCCTTCCACTACCTGGTCCGCCTCGACCAGCCGGCCGTCGCCGGCCTCAGCCGCCACGGCGCTCGCACCCTCCTCTACACCAGCCGCGGCACCGGCTTCTGGGGCCCGCCCTTCCGCGTCTTCGCCCCGAGCGAGATCACGCTGCTCGTGCTCCGCTCCCCGCAGCCGTCCGGCTGACGTGCGCCGGCGGTCAGGCGCAGTCCGGGCACAAGCCGCGGTAGGTGATCTCCGCCGAGCCGACGGCGAACCCGAAGCGCTCGGCCTCGGGCAGGTCGCCGAGGGCATCGCCGACCGGGTGGACGTCGCGGACCGTGCCGCAGCCGGAGCACACCAGGTGCTGATGGGGGCGGCGCGCGTTCGGGTCGTAGCGCTTGGCCCGGCCCACGGTGGAGACCTCCAGCACCTCGCCGAGCGTGACGAGTTCCCCCAGCGTGTTGTAGACGGTCGCGCGGGAGATCTCGGGCAGTCGCGCGGAGGCCCGCAGATGTACCTCGTCGGCCGTCAGGTGCACGTGGTCGCCGTCGAGGACCTCCGCGACGACCCGCCGCTGCGAGGTCAACCGCCAGCCACGGCCCCGTAGCCGCTGAAGGAGGTCGCTCATCTCGTCACCTGCTCCGCTTCGCGGGGGACGCGCGACCCCGGAAGGATCCAAGGACGCCGCATCCCGGCCATTATCGTTTTAGCGCACTTCTTGACTTGGACGAAGTCCATCGTAGGATCGATCCCGGCGACATCCAAGAGACAGGAAGACTCCGGTACGGCAGCAGAGAAGCGTGGTGGGACACCGTCGGTCGACCGCGCGGCGCCGACCGAGCGCCGTCCTCGCCGCACCGCCCGGGACCGTCCGGTCCGGTGGTCCGTGAGGCGTACGGGCGGCCGCGGCGAGACCTGGCATACAGCGTGCCCCTCCTGCACGGACCGAATCCTCCTCCCCCGTTCAGCACCCCCACGACCCACCGGGTCCGGAAGGATTGCCATGACCGAGAACCACGAGTCGCATGTCTTTGATCCCGTCACCCCGGATTCGCCCGAGACGGCCGTCCCCGAGGTGCCCGGGGCCCAGGCGGGCGGCTGCCCCGTGGCCCACGGCCGCGCGGCGCACCCCACGCAGGGCGGCGGGAACCGCCAGTGGTGGCCGGACCGCCTCAACCTGAAGATCCTCGCCAAGAACCCCGCCGTGGCGAACCCGCTCGGTGCGGACTTCGACTACGCCGCCGCGTTCCGGGCGCTCGACCTGCCCGCGGTGAAGCGGGACATCGCCGAGGTGCTCACCACGTCGCAGGACTGGTGGCCGGCCGACTTCGGCAACTACGGGCCGCTGATGATCCGGATGGCCTGGCACAGCGCCGGCACGTATCGCATCAGCGACGGCCGCGGTGGCGCGGGCGCCGGTCAGCAGCGCTTCGCCCCGCTGAACAGCTGGCCGGACAACGGCAATCTGGACAAGGCCCGCCGTCTGCTGTGGCCGGTCAAGAAGAAGTACGGCCAGGCGCTGTCGTGGGCGGACCTGCTGATCCTCACCGGCAACGTCGCCCTGGAGACCATGGGCCTGAAGACCTTCGGCTTCGCCGGCGGCCGCGAGGACGTCTGGGAGTCGGAGGAGGACGTCTACTGGGGTCCGGAGACCACCTGGCTCGACGACGAGCGCTACACCGGCGACCGTGAGCTGGAGAACCCGCTCGGCGCGGTCCAGATGGGCCTGATCTACGTCAACCCCGAGGGCCCCAACGGCAACCCGGACCCGGTCGCGGCCGCCCGCGACATCCGCGAGACCTTCCGCCGGATGGCGATGAACGACGAGGAGACCGTCGCCCTCATCGCCGGTGGCCACACCTTCGGCAAGACGCACGGCGCGGGCCCGGCCGAGAGCGTCGGCGCGGACCCCGAGGGCGCCTCGATGGAGGAGCAGGGCCTGGGCTGGCGCAGCTCCCACGGGACGGGCAAGGGCGGGGACGCCATCACCAGTGGTCTGGAGGTGACCTGGACCAGCACCCCGACCACGTGGGGCAACGAGTTCTTCCACAACCTCTTCGCCTACGAGTACGAGCTGACCACGTCCCCGGCCGGCGCGCACCAGTGGGTCGCCAAGGACGCGGAGGCGACGATCCCGGACGCGCACGACGCGTCGAAGAAGCACAAGCCGCAGATGCTCACCACCGACCTGGCGCTGCGTTTCGACCCGGCCTACGAGGAGATCTCGCGCCGCTTCCACGAGAACCCGGACGCGTTCGCGGACGCCTTCGCGCGCGCCTGGTACAAGCTGACGCACCGCGACATGGGCCCGATCCAGCGCTACCTGGGCGCCGAGGTTCCTTCCGAGGTGCTGCTGTGGCAGGACCCGTTGCCCGCGCGCACCGCTGAGCTGCTGGACGCCGCGGACATCGCCGCGCTCAAGGAGCAGGTGCTCGCCACGGACCTGACGGTGGCGCAGCTCGTCTCGGCCGCCTGGGCCTCGGCCGCGTCCTTCCGCGGCAGCGACAAGCGTGGCGGCGCCAACGGCGCCCGGGTCCGTCTGGAGCCACAGCGCGGCTGGGAGGCGAACGACCCGGACGAGCTGGCGCGGGTCCTCAGCGCTCTGGAAGGTATCCAGGAGTCCTTCAACGCCAAGGGCGGCAAGCAGGTCTCGCTTGCCGACCTGATCGTGCTCGCGGGCAACGCGGCCGTCGAGCAGGCGGCCAAGGACGCCGGCGTCGAGGTGCGGGTGCCGTTCACCGCGGGCCGGGTCGACGCCACGCAGGACCAGACGGACGTCGAGTCCTTCGCCGCCCTGGAGCCCGTGTACGACGGCTTCCGCAACTACGCGGGCAAGGGCAGCCGCCTGCCCGCCGAGTACCTGCTCCTCGACCGCGCCAACCTGCTGACGCTGAGCGCCCCGGAGACCACCGTCCTGGTCGGCGGTCTGCGCGTGCTGGGCGCCAATTCCGGCGGCTCGACGCACGGCGTCCTCACCGACCGTCCGGGCACGCTGACCAACGACTTCTTCGTGAACCTGCTCGACATGGACATCACCTGGAAGTCGACGTCCTCGGAGCAGGACGAGTTCGAGGCCCGCGACGCGACCGGCCGGGTCAAGTGGACCGGCACCCGCGCGGACCTCGTCTTCGGCTCCAACTCCGAACTCCGTGCCCTCGCCGAGGTCTACGCGAGTGACGACGCGCGGGAGAAGTTCGTGACGGACTTCGTCGCCGCCTGGAGCAAGGTCATGGACCTCGACCGCTTCGACCTGGTCTGACCGCGCGGCCGGGGCCCGCCGCCTGCTCGGCGCGGCCCCGGCCGAGCAGGCGGCCGCGCGGGGGCGAGGCTTCGCTTCAGTCCTGGCCCAGGACGCGCAGAAAGGGATAGCGAGAACACCTAAGAGAAAGAGGAACCGGGTCTCTGCCGTCACCATCGGCACCCGCGCGCCCCTCGGGAATCGTCGGCGCATCCCTCGAAGCACGTAGCGGCTCCTCCTGGTGCACGACGACGGTGAACGGCATGTCGGCAGGACGGCCGTGGATGTTGCGCTCGGTCCTGGGCCCACTGGGCGTCGGTCAACACGCTCAATACAACGAGGGGCCACCTACGCCGCAACGCCTCAGAACCCAGCCATGGACTTATCGAGCACTCCACCCAGCGCACCGTAGACACTGCAGCGAACCGAGTGCTGCGCCCTGCGGCGCAGCCCGAAGCCCACGATGAACGACAACGCGAACAGCCCGCCCAGGACCGTCGCTACGAGCTGGTTGTGGACGAAGTACACGAAGCACGCGACTCCAGCCCAGACCAGGATCGGCAGGAGCGAGCCGCGCAGCACTGTCCCGAACCTGATCCGTTCTGGCCCGGACGGCAGCACACGTTCATGCCACACCTCGATGTGGTTCCGGGTCACACAGTGCTCGGGTTGCATGAAGCCATCATCACGGTCTACCTGGCAGCGCTCCATCTCGCGGAGCATCTTCATCTGGTCTGCGCACTGACTCGATGCCGCCATTGGCACAGAATGATCTCGTGCTTCCTCCTCGACTGCTGTGGTGCGATCCTCGGCCCATCCCCCGGTTCAACCATCAGGAACCGGTGACACTGATCGTCCGGGACCCCGGTTTCCACGAGCCGACTGACGAGGACGACTGCACGGTGTTCTCGTACTTCTGCCAGGCGCATGACTGCTTCTACCAGAGCGAGGCCTGCGGGGAGGGGCCGCATCTCGTGGCTCTGCACTGTGAGGAGCACGGGCCCGAAAGCATGTGGCCACAGCCACTCACACTCATGTTCCCTGAAGGTTTTGAACCTCCGATCAGTGAGGCGCAACTCAGCTTGCTGCAGGCAGAGTGGGATGTCGCCTGAGCATGATCCGCAAGAGACGTCCCTAGCTGCACGCCAAGCTGTGTGAGGGACTGGGGTGGTTCGTGCATCACTACTCCGAGCGCCCCGACCCCGAGCGCTTCGACGAGCACGTCATCACGCGCACCATGGCGACCATCGAACAGGCCGGGTACGGGACGGACTCGGACCTGTGGACGAGCCCCACGAGCCCCTGGTATCCGTGGCGGCACAGTGCCAGCACACGCCGCCCCGTGGCTGCGGCCCGATCCGTCCGGGCAACTGTGCGACCACCGGCGAGTAGCTGCGCTGCCCCGGCAACCCGCAAGGACACCACTGCTGACGCGCTGGCAGCCCCGGCGTCGGACCCGCCCTGCAGAGGCGCCGCCCGGCCGGGCGGCGCCCGACCGCTCTCCTGCTACCAGCCGGCCTTCACCGCGTTGTAGGCCGTACGGCAATCGGCGTTGGTGGCCTCCGCGGCCAGCTTCTCCATGGAGTTCATCCAGACCTTCTTGGCCAGCTTCTCCAGCTCACGGGTCTCGGCGGGCACGTTCGGGGCGTACTTCTTGATCGTCGCCAGTGAGGACCTGGCGAACTTGTTGCACACGGGGCCGGCGGCGTTCCGGTAGCGGGTGTCCAGGTCCGTCGCTACGGCCTGGCCGTTCTGGGTCGCCCAGGTGTTCCAGGCCGCGCACGCCGCCTCGGTGAACACTGCCTGGTCGGCCTCGCTCAGCCCCAGTACCTCGCCCAGCATGGTGTTCTTGGCCTTGTCGGGGACCGTGAAGTCCACCACGGGGAACTTGTCGAGGGTTTCGAGCAGCGCCTCCTGACAGGCGGGAGGCAGCGGGGCCGCCTGGGCGGTGGAGGGGGCGGCCAGGGCGGAGACGGACAGGAGAGCCGCGGTGAGGACGGTGCGCTGGACGGTACGCGAAAGAGTCATGGGGGCGGTGCTCCTTGTACGGGGAGTATGGCGGTCCGGGCACCACGTCAGCGCCCGACGGCTACAGAACGATCACCGCCTTTCGCAGGTCACGGGCCTTACGCCGGAACAAGCCGGGGCACACAGGGTCGTCGGCCGTCCGTGCGACGAGCGAAGAAGCCGGACCTTCCGACCGTCCGCGGATCACAGGGGCCCCACGCGTTCCGCGGACGAGCCGGACTCCGCCGCGGGCAGGGGTGCGCGCGGGCCCTCGGCCGTCCCGCGTCCGCGTCCGCGTCCGCGAGGAGAGGGAATCCATCTCGTCCGTCCTGACCGGAGCGCGTTGCGGGTCCGCCGGCGGAAGACCAGGAACCCGGCCGACGCGGAGCCGACGAGCCAGAGGCACTGGATCACGAGCCCCCGGGCGGCCGACGCGTCGGAGAAGGCCGCGGACATGCTGGCCTGCACAGCTCCGTACGTCGGGAGGAAACGCACGACGGCGCTGTCCGACCCGGAGCTGGAGAGGGGGTTCTGCAGGGCGACGTCGAGGATGCTGATCATCAGGATGGCGAACATGCCCTCGACCTCCCGGCGGAGTACCGAACCGAAGACCACGCCGAGCGCGCCGTAGGTCAGAGCCGCGCAGAACAGGGCGGCGGTGAGAAGAAGGGGCTGTCGTGGCGGCCAGGCGATTCCGACGACGACCGTGGCGTACGCCGAGACGGCGATACAGACCAGCGTGAGCGCGGAGAGCTTGGCGAGGACGAGGTGATACCGAGGGTAGCCCGCCATCGCCAGGCGGCGGTCGAAAGCGCCTCCCGTGAAGGTGGCCGCGAACATCATGAACCCGGCGATCAGTGTGACCGCGTTCAGCGCACCGGTGATCTGGGTGAGGTGGTTGCCGGGCGGGGACAGGATCTCGCCGGTGGCCCGGAGGCGGAACGGGGCCGGCTGGTCGGGAATGGTCACATAGGCGAGGGCGATCCATACGGGGATGTACGCGACCACCAGCAGCATCGCGAACCGGTTGCGGGCGTGCCCGGTCAACGCGTACCGGGACGCCGTGGCGAACAGGAGCCAGTGCCGCCTCATGCCGCCGCCTCCGTGGGCCGTTCCGGGCGGTGGAGGCGCCCGTTCTCCAGGCGCCAGAGCAGATCCAGCCGGTCGATGTCGTACGCCAGGTGCGAGACGACCAGCACCGAACGCCCGGCGTCGCGCAACCTCGTCGCCAGTTCCCAGAAGCGCAGATACGTCTCCCAGTCGAAACCCTGGTAGGGCTCGTCCAGCAGGAGCACGTCCGGATCGTGCATGAGCGCCAGGGTCAGGTTCAGCTTCTGCCGCGAGCCCCCGCTGAGCAGACCCGCACGCCGGTCGAGGTACTCGGTGAAGGCCAGGGTCTCCATCACCTCTTCGGCCCGCCGCAGGTCCGCGAGACCGAACGCGCTCTTGAAGAGGTCGAGATGCTGGCGGACGGTGAAGGAGTCGTCCAGAACCACGGACTGCGGGCAGTAGCCGAACCTGCCGTGGTGACGCACCGAACCCCGGTCCGGCCTGAGCTCACCCGAGAGAATCTTCAGCAGCGTCGTCTTGCCCGCGCCGTTCTCCCCGACGATCCCGGCGAGGGTGCCGGGCCGTAGCCGAAGGTCGACTCCCCGGAGAACGGCGTGCTGCCGGTAGGAGTGGTGCACATCGTGGACGTCCATCGTCTCGCTCCGTCGTACCAGGTCTTCGCTACGGCCGCGGAACCCCTCCGCGGCCGGCCGGTCGGCGGGCCTCCGGTCCGGCGCCCGGCGAGGCGGAACCGATCCGCTCGTGCCCAACGAGCCGGCCGCGCGGCGGAAACGGCGCCGCACGCGCGGCCGCTCGCCCGGTGTCAACCCGGTGCACCACTCGTCATGCGTGCGACGGGACTACCGCCGATAGCCGCTCCCGGGGCGGCGGGCGGCGGCTAGCGTGACCGGCTCCAAGCGCCGGAGCCACGGGCATGGAGCCGTCGTCACATACATGTACGCACAGGGAAAGGCCGGTCAGTCATGCGGAGAACGTGCGTGATCGGAGCAGGCCCGTCCGGCCTGGCCACGAGCAAGGTCCTCGCCTCGCGCGGCCTTCCCTTCGAAGAGCGGGCCCAGCAGGGCGAGGGCGAGCGGTACGCCGACGATCGCGGCGCCGAGTACGAAGCGGGATCTCATGCCGCTACCCCCGCCCTCGGCGCGAACCGGCGGGCGACGAGGTCGGCGCCGAGGTTGAGGACGACGGTGGCCAGGCCGAAGACCACCGCGAGACCCTGCACCACGGGCACGTCGCGTTCCGCCACGGCGTTCATCAGGACGGTGCCGAGTCCGGGAATCACGTACAACGCCTCCACGACGATGACCCCGCACAGCAGCCAGTCGACCGTGCGGGCGAGCTGCTGTGCGGCGGGGGTGATCGCGTTGGGGAGAGCGTGCGCGTACCGGACGCGTGCGCCGGGTATTCCGTAGCGGCGTGCCTGGGCGACGTACGGGGAGGCCAGCGCGTCGATCATGCCCGCCCGCACCAGGCGGGCCAGGGAGCAGACGGGCCTGGACAGCAGGACGAGAACGGGCAGCACCAGGGCGGCGGGGTGGGCGAGCAGGTCGGTGCCGTAGCCGACGGCGGTCGGCGGCAGCCAGCCCAGGCGCAGGGCGAAGACCGTGGTCAGCAGCACGCCGAGGGCGAACTCCGGAACCGCGTACACGCCGAGGGTGACCGAGCTGACCAGCCGGTCCACGAGCCGCCCTTCGTGGCGGGCTGCCAGCACCCCGAGGCCGGCCCCGACCGGCACCAGGAGCGCCACCGTGAGCACGGCGAGCAGCACCGTCGGCCCGAAGCCGTCCGCGATGTACGTGGAGACGGGCCGCCCGGAGGCGAGCGAGGCGCCGAAGTCGCCGCGCAGCAGCCCGGCCGCCCAGTCCGCCAGCCGTTCGTAGGCCGGCCGGTCCAGCTCCATCGCCTCCCGGATGGCCGCGATCCGTGCGGGGTCGGGCTGATCACCGGCGAGGGCCACGGCGGCGTCGCCCGGCAGCGCCTCGGTGAGGGCGAAGACGAGCAGCACGACCGCTGCCGTCTGTCCCGCGCCGAGCAGCAGCCGCCGGGCGATCCAGGAGCGAAGTCCGCTCACGCCAGCCACACCTTGTCGAAGCGCGCCCAGTCGAGGGAGTTGGCGGGAGCCTTCGTCTCGACGCCCCGGACGCCCGGGGCCGTGCCGAGGATCCAGTCGGCGAAACCCCAGACCAGGAAGCCGCCTTCGGCGTGCAGGCGGCGCTGCATCCGCGCATAGACGGCAGCGCGGTCGGCCTCGGCCCTGGTGGACTGCGCCTGCTGGTAGAGGGCGTCGAAGTCCTTGTGCTGCCACTTGGTGGCGTTGGTGGTGGAGCCGGTCAGCAGGCGTTGGGAGATGTGGGCCTCGATCGGCATGGCACCGGAGCGGTAGGAGCAGAGGGTGCCGGAGTCGAGGATGTCCTTCCAGTAGCTGTCCTTGCTGCCGGACTTGACCGTGATGGTGACTCCGGCCTTGGCCGCCTGGTCGCGGAAGATGGTCGCGGCCTCGGTGAACCCGGCCGCGACCGGGGAGGTGTCGAGGGTGACCTTGAGATTCTCGGCCCCGGCCTCCCTGAGCAGCGCCTTGGCCCGGTCGAGGTCCTGTTCCCGCTGCGGGAGGCCCGCGGCGTAGTACGCGTATCCCTTGCCGAAGAGGTCGTTGCCGATCTCGCCCGCGCCGGACAGGGCGCCGTCGACGAGCTCCTCGCGGTCGGCGATCAGGAAGAACGCCTCGCGTACCCGCCGGTCGTCGAACGGCGGTCGGTCGGTCTTCATCGCGAACGACTGCATGGCGCTGTTGCGCAGCCGCACGATCTTGATCTGTCCCTTGTCCTCGTGGGCGCGGGCGGTGGTGGGGTTGAGCTCGTGCGCGTACTCGATCTGGCCGCCGAGGAGGGCGTTGACGCGCGCGGACTCCTCGTTGGCGACAATGAACTCCAGCTCGTCGAGGTGCGGGGCGCCGTCCCAGTAGGACTCGTTGCGCTTGAGGACGGCGGACCGGCCGGGTGCGAAGGACACGAAGCGGAACGGCCCGCTGCCGACCGGGTTCCTGTCGAAGTCCTGTGCGCCGCCGGGGACGATGTACGCGCCGAAGGCGGCCAGCACGTTGGGGAATTCGGCGGTCGGCCGTTTGAGGGTGAACTCGACGGTCCGCGCGTCGAGGGCACGGCTCGCCCTCAGGTCGATGGGCTCCAGCGACGCCTTGGCGCGGAACGCCTTCTTCGGGTCGGTGATGCGGCGGTAGCTGTGGAGGACGTCCTGAGCGGTGACCGGCTTGCCGTCGTGGAAGGTGGCGTCGCGCAGGGTCACCTTCCAGCGGTCCAGACCCGCGTTGGACTCCCATGCGGAGGCCAGCCGCGGCTGGGCGGAGAGGTCGGGCCCGTAGTCGGCGAGCTTGTCGAACAGCGCCTTGGCGCGGGCGACGTCGGCGAAGAGGTTGCTCAGGTGCGGGTCGAGGGTCTCGCTGGCTCCGCCCCCGGCGAAGGCGGCGCGCAGACGGCCGCCACGGCGGGGCTTGCCGTCTCCCTCGGCGGAGGCGTCGGCTGACGGGCCGGGGCCGCCGCAGCCGGTGAGGGCGAGTGCTCCGAGGCCGGCCGCGCCTCCGGCCGCTGCCAGAAAGCCCCGGCGGCGCAGACCTGGGAAGCGTGGGTCGTTCAAGGCGGCGTCGTTCATGGCTGTTTCCTTGCTGTGTGTGCGAGCGAACATCGGGCCGGGGGGTCTCGGCCTCAGTGGGTGCGTGGGTTCAGCGGTCGTGCGTCAGGCGGGCGACCAGGTGCAGCCGGTCGGCGTCGGCCGTCGCGGCGGGCAGGTCGCCCTCTCGCCACGGCGGCTCGGTGCGCGGGCCGGGCCGGTCGTACAGGCCGAGCACCTCGAAGCCGTGGGCGGCGAGGAAATGGCGCAGCTCCTGGGGAAAGAGCAGTCGCCACGCGGAGTGCTGCTCGACCGGCGGCGCTCCGTCGTCGGAGGTCCACACCCGCCTGCGGCGCAGCAGTTGCGCGGCCCGGTCCACGTACAGGGTGGTGGTGGACCGGTGGACAACGCCCTGCCAGGTGAATCCGTTGACGGTCGGGGCGTCGAGGAGCTCCGTGCGGCCGAGGAAGAAGGCGCCGTTGCGCATCTCCGCGACGAGCAGGCCGCCGGGTACGAGGCAGCGTCGGCAGGATGCCAGGAAGGCGTCGAGTTCGTCGTTGGTGTGGCAGTACAGCAGGGCGCTGTCCAGGGACACCGCGGCGTCGAAGGAACCCTGGCCGAGGTCGAAGCCACGCAGGTCGGCGCGGGTGTACTCGGGGCCGGGGTGGTGGAGACGGGCGTACTCCAGCATCGCCTCGGACAGGTCGGCGCCGACGACCGTGCGGCCCGCCCCGTGGACGTACGCGGCGTCACGGCCGGTGCCGCAGCCGATGTCGAGGACGCGCGGTCCGGCCCCGTACCTCAGAAGGCGGTCCACTACCCAGCGTCCGGCGAGGCGCTCGGTGTCCGGGAAGCGGGCCTCGTACAGCGCTGGGTTCTCGGTGAGCAGGTTGTCGCCGGTCGCGCCGTTCACAGGGGGCTCCTCATGCGGTCGCCGATCAGGGGGGCGGGGCGGGAGGGCAGCGAACGGAGCCGGTGCAGCCAGGTGACCCCGGCGGCGGAGGCGAGCCCCAGGGCCAGGCAGCACGTCCAGGGCAGCCAGTGCGCCCCCGTGTGTTCCCCGGTATCCATGGCCCAGCCGATGACCGTGTTGCCGACGGCCGCGGCGATGCCCGAGACCATGGAGAAGAGGCCGAAGTAGGTACCGGTGAGTTCCGGGCGGCCGAAGTCGGGGATCAGTTCCATCACGAACGGCTGGGCGATCATGACACCCCCGTGGAGCAGCAGCGCACCGGCCAGCACGGGCAGGGCGCGGAGCACCGCGTCGCCCGCGTCACCGGGCGCCGTGCCGGCCCCGGCCACCACCATCGGCGGTACGAAGGCGAGCCCCATGAGGGCGAGCCCCACGCTGATCCACCGCGCCCGGCTGCCCCGCCCCTTGAGCTGTCGCGTGATGCGCAGTTGCAGGCAGAGGCCGGCGAGCGTGCCCACGACGAAGACGATGCCGGCCGCGCCGTCCCAGCCGGTGGCCCGGCGGGCGCCGTCCGGCAGGAGCAGGTACAGCTGGTTCTCCATGGTGAACATGCCGACCATCACGAGGGCGAACACCACGAAGCCCCGGTTGCCGGCCGCCTCCCGCCAGTCCGCGAGGACGCTGTTCCCGGACGGCGCGGTCGCGCGGCGGGGCAGCACCATGGCCTGGGCGACGGTGAGCACCGCGAAGACGCCTGCGGCGGCGAGGGCGGAGGCACGGAAGTCGACCAGCAGCAGGGCGCTGCCGAGGAGCGGTCCGATCAGGGCGCCGGTGGTCGCGAAGACGTTGAACAGGGCGAACGCCTCGGCCTTGCGCTCCCCCGCCTCCAGGGCGAGGTAGGCGCGTGTGGCCGGGTTGAACAGGGCGCCGGCCAGTCCGCTGAGTACGGAGGCGGTGAGCAGCACCGCCAGTCCGTCGCCGAGCGCGAAGAGCCCGAAGCCGACCGTCCGCAGCGCGCAGCCGGCGATGATGACCCCTCGCGCGCCGAGTCGGTCCGATGCCGAGCCGCCGATGAGGAACAGACCCTGTTGGCTCAGGTTGCGTACACCGAGCACGGTGCCGACGACCACCGCGGACATTCCCAGGTCCTCGCTCAGATGCAGGGCGAGGTAGGGGATGAGCAGGTAGAAGCCGGTGTTGACGCCGAGCTGGTTGACCAGGAGCAGACGTATCGCGAGCGGAAAGCCGCGTATCTCGCGCAGCGTGCTCACGGCTGGTCCCCTCTCCCCCGGGTACCCGGCCGGACCCCGAGGCCGGGGTTCCGGCTCACCCGGACGGTGCCGTCGTCGCCGCCGATGCCGGTCCACGGGTCGTCGGCAAGCAGCAGGTGTCCGTCCAGGTCGATCCAGCGGGCGCGGTCGGCGAGGTGGACCGCCGGGGCGATGCCGAGGGTGCTCGCGGTCAGGCAGCCGAGCATCAGTTCGGTGGCGGTGCCGGCGATCAGCTCGGCGATCCTCAGGGCCGCGGTGACACCGCCGCACTTGGCGAGCTTGACGTTGATGCCCTGCACACGCCCGGCGAGACGGCGGGCGTCGTCGTGGTCGACCGCGTCCTCGTCGGCGATGATCGGCAGCAGCGAGTGTTCGGCGAGCCGTGCGAGGGCTTCGGGGTCGCCGGGCGCGAGCGGCTGCTCGACCGCCTCGATCTCCAGCTCCGCGAAACGGGGCAGGAGTCTTTCGGCCGTGCGGAGGCTCCAGGCCCCGTTGGGGTCGAGCAGCAACCGCGCGCGGGGAGCGGCGACGCGCACGGCTCTGACGCGTGCCAGGTCGTCCTCGGGGTCCGGGGAGCCGGCCTTGATCTTGAGGATCGAGAAGCCGTCCCGCGCCAGGCGCCCGGCCTGGGCACCGGCC
>NZ_NTGZ01000114.1 GCF_002551245.1 Streptomyces sp. rh34
ATCCACGGCGACTTGATCTGTCCCGGCGGCCAACAGACCCGTATGCTACGCGCATAGATTTGGTGCGGACATGTCATTCCATCGCTGTCCTTCCTCTCGTATGGCGTGGCCGCGCGTGCTCCACCCAGCTCTCGCTCCTGTCGGCCCGTGAGACCTCTCTCGTCCAGAAGGGACACCACCCATGCTCTCCAAGCTGTCCGTGAGAACCACCGTCGCCGCCCTCGCCGCCCTCGGCCTGCTCGCCACCGCGCCCTCGGCGACGGCGGCCTTCCGCGACTCGGCCGCGACACCTGCCGGGGCCCCGGCAACCGCCGCCCAGTCGCCTTCCCCCGGTGTCACCGTGAAGATGCCGTCCGCGGTGGCCACCCGCCTCGGCACCGGTCGACAGGCACTCATAGACGCCGTCTCCGCAGACGTCCTCTCCCGGTCCCACGACGCCGAGGGTCTCGCACCGAAGGCTGCCGTCAGCAAACTCGCCGGTGAGGGCCGCAAGGTGGTCGTCGATGTCCGTACCGTCTCGGCCGACTGGGCTCGTGGCGTTGCGTACGTCGAAGCGACCCGCACCCACCACGGCGAGCCGGAGGGCTGGCTCTACATCGCTCACCGCAAGGACGGGCAGTGGATCTCGGGCCTTGAGGGCGACCGTGAGTTCGCCGATCACGTGGCCGAGTCTCCGCTGGTCGGCAAGGCGGAGCGGCGGACCATGACGGCGTACGCTCAGCGCAAGGCGGCTCCGCAGCAGGAGACGCCATCGGTGGGTACCACGGCTGCCAACACCAACGGGTTGCTGCTTCCCTGGATGCCCGACTACTACATGACTCTCACCGGCGGGGCGCACTCCCACACCGGCTCGACAGGTTACTGGAGCAGCCTCGACTTCGCGGGAGGCAACGCCAGCGGGCGGGTCCGCTCGTCCCGGGAGGGTACGGCGACCTCGATGTGCGGTGCCGGAGGCGGCTGGACCAGAGTGATCCACCCCGGCGGCTTCTCGACGGACTACTACCACATGCGGAACACCACCTACTACAACGGAACATCGATCGCCCGCAGCGCCCTGCTCGGCAACATCGGCACCGACACCTGCGCCGGCGGGGCTGCGACCGGAGCCCACGTGCACTGGAGCCTGCGCACGTACGACGCCAACTACAACGGCCAGTACACCTGGCTCAACGGCCGCACCATCGGCGGCTGGGCCTGGTGGAACGGCTCCAGCCAGTACAGCGGGTGCGCAACCCGCTCGGGCGTCACCGCCTGCCCCGGCACAGCGATCTACAACCGCACCAGCTGACCGCCGCCTGCGACTCAGCTCGGGACGCGAGCCCGAGGCCCGCAACCGCGTCACACGCCGAGCAGCACCACGCATCTGTTCGGAATGCCAGGGGCGGGCAGCCGGAGCAGCATGGCGTGGAAGAGCGGGGCGTCGGCCAGGCGGGGACCGCAGGTACAGCCGTCGACTGTATCGCGCAGCCGGGAGATGCAGGCAGGGCCGACGGTCAGCAGGTCCCCGCCACCGATCGCGGTGCGTGCGCGTCGAGTCAGCCGATGGTCGTGGTGATGCCGTGGACGTCCGCCATGGTGAGGCCTGCCCGCGCACCAGGGTCCCCTCCGGGCGGAGCACGGAGGCAGATCGAGCAGTACGGGCCCTCCGACCGCGACGACCACGGACCAATCCCACGCCCGACCGGACCCCGGACCGTAAGGTCCGGGGTCCGGTCCGTTGTCAGCCGAACGCGGGCGCGCCGCGCGCCCCTGCACACGGAGCGAAACCCGCCCACGCGCATTGCCTCCGACGTGACCCCATATGGCCAACTGCAGTGCTCGGCCCGGGCGACGATGCCTCCGCGGACGCCGGAGGAGCGGTGCCGGCTGCGGCCCAGGCGGGGAGCGGGCACAAGTCCGGGCGGGCGCGGCGGAGAAGCGGCCGGAAGCTGAACCGTCCGGTCTGAGCGGGCCCCGGCGGCCGGTTAGGTTTCTGTCCATGACCGATGTGACTTCCCAGGCTTCTTCCCGTACCACCGGCGCCGCCGGCCGCGCCCCCGTCGCGGTGACGGCACCGTCCTCGACACCTGGTTCCCCGCCCCGAGCTGAGCACCGGGCCCGGCCGGAGCACAGCGGCTCACCCGTACGAGGCCGTCAACCGCCTCAACGAGGGGTGCGGCCAAAGCCATCGGAGTAGGCGCCCGGCGCGGTGTCGAGGTCGTCGCCGTCTCCACGGTCATCTTTTCGCTGGAGAACAATCCGCTCGACGTGCACGACCCGCACCTGCGGTTGTACCTGCCCCTGCTCTGAGGGGATCACTTTGGTTGGGCTCTCTCGCCGTCCGGAGTCCAACCGAGAGTCCCTTTCTCTCGGTGGACTTGCTCCACGCGGCCGGGCATCAGTTGTTCACTTTGACCGTTCCTCACCCTAGGCGGGTAAATGAGACAGACAGTGAGCCGCTTGGCGGTCCTGTGTTTTGCTCTGTTCGCAGTGATAACCATGACTACCGTGCAGTCACATGCGGCGGAAGCACGACCGGTGCCCGTCACGGCAGGCGACAAGTACGCACTCAAGTCCGTGAGCACCGGTCTGTACGTGTCGGTGGAAGTCAACACCAGCGGCGCTCGACAGGACATGCTGCGTGCGCGTACAGCTGCTCCCTCCCACGAAGACCTTGGTTCCTGGGAGAAGTTCACGCTGCACACGGACGACAAGGGGTGGACCACCACCCTGCGTTCGGAAGCGAACGGGAACTACGTCACGACTGAGCGGAACTACACCGGCAGCCACGAGAATCTGCTTCGGGCCCGGGGCACAACCGTCGGCGAATGGGAGAAGCTCCAGCTCGCGAAGCAGACGGACGGTACGTACGCCCTCAAAGTCTGGACGAACAACGGCTACAAGTACGTGACCACCGAAGTACAGGACGCCGGAACCGACGAGGGACTGCTTCGGGCACGGTCGGACACGGTGGGGTCCTGGCAGAAGTTCGAGCTCGTCTTCCTAGGTGAGGAGAACGCGAGTGACGAAGGCGGGCGCCCCCGTCCCGCTTCCTCCCCGCCGGTGGCTGACTTCCGTGTGATGTCGTGGAACGTCTGCGCCAACAGCAACAGCGACTGTGTGAACCACCGGGTGGAAGGCAGCGACCTGGGAAGCCAGATCGCTGCCCGGATGGGCAGCGAAACAGAGGCAAAGCAGTATCGTGCCGTGTTTCTTCAGGAGCTCTGCGAGTCGCACGCCAAAGAAGTCGAGAGGGAGCTGGAGAACAGGACGGGCACTGGGTGGGACGTACGATTCGCGCCCATCAAGTACACCGTCGACGGGTCCTCCGTGAAGGCCGCCAAGACGTGCGACAACGCCGGTTCGGCAGGTTCCGGCTGGAGAGACAGGGGCGCCTACGGCGTCGCACTGGCAGTGTCCGACACCAACACCTGGTACACGTCGTACGACCTGCCCTCGCCTGAGAACCGGACCATTGACGGCGCATGGGAGCGCATGGAGCAGCGGACCGCCATCTGTGCCGTTCTCCCGGCCCAGGCCCTGCAGTTCTGCACGGCCCACTTCAGCTCCGGCACGCCGGAGGACGACCCCAACCCGGCCGGGATGAAACGCAAGGAACAGGCCGCGATGCTGCAGGAGATCGTCCACTCGTACACCCCCGCCGGATACCGGACCGTCTACGGCGGGGACTTCAACTCCATCCCCCCGGACTCCGCCTCCCCGGACAATCCGAAGGATGTCGTGACTTCCGCCTACGCGGCGGACAAGGAGTGCGACGAAGGACTGTGGAGCACTCGGCCGCGTGACGGTCGGGCCACGAAGCCGCTGAGCAACCGAAGCATTAAGATCGACTATTTGTTCGGGCCGTCCTCCGCGGCCGTCATGTCGTGCCAGCACCTCCGGCAGCGGGCGGATCACGTCCGCGACGTCGAGCAGCGCCAGTCCCATCTCCGACGTGATGTTGTCGGGGGCGGACAGCGTCAGCGTGTCCGCGGCGTTCTTCTCGCCCAGCCACTCCCGCAGCTTGTCGTTGAGCCACCATGTGGCGTCCATCCCCGCCATGATCGCCTGCATGCTCAGTGGATCGGCCAGTACCCGCTTGTGCTCCTCGAACGCCTCCAGCAGGAAGTCGAACAGTGCCGGACCCTCCTTCGTCCGGATGTCACGTTCCAGAGCGGCAATGGACGTTCGGCTGCGTTCGATCAGTTCGGTGACGACGGCCGGATCGGTCTCGATCGGGTCGGGCGCACCGGTGAACGGCGGCCCGCCGGGTGCCGCGTCCGGGAGCGAGGGGACGAAGCCGTCGCGTTCGAGGACGGTCTCCAGCGCGTCCCTGACCAGCGGATCGCCCTTTCCCATGGCGTCCAGGAGAGCGTCGCGGCCGGTGGGCGATGCCAGTCGCCGGGTGACGTCGACGAACAGCCGCCCACCCGCCTCGTGCATCGGCACCATGGCCGTCAGTTGCCACATGGAGAACCCGAGGGGCTTCATGGGGTCGGTCATCATCTGCTGGTGGCCGACGGAGACGTAGACGTGGTTCCCCTCGTCCTTGCCCTCCTCGCCGTTCTCGATGACGGGGAGGGGGAAGAGGGTGGTGATCGGCCGGCTCTGGACGATCCGGAAACCATCGTCGACCAGGCACCATTCGATGTCCTGCGGGCGGCCGAAGTGCGCTTCGATCCGGCGGCCGAGCCCCACGAGGCGGACGGCCTGCTCGTCCGTCAGCGCCGGCCGCACCCGCTGTCGTGCGTCGACCGCCACTTCACGCGTACCGCCGGTGGGCAGGGCGTGAACGGCGCGTTCCTTGGCGGCGATGGCTTTCGTGACGACTTCGCCGTCCCGGACCGTGAAGACGTCGGGGTTCACCAGACCGGAGACCAGGGCCTCGCCGAGGCCGAAGCCGGCGTCCACGGTGGCGACCTTCCGGTGGCCGGTGACGGGGTCGGCCGTGAACAGGATGCCGGACGCCTGCGGGAAGACCATCCGCTGCACGACCACAGCCATGTGGACCGTACGGTGGTCGATGCCGTTCCGCTGTCGGTAGACGACGGCCCGCTCGGTGAACATCGAGGCCCAGCACCGGCTGATGTGCTGGAGAACCGCGGTCGGCCCCAGGACGTTCAGATACGTGTCCTGCTGGCCGGCGAAGGAGGCCGTGGGCAGATCCTCCGCCGTCGCGCTGGACCGGACGGCGTACGCGGCGTGCTCGCCGAACCGGGCGAGCGCGCCGGTGATCGCCTCCGCGAGGTCGCCCGGGACGGCGAGATCTTCGATGGTGCGGCGCATGTGTGCGCTGAGCGTGCGAATCGCCTCCCGGTCGTCCGGGTTCAGGCGTGCCAGCTCGTCGAGCCGATCGTCGATCGACGGGACTTCCGTCATGGCCCGCCGGAATGCGTCCGTCGTCACGCAGAAGCCGTCCGGCACACGCACGCCTTCGATCCGCGACAGTCCGCCCAGGTGCGCGCCCTTGCCGCCGACGGCCGCGACGCGCGTCTCGTCGACCTCTTCGAGATCCAGCACGTACGGGTCCGTCATCGCGACACCTCCTGGGCGGTCGTGTTCCGTTGTACTGCGGCGGCCGGTCGGATCTCCGGCGCCCCGCCCTCTGTCGAACCTCTTGTCGGGCACGTACTCATTCCTGGTTGTCTTCCCTCTGACGTCATAGGCCGGCGGATACTCCCGGCCGGTCGGCGCACGTCGTCCCCCGTTCCGCAGGTGGGGGCATCGACCCCAGGATTCTGCGCCGTCACCCGGGGCTTGCCGCAAGCCCCCCGGTGAGCTATAAGTTGAGAGTGGCAAGGAGAGGTCTCTCCTTGCCTTTGTTTTTGCCCTTTGCGCTTTTGCCGTGTTGCCTTGTTGCCTTGTTGCAGCTTCCCCGGAGCGCCGTCACTCCTCCGCGTCGCGGACCAGCAGGGCGATCTGTACCCGGTTCTGGACCGCCAGCTTGGAGAACAGGCTGCCGGTGTGCGCCTTGACCGTCGCGACGCTGATGTGCAGCCTCTGGGCGATCTCCGGATTCCCCAGTCCGTCCGCGATGGCCCGAGCGGTTTCGCGCTCGCGATCGGTCAGTGCCGACAGCCGTTCCCGCGCGGCCCGACGGGACGATTCTCGGGCGTGGGAGGACTGCGGGCCGGTGGCCGCGGCGATCACCCGTGCCGTGGCGGCCGGGGACAGCACGGGGCTGCCGTCCGCCACGGCCCGCACGGCGTCGAGGATCCGCGGCGGCGGGGTGTCCTTGAGGACGAACCCGAGCGCTCCGGCCCGCAGGGCGCCGAGCACCAGGTCGTCGGAGTCGAAGGTCGTCAGCATGAGCACCCGGGGCGGCGCCGGCCGGGTCAGGAGCTCCCGGGTCGCGCCGAGTCCGTCGAGGCCGGGCATCCGTACGTCCATCAGCACGACGTCCGGCCGCTGCTCGTCCACCACCGTGATCGCGGCGTTCCCGTCGGCCGCCTCCGCGACGACGGTCAGATCCGGTTCGCCGTCGATGACGAGCCGCAGCGCCATCCGCACCAGTTGGTCGTCGTCGACGATGACGACACGCACCGGATCCCGCTCGCTGTCCACTCATGCTCTCTTTTCGTGGGTGGGGTTCGGCCAGGGCAGCCGCGCGCTGAGGACGTAGCCGTTGTCGGACGTGGGGTGGTGGTGGAGCGTTCCGCCGGCCAGGCCGACCCGTTCGGTGAGGCCGAGCAGTCCGAATCCCGAGGCCGGTGGCCGGTGCGTGCTACCCGTGGTGGCCGGGGAGTTGCGGACGTCGACGCCGAGCCCCTCGCCCGCCGTTCCTTCGAGGGTGATGCGGACGGGCGCGCCCGGGGCGTGTTTGGCGGCGTTGGTCAGCCCTTCCTGGACTACTCGGTAGCAGGTTCGTCCCACGACGTCGGCCGGTGTTCCCGTCACGGCGGTGGCCATGGTGACGTCCAGTCCGGACGCGCGGGCGTCGGCCAGCAGGTCGGGGATGCGGTCGAGCGAGGGTTGCGGGGGTTCCGGGTGGCCCGGGTCGGCCCGGAGCACACCGAGCACATCGCGCAGCTCTTCCAGGGCCAGGTGGGAGCCCTCGGCGATGCCGCGGACCAGCAGACGGCTCTCCTCGGCTCCGAGGTCACCGCGGTGGTCCAGCACTCCGGCCTGCATGGCGACCAGCGAGATCCGGTGCGCGAGCACGTCGTGCATCTCGCGGGCGATCCGGTTGCGCTCCAGGACCCGTGCCTGCGCCGCTCGTGCCGTCTGTTCCCGTTCCGCGCTCTCCGCGCGGTCCCGCAAGGACCGCACCTCGACACGCCGCGCGCCGATGGCCATGCCCACGGCCGCCGCGATGCCCGCGGTCAGGGCCGGCAACGCGAGCTGCAACCAGAGCATGCCGGGCGGGTTCTGAACCGGGTAGAGCCCGCCCGCGAACTGTGACGCCGTCACATAGGCCAGGGCGACGGCCCCGATCTCCACCGGGCGTCGGCGGGTGGAGATCGAGCCCAGCGCCACGAGAGCCGCGCCGGTGGCGAGCGTCGACGCGGTCGAGGCGACCGCGACCGTCATGGCGACGGCGAGCGGGAATCGCCGGCGCCACAACAGGGCTGTCAGGCAGCCGAGGGCCACGAGCGGATCACCGATGCGGAACCACGAGCCCGGTCCGGCGCCCTGCCCGTGCAGCACCACTCCGATATAGAGCCAGATCGGCACGCTCACCGCCGCGGCCGCCGCCAGTCGCCAGGTCTGCTGCCACCGTCCGAGCCGTGGCGCGCCGTACGTGTTCACCCGTTCATTGTCGCGAAGCCGTACGGCCGGCGAGTCGGCCGCAGGGCGGAGAGGCCTTCGACCGGAGTCGTACCCCCTCCTCGTCCTTGGTCGGCGCACCCTCGGGCCGCCGGGCCGATGTGCCGCCCGGCCCCGCGCGGACAGACTCGTCCGGACGGCGGCCGAGGGTGTCGGCTGCCCGTACGACCACGTCACACAGTCGGCGGCGGTGCTCCGAGCCGGTGGTTCCGGCGCCCCGTGCGCCCCTTTCTCCAGGAGGACGTCAGATGCGTACAGCCGTGTCCCTTGCTCTCGCCGTCGGCGCGGTGGCGGTGGCGACCGCGGTGCCGGGAGCGTCTCCGGCGTCTGCGGCGTCTGCGGCGTCTGCGGCGTCTGCGGCGTCTGCGGCGTCTGCGGCGTCTGCGGCGTCTGCGGCGTCTCCCTGTGCGGTGGGGTCCGTGCCCGAAGGGCGTCGTCTCGCCCCGGCTCGAGTGCTCGACGCTCGACGTCCCGCTGGACTACCGGCACCCGGAAGGCCGGCGGATCGAGATCGCGATCTCCCGGCTGGCGAGCGAGCACCCGTCGAAGCGCCGCGGTGTGCTGGTGACGAACCCGGGCGGTCCCGGGGGTGCGGGGCTCGGCCATCCGGCCGTTCTCGCTGGTTCGGGGCTGCCCCGGGAAGTGCTGGACTCGTACGACGTGATCGGCTTCGACCCTCGGGGCGTCGGCCGGAGCGCGCCCGTGACCTGCGATCTGACGCAGCGGCAGCAGCATCGCGGCAACTTCGCGCCGTATGCGCACACCGCCGCCGACGTCGCGCGGGAGGCAGGGTACGCGCGGGCCGTCGCGAAGCAGTGCGCCACCTCGCGCACCGCGTCGATGCTGCCGCACATCACCACCGCGAACACCGCGCGCGACATGGACCGGATCCGGGCGGCGCTGGGCGAGCCGAAGCTCTCGTACCTCGGTCACTCCTACGGCACCCATCTCGGTGCGGTGTATTCGACGATGTTCCCGAAGCGCGGCGACCGGGTCGTGCTCGACAGCAATCTGGGGCCCGGCGGCTATGACGTCACGGCCATGCGGTCGTTCGGCCGTGGGCTGGAGGACCGGTTCCCGGACTTCGCCGAGTTCGCGGCGGCGCACCCCCGGTACGGTCTGGGGGCCACGCCGGAGCAGGTGACCGCGAAGTTCTTCGATCTCGCGAAGCGGCTGGACGGGAGTCCGGTCAGGGGCATGGATGGAACCGCGTTCCGAGCGGTCACGTTCGAACGCCTCTACGCCGATGTCCTCATGCCCCACCTGGCGGAGTTCTGGCAGGCGGTCGACACCGACCGGCCGCTGCCTGCGTCTCCGCCGCCGCCGGAGAACCTGGAGAACCTCTTGGCCGCGCGCTTCTACGTGATCTGCAATGACTCGCACTGGCCGGGAACGGTTCGGGAGTATCAGCGCAATGTCGCGGTCGACCGTCTGAGGTATCCGATGATCGGGGCGTCCACTGCCGGGATCGGGCCGTGCGCGTTCTGGCCGACGGAGCGGGTCGAGCCGCCGGTGCGGATCGGTGACCGGGGTCCGTCGAACGTGCTCATGGTGCAGAACGAGCGGGACCCGGCGACGCCGCTGGCCGGAGCCCGGGAGCTGCGGCGGGCGTTCGGTCAGCGGGCCACGATGGTGACGGCCGACCAGGGCGGACACGGTGTCTACCCGTTCGACGACAACACGTGCGCGAAAGAGGCGGTGACGGCGTTCCTGACTTCGGGGCGGCGCCCGGCGCGGGACCTGGCCTGCCCGGCGGAACCGGGTGAGTAGGGGAAGCGGAAGGCGGTTCACGCAGTGGCGGCGGCGTCGGGTCGCCCGTGCGGCGAGGACGGCACCGCCGGCGGGACGTCCAGATCGTCGAATGAACAGCGGATCACCCGCGCACCTGCCGATGTCGGGGCGACAGCCGCGGGCGCGGGCCCGCCCGGAGGGGAGGTGGCCGCGTCGGGAACACTTCGGCGATCTCTCTCGTTCGACCTCCGGCCCACTACCGCGAAACGTGAATCCGAGGGATTGCCTTGCCCGATGCTTCCACTGCCGACGCTGTGCACGCGCTCCCGTCGCCCGCCGATCAGGCGCGGCGCCTGATCGAGCTCGGGGTGCACGAGATCGCGGGGATTCCCGCCGAGGACATCCGAGCGTTCGCCGAGACGGCCGACCGGGGCCGCGACGTCCTGCTCGCCGTCCATCCGGACCGCGCCCCCGCCTCCGCCCTCGCGCCACTGCTCCTGCGCGAGGGCAAGCCCGGCTTCGTCGTCGTCGACATGCCCGACGTCGACCGGTTCGCCCCCAACGCGGTCGAACTTCCCGACGCACCGCTCTACTTCGTCGCCGGGCCCGACCGCGGCGACCACCTGTCCAACTGGAGCCCGGAGGAGGCGTTGCCCGCCCTCACCGAGGAGGGCCGCACCCCCTTGGTGCTCACCGAGGGCATCCACTGGGTGCTGCAGCAGCCGGCGGTGCTCGAGCGGAACCTCTGCTTCATGACCATCGGGTCCCGGCTGCGCAAAGCGAACGGCGCCCTGGACGCGCGCACCCCGGCGATCTGGATCAGCAACGGCACCGGGCGGGACGGCCGGGAGCGGCGCAACGCCCCCAAGGTCGGCTGGTGCTGGTGGGGCAACCGCCACACCTGGCTGGGATTCGCCTCCGCCGCGGGTCGCGAGGGTCAGTAGCACCCGTTCGCCCTGCCCTTGGCTCTCCTCCGGCGCCGCGGGGCGCGCCGCGCCTGCCGGAGCCGGTCCCCGACGGCGAGGCGCAGGGCAAGGGTCACCGATGAGGCGGGCCGCACAGGCCCGCCTCATCGGCGCGCGCGGGAACACGCCTCCGAAGTACGCGGCCCTGGCTCCGATCTCCGCCGACTGCCCGCGTCAAAACCCGCGCACAGTAAGGGGTTTGATTACTTTGCATCAACACCTGCGAACTTTGAACACTGTGGTGACGAAGTATGGACGCCGCTGGTAGAAGCCTCCTACTGTTCTCGGCGCAGCCATCGGACCCTTGCCCGGACGAGGCGCTGCACCACCGCACGAGCCGAACGTTCACCCCCGGGCGCCGGGTGGCCCCACCCACCGCCGCGACGTGCCCCTCGCCGCGAGGGGCCAGGAGGAAGAATGCATCCACGGCCGCTCCACCGTTGCCGCAGACATCTCACCGGCCTGCTGGTCTCCGCGTTTCTCGTCGGCGCCTTCTCCGCCGTACCGGCCGCCGCCGCGCCGGCGCCGCGGGACGAACTCCCGCCGCAGGAGCCGGGCGTCACCCTGCGCGTCTTCGATGTGCAGGTCCCCCTCAGCGAGCTGTGCGACATCAAGGCCGGCCAGACGCCCAACGTCGACAAGCTGATGCCCGGCATCGACTGGAGTTCGCCGAACGACTTCGGCTTCGGCGACCACTTCGTCTCCCAGGTCACGGCCAACCTCACCGTTCCCGAGGACGGCGCGTACGCCTTCCGCCTGACCAGCGACGACGGCTCGCGGCTGCGGATCGACGGCTCCACCGTCATCGATCACGACGGGCTGCACGGCGCGGAGCCCAAGGACGGTTCGGCCGCACTGACGGCAGGTCATCACGCGCTGCGGATCGACCACTTCGACCGCACCGGCGGCCAGCAGGTCACGCTCGAATGGAAGCCGCCCGGCGCGGATGACTTCGCCGTCGTGCCGAACTCCGTGCTGAGCACCGACGCCGACGTCGTACGGGTGACGGCGCCGGGCCGCAAGGAGTGCGAGGGCGCCCTCGACTCCCCCGGGGACGGGCTGCCGCTGACCGGGACGCATCCGGACTACGCGCTCACCGATCTGCGGCCCGCGGGCTTCGAACCGCAGGTCACCGCGATGGACTGGCTGCCCGACACCCGACTCGCCGTGACCACCTGGGGCGGCACCGACCACACGACCGGCGAGGTCCACCTCCTCGACAACGTCCGGGGTGACACCGGTCCCGGTGAGGTGACCACCAAGAAGGTGGCCGAAGGGCTCAAGGAGCCGATGGGCATCAAGGCCGTCGACGGCAAGCTGTACGTGTCACAGAAGCACGAACTCACCGAGCTGACCGACACCGACGGCGACGACGTGACCGATGAGCGCCGGACGGTGGCGACCTGGCCGTACGGTGGGAACTTCCACGAGTTCGCCTTCGGCCTGCTCTACCGGGACGGCTACTTCTACCTCAACCTGTCCGTGGCGATCGACCTGGGCGGGGCGACGACCGACCCGCAGCCCGCACCGAACCGCGGTTCGACGATCAAGGTGAACAAGGAGACCGGCGAGGTCGACTACATCGCCGGGGGGCTGCGTACGCCCAACGGCATCGGCTGGGGTCCGGAGGGCGACATGTTCGTCCTCGACAACCAGGGCGGATGGCTGCCCTCCTCGAAGCTGGTCCACATCAAGCAGGACCGCTTCTTCAACCACTACACCAACCCCTCGGGCCCGTTCGACGCGAAGCCGGTGACCAAGCCGGTGCTGTGGCTGCCGCAGAACGAGATAGCCAACTCCCCCAGCACTCCTCTGCGGTTGGACGAGGGCCGGTTCGCCGGGCAGATGCTGTTCGGCGATGTCACCTACGGCGGCATCCAGCGCGCCTACCTGGAGAAGGTCGACGGCGAGTACCAGGGCGCGGTCTTCCGCTTCACCCAGGGCCTGGAGGCCGGCGTCAACCGGATCAGCATGGGCCCGGACGGCGCGATCTACGCCGGCGGCCTCGGCGCGGGCGGCAACTGGGGCCAGGAGGGCAAGCTGACCTACGGGCTTCAGAAGCTCTCCCCCAGCGGTGACAAGGCCTTCGACATCCTGGCGATGCGCGCGAAGCCGGGCGGCTTCGAGCTGGAGTACACCGAGCCGCTCTCCGAGGAGACGGCCGCGAAACTCGCCGAGAGCTACCGGATCGAGCAGTGGACGTACGCCCCGACCCCCGCCTACGGCGGCCCCAAGATCGACGAGGAATCCCTCGACGTCGGTGCGGCCACCCTCTCCGAGGACCGCAAGAAGGTCACGCTGACCATCCCCGGGCTCAAGGCGAACCGGGTGGTCCACGTCCGCTCGCCGCGCCCCTTCAGCTCCGCCGACGGCACGGAGTTGTGGAGCACGGAGGCCTGGTACACCCTCAACTCCCTGCCCGGGGCACAGCCCCCTGCCACCCGGTACGAGGCGGAGGAGGGCACGCTGACCGGGGGCGCCGGCTTCGACACCGAGCACGCGGGCTACTCGGGCGGCGGCTTCGTCGACAACTTCGGCCAGCAGGGCGCGTCCGTCGCCTTCGACGTGGAGACCGCGAAGGCGGGCAAGCACGACGTGGGCCTGCGCTACTCCAACGGGCCGAACCCGGCTTTGGGCACCAAAACGGTGAGCGTCCACGTCAACGGCGAGAAGGTCCGGCAGATCAAGCTGCTCTCCACCACCGACTGGAAGACCTGGTCGACGGCGACCGAGCAGCTGAAGCTGCGCAAGGGCCGCAACACGATCGCCTACGCGTACGACAGCGGTGACACCGGCCATGTGAACCTGGACATGATCACCGTCCATCGGAAGGGGTCCCGCGTCCAGCTCTTCGACGGCACCGACCAGGGGGCCTGGCAGCATCCGGACGGCCGCTCGCCCGAATGGCCGGTGAGCGGTGGGGAGATGGAGGTCGCCGGCGGGGACCTGCGCACCAAGCAGGGCTTCCAGGATTTCCGTGCGCACGTCGAGTTCCGGCTGCCGAACCTCCCGCCGGACGTGACCGGCCAGGACCGCGCCAACAGCGGTGTGTACCTGCAGGAGCGCTACGAGGTGCAGATCCTCGACTCGTACGGTGACACCACGCTCGCCGACAACGAGGCCGGGGCGATCTACACCAAGAAGGCCCCGGACGTGAACGCCGCCACGGCCCCGGAGACCTGGCAGACGTACGACATCACCTTCCGCGCCGCCCGCTTCGACGCCTCGGGCGCGAAGACGGAGGACGCCCGGGTCACCGTCGTGTGGAACGGCGTCACCGTCCACGACGACGTGGCCGTCGACGGCACGACCGGCGGCGGAGCGGCCGAGGGTCCGACGGCCGGAGCGATCAGGCTCCAGGACCACGGAAGCAAGGTCCGTTACCGCAACGTGTGGGTCGAGCCGATCACCTAGGGCCTCTCGTTCGGGTTCACGCCGGGCTCGACGTCCCGGTTCCGGGGTGGCAGCGGCCGGCTGTCACCCCGGAGCCGTCCGCACCGGCGCTCCCGGCGCGCGCCGCACCGGTCCTGGCCCTGACTCCGGGGCCCTGCCCGGTGGGGCCGGGCCACCGCTATCGTGCTCCCGTGACTGGCACCGCGCAGCGTCCGCTGCTGTTCCTCGACGTCGACGGTCCGCTCATCCCCTTCGGTACGGCGTCCCGCCCCCACCCGACCTACGAGACGGATCCCGGGACTCCGGTGGCCGGCGCGAATCCCCTCCTGACCAGGATCGATCCCCGGCACGGACCCCGGCTCGCGGCGCTGCCCTGCAAGCTCGTCTGGGCGACGACGTGGGGGGAGGACGCGAACGCGTGGATCGCGCCCCGCATCGGCCTGCCGCCGTTGCCGGTCGTTTCCTGGCCGGAGCCCTCCGAGGCCGACGGCACGGCCGGAGAGGAGGAACGGGACGAGCGGGACGGGCTGCACTGGAAGACCCGCGCCCTCGTCGCACGGGCCGCCGGCCGTCCTTTCGTCTGGGTCGACGACGAGATCACGGACACCGACCGGGCGTGGGTCGCCGCCCACCACCCGGGCCCCGCCCTGCTCCACCGGGTCGATCCCCGGCGAGGCCTGGCGGACAGCGACTACACGGTTCTCGACGCCTGGCTGCGGAGCGAGGCGGACGACTCATAGGCGCGTCCCCGGCACGCCTGCGGACTTCGCTCCTTCAGGCCGCGCTTCTCCGGCAGGAGAGGACCACCAGGAACGGCCACAGCGCCTGGACGAACGTCACCACGCGCTCGGCGACGCCGGGCGCACCCGCTCCCTGCAGCTCCGCCAGGAACCACAGAACGCTCGCGCACATCAAAGCGCTCGCGGCGAGCGATACATCGAGCCTCAGCCCCCACGGCACCGGCCTCCTTTCCCGGACGGCGGCCAGGGGAGGCCACACCGCCAGCAGCACGAGGCCCACGGTGGACACCACCCCGTGCCCCCACGCCCCGCCGCTGCTCGGGGCGGGCACCAGCGTCAGGGCCAGTGCGCACAGTCCGCCGCCTGCCAGGGCCAGCCGCCCGGCGGGCGCCGCCGGCCGGAGCGCGTGCGCCGTCACCATGTAGGACGTCCCCAGCACCAGAAGCATCCCCGTCATCAGCCAATAGGCGGCGGCGCCGTAGGAGGCCAGCACGCTCAGCGTCTGCCTCGCGGGGTCGTACTCCGGCCCTTGGCGCAGCTGCGCGATCATCCAGGCGCCGACCAGAAGGACGGGCGCGCATCCGGAGGAAACCAAGGCCCACCAAGGAGCAGATCGCATCGAGCCAGCATAAATCTGCCCACCTCGCCCGCTGCCGACATCCGCCCGCTGACGGCCCCGATGAAGCAGAGGACGACGCCGATGGCGGCGGCCAGGGACCTCGGGCGCGTCCCGGCACGCCGAAAAGATTTCCAGAAGTTTTCGGGCGACGATGTCGAGAACCCGTGTCCGGCTCCGTCCCCGTAGTGAAAGCGGCCACAATGGGCCGCACCGCACCGAGGAGTAACACCATGGCCAAGTACCTGCTGCTCAAGCACTACCGCGGAGCCCCGGCCGCGGTCAATGGCGTACCGATGGACCGGTGGACGCCCGAGGAGATCTCGGCACACATGCGGTACATGCAGGATTTCGCGGACCGGCTGGAGAAGACCGGGGAGTTCGTCGACGGTCAGGCGCTCGCCCCCGAGGGCGCGTGGGTGCGGTACGACGGCGAGGGCCGCCCGCCGGTCACCGACGGGCCGTTCGCCGAGACCAAGGACCTCATCGCCGGCTGGATGATCATCGACGTCGACGGCTACGACCGCGCCGTCGAGCTGGCCGGGGAGCTGTCGGCCGCTCCGGGGGCGGGCGGGAAGCCCATCCACGAGTGGCTGGAGGTCCGGCCGTTCCTGTCCGCGCCGCCCACCGTCACGGAGTGACGCCACGATGAACGAGGCCCTCCTGCGGAGCCTCGCACCGAGCGTTCTCGGCATCCTCGTCCGCCGCGGAGCAGACTTCGCGGCGGCCGAGGACGCCGTGCAGGACGCCCTGGTCGAAGCGGTCCGTGTATGGCCGGACGAGCAACCGCGGGACCCGAAGGGCTGGCTGGTCACCGTGGCCTGGCGGCGGTTCCTCGACGCGACCCGGGCGGAGGCCGCCCGGCGGCGGCGGGAGGACCTCGTCGACGAGGAGCCGGCGCCCGGACCCGTGCCGTCGGTGGACGACACGCTCCAGCTCTATTTCCTGTGTGCCCACCCGTCGCTGACGCCGTCGTCCGCCGTCGCGCTCACACTGCGCGCCGTCGGCGGGCTCACGACCCGTCAGATCGCCCGGGCCTATCTGGTGCCCGAGGCGACCATGGCGCAGCGCATCAGCCGGGCGAAGCGCACCGTCTCCGGCGTGCCCTTCGATCGGCCCGGAGACGTCGCCACCGTGCTGCGGGTCCTCTATCTGGTCTTCAACGAGGGCTATTCCGGCGACGTCGACCTCGCCGCCGAGGCAATTCGCCTCACCCGGCAGCTCGCGGCAGCGATCGACCACCCGGAGGTGGCGGGGCTGCTCGCCCTCATGCTGCTCCACCATGCCCGCCGCGCCACCCGGACCGCGCCCGACGGGAGCCTGGTGCCGCTCGCCGAACAGGACCGGGGCCGCTGGGACACCGTGGCTGTCGCCGAGGGCGTCGAGATCCTGCAGGCGGCCCTCGCCCGCGACCGGCTGGGCGAGTTCCAGGCCCAGGCCGCCGTCGCGGCGCTCCACGCCGACGCGCCGACCGCCGGGGAGACCGACTGGGTGCAGATCGTCGAGTGGTACGACGAGCTCGCGGGCCTGACGGACAGCCCGGTCGTCCGGCTCAACCGGGCGGTGGCCGTCGGTGAGGCCGACGGACCCCGTGCCGGGCTGGCCGCACTCGCCGAGCTGAGCGACACGTTGCCCCGTCACACGGCGGTGGCTGCGTATCTCCACGAGCGCGACGGCGACCTGCCGACGGCGGCCCGGCTGTACGCGGAAGCCGCCCACAAGGCCCCCACGCTCGCCGAGCGCGACCACCTGACACGCCAGGCCGCCCGGCTCAACGCCGGCCTTCGGCGCTGACGGATCGATCGCGCCCGCCGCTGGACGGCGCCCGGAAATACACCTCCGGCCGGCCCGTGGTCGTCCTGTTCAAGGCCGGCGGCTCCGGCGGGTGGAGCAAGCCGGCGACCGTACGCACCAACGGCACGGTCGTGTTCTCGAACGGGTTCACCGCGAAGAAGGACGTACCTGGCAGGCGCGGTTCAAGGCCACGTCGTCCCGTATGGTCACACCGGCTCCGGCGACCGGGGCGACGTGCGCCGACCCGGGTCATCGTCGTCCCCGCGTCCGCGCCGCTGCCCCTCTCCCGTCGTCCGGGGAAAGGAGCAGCGGCAGTGGCAGAAGCCGTGCCGGTCGCGGAGCAGGTCAGGGGGCGGTGCCCCAGGCGAGGGTGGAGCCGGTGAAGACGCCGATCCTCGGGGCGTCGGCGAAGGCGGTGTTGGTGGAGCGGCTGTAGTCGTCGCTCTCCTGGAATGCCGACCAGTCGCTCTTGTTGAGCCGCAGCTGGATCTCCCCGGTCGTGGCGCCCGCCGCGAGGCTGCCGCCCCCGAAGCCGACCTCCAGGTAGTGGCCGGCGCCGGTGGCCGGCGTGCTCACCGGTCGGACACCGTGCGTCACGTTGCCGCAGCCCAGCACCGCGTAGTCGCAGGCGGTGGCGAAGGTGCTCGCGCCGCCGTCGGAGGTGAACCAGTAGCGGGCCGTGACCGTGGAGAGGTCGATCGCGGCCGAACCGGTGTTGACCAGGCGGAGGGACATCCGGATCTGATTGTCGGTCGGAGAGCCGTCGGTGTTGCGGTATTCGGCCTTGAGCGCTCCTGTTCCGGTGCCGCCGCCCGCCTCGGTGGTGACCTGTGCGGCCGCGCTCCCCGCCGAGACGTTGCCTGCCGCGTCCCTGGCCCTGACCGAGTAGCTGTAGGCGGTCGAGGCGCTCACGCCGGTGTCCGTATAGGTCGCCGTGGCCGTCGTCCCCACCCGGACGCCGTCACGGAGGACGTCATACCCCGTGACGCCGGTGTCGTCCGTGGACGCCGTCCAGGCGAGGGTGACGCTGCTGCTGGACTTGGCCGTCACCCGCAGGTTCGTGGGCACGGTCGGCGCCTGCGTGTCCTCCTCGCCTCCGCTGCCGCCGTCCAGCGGCGGGTGGGCGTTGCGGAGCAGCTCCTGGAACTGTGCGGAGAACCAGTGCCCGGCCACCGGGGAGTCCGGCAGGGCACCTGTGAGGTTGAAGCCGTTGCGGCCGTTGCCGGTGTACGTCGGGTCGCACATCCGGTCGAAGCCCTTGCCCTCGTCGTTGTCTCTGGGCTCGCTGCTGCCGTCGGACTCGCCCGGGGGCTTGGCCCAGACATAGGCGTCGATCCCCGGCTCGGGGGCGGTCGTGGGGCGCTCGCCGACGCCGGCGCCGCTCTGGTTGCACCAGTTGCCGGCGTGGATGCGGCGGTCGGTCCGGCTACCGTCTACATAGGCGTCGGCGCTGGTCAGCGGCCCGGGCCCGGAGGGCCGGGAGGAACCGCCCCAGCCGTTACGGGCGGTGTCGATGAGCATGCCGATGTCGGAGGCGAAGCCCTGGCGGACCAGTTCCGTGCGCAGAGCCTTGGCGAACGAGAGTTCGTCCACGTAGTAGTTCCAGTCCACCCAGCGCGACTGGCGCACCGTGGTCCCGTTCACGGAGTCGGTCACCGCGAAGTACGGCTCCTGGAGCGCCGAGTAGTTGGCCGTGTTGACGATGAAGCCGTGCACGTCGGAGACGGTGGCGCCCTCCATCGTCGCGGCCTTCTTGAACTGCTGGGCCGCGGGGACGAAGTTGGAGTCCCAGCCGAGCCAGCCGTGGTGGGCGGCGTCGACGTAGTTGTAGACGTTGGGCACGGCGCCCAGGGTGTGCAGGGCGTATCCGATGCCCTTCTCGTAGTTGCCGTTGGCCTTCATCGTGGCGCACTCGGGCGTGGAGCCGGCGGTCCCTCCGGCGTTGGTGACGAGGTTGGGCAGCGAGTCCGGTTCGATGAGCGTGACGATGCGCAGGCTCGCGTAGGCGGGGTCGTCGAGGATGTCGGCAATGGGGTCGATGTAGTCGTTCTTGTAGCGGCTCAGCTCGGTGGGGCCGAGTTCGCCGTTGGAGGCGAGTGCGGCGCAGTCCCGGCCGGGCAGGTTGTAGATGACGACCTGGAAGAGGTCGGCTCCCTGGCTCACGGCCGTGTCGAGGTGCGCGCGCAGGCCTCGCGCGCCGGGTGTGCCGCCGATCGCGGCGATGCGGTCCATCCAGACGAACGACGGCTCGTCCGCGATGACGTCGCCGCCGGGCTCGGCGGCGGCCTTGGCGGACCAGTCGGGATTCACGTACGGGGTGGCGCCTGCGTAGGGGTTGTCGACGCGGGCGGCGGCGGCCGACGCCTGTCCGGGTACGGCCACCGCGAGTGCGGCGCCCATGACCAGTGCGGACAGTGCGGCGGCCGCTCTCCTGCGGAGTGCGTGAGGTGCGTGCGGGGTAGTACCTCTGATTCTCATTGCGGCTCCGTGCTCCTCTCGTACGTCCGTCAGGGGTATCGACGGACGGGTTCAGGGGTCCGTGATGCTCGGGAGGTCAGGCATTCGCGTGGGGAAGCGTGTGCGTGGGAGCGCTCCCAAACTGGCGCGGCATTCGAAGACTGTCAAGCACTACGGCGCAATAACGTTGAACGGAGCGGCAGTTGGTGAGAGTTGGAGCGCTCCCATCAACGGCAGAACCAGCGGCGCGAGCGCATCACCGGTCGAGTTCGCGTCGACGATTGGCCGACTACCGCCTTGCGGGGCGTGCCAGGAGCCGCCGCGGAAGAAGACGTTGCACCGCTGGTCTAGGCCAGGCCACGCCCGTCCCCCTATCCTCGCCTGTAGCCGGTGCCACACCAACTCCCCCACCCAGGTTGCCTGCCGGCTCGTGCCCCCCACCCAACTCCGCTCGAGCAGCCGGGTGACCTCCCCCCCCCTTCGCCGCCTCCAGGAGGCCACGGTGAAATTTCGCACCAGAAGCTCGGCGATCATCGGCACGCTCTGCCTCGTCACGTCACTGGCGCTGGCCACGGCGTCGGCCCACGAGCCAGCGGCGCCGGCCCAGCCGGTGAGCGCTTCCCTGACCGAAGTGGCCAGGGCCCAGGGGCCGTCGGCCGGAGCGGCCGGACCCGATGACACGCTGTGGATCGCCGAACGCGCGGGTACCGTAAGGGTCCTGGACGATCAGGGCCTCGGCGCACCCGTGCTCGACATCTCCGACGAGACCACCACGGACGGCGAACGCGGCCTGCTGGGCGTCGCGTTCGACAAGGCCTTCGAGCATTTCTACATCTCGTTCACGGATCTCGAAGGCACCAGCACGGTGGACGAGTTCGCCGTGGAGGGCGGCCGACTCCAGCCGGATACCCGGCGGACCGTTCTGACCCAGACGCAACCGTACGCGAACCACAACGGCGGGGACATCAAGTTCGGCCCCGACGGCTATCTGTACATCGCTTTCGGTGACGGCGGCGCGGGCGGCGACCCGCACGGCAACGGGCAGAAGCTCGACACCCTGCTCGGCAAGCTGTTGCGGATCGACCCGAGCGGAGGCGAGCCGTACGCGGTCCCGGCGGACAATCCGTTCGTGGACGACGCGAACGCGAAGGACGAGATCTGGGCGTACGGGCTGCGCAATCCGTGGCGGTTCTCCTTCGACGCGGGCACGGGCGACCTGCTGATCGGCGATGTCGGCCAGAGCGACTGGGAGGAGATCGACTGGGCCCCGGCGGACAGCGAGGGCGGCGAGAACTACGGGTGGTCCTCCATGGAGGGCACCCACCCCTTCCGGGGCGGCACGGAGCCCGCGAACCACGTCCCGCCGGTCCACGAGTACGACCGTACGGGCCTCGGCTGCTCGGTGACCGGTGGATTCGTCTACCGCGGCGACGCGCTCCCGGACCTTCAGGGGAGCTATGTGTTCAGCGACTACTGCGACGGCACCATGCGTACGCTCCAGATGCGGGAAGGCGAGGTGACCGGCGTCGGCGACCTCGGAGTGAGCGGCGGCGAGGTGATCTCGTTCGTCGAGGGCGGTGACGGCGAGCTGTACGTCCTCGGCAGCGGCGGCGCCATCTCCCGCGTCGATCCCGCGTGAGCTGCTGAAACGCGAGTGCGGTCAGCTGCGCGGACCTGCGCCGCGGGCCCGTCGATCACGGTGATCGGCGGGCCCGCGTCCCACGACCCTGCCGTATGTCAGAGGGCTCGGGTCCTGACGGTGCGGCAGGCGCCACCGGCTCACTGCCGCGCGCTCGTCACGTGAGGCTCCGCCCGGGCGGGGTCGGGGAGTTCGCCTTCTCCGTGCCTTCGCCGCGCTGATGGCCACGGCGGGCGTCCCGGTCGAAGATGCCCAGCAACTCGCACGGCCCGCCCTCGGCGCCGATCGCGTGCGGGAGCATCGTGGGGAACTCCGCCGCCTGGTTCGTCTCGATCCGCAGGCGCCGGTTGCCCAGGAGCAGGATCGCGGTGCCGGACAGGACGACGAGCCACTCGCGGCCCGGATGCGCGCGCAGCCGTGCGGGGTTGTCGGGCGGCGGCTCGGTCATGCGCTGACGGATGACGGTCATGCCGGGTTCCGCCTTGATGGGCCACCGCATCTGACCGTGGGCTCCGTCGATCGTCGGGTGGGAGACGACGTCGTCGGAGGCGGTCTCGACCAACTGGTCGAGGGAGGTGTCCAGAGCACGGGCGAGAGTGACCAGCTGGTCCAGGGCCAGCCGACGCCGACCGTTCTCGATGCGGCTGAGCGTGGACTGACTGACCTTCGCCCGGGTGGCCAGCTCTTCCAGGGACCATCCCTGGGCCACGCGCAGGGCGCGGATGCGTTTGCGTACCAGGCTGTCCAGCTCGCCGTCTTCTTGCGTCATAGGCCTGAGCGTATGCCATGGGAGCATGGCCGTGATCGCGTTGGTCTCGGGGCTCAACGTCAACGTCACCCAGCCCGACCTGGCCGTCGCCTTCGACCCACGCAGAGCACCGTCCTGTTGATCATCGACGTTTCTGCGGATCGACCCGGTCGGGCCCGGCTTCGGGACCGAGGCGCTGTGGATCAGGTCGGGCGTCGCGAGGGAACGGGGCTGAGTCCGGGCCAGCGGGCGACCATCCGCCGCCGCATGTCCGCGCAGAGAGTGCTCAGCCCGCTCGGACCGTCGCGGCCGGCAGTCATACCGCCGACGACACCGAGCCGGTGGACGAGGCGTTGCCGGGCGGTCACGGTGCCCCATGTCCAGTCGCGGACCGGGATCCGGGCCAGGTGATCGGTGCCTCCACGGTGGGCTCTCTGGACCAGGGCGTCGCCCCGGATCAGCCAGCCGGCGCAGAAGTCGGTGAGGTCGTCGTGGAGTTCCTCGCCGGTCTCGGTGCGCCATGCCGTGCGGTAGGCGGCCTCCGCCCGTTCCAGCAGCGGGGCGGGCGCCGCGGTGACACACCAGCAGGTCGGGAAGCCGATGCGCAGGTAGGCGAGTTCCACCAGCCCGCTGCCCAGTGAGGCCTGTTCGAAGTCGATGAACCGGGTTCCGCCGGTGGTGTGCAGGTCGTTGCCGGGGCACGGATCGCCGTGGAGCAGGGCGTGCCCGGGCGCTCGGGCCAGCCGGTGCACGAGGTCGTCGAGCTCGCCGGGCACTCCGGGTGGGACAGGAGCGCCGAGAGCCGAGGCCAGCCGGAGAAAGGAGGCGGCGTCGGCGGCGTCCGGGCCCTGCCAGCGGGGCAGCACTCCGGCGTGCTCGGGGCGGGCGACGGCATGCAGCCGGGCCAGTGCCGTCGCGTAGTCCACGA
>NZ_NTGZ01000115.1 GCF_002551245.1 Streptomyces sp. rh34
AGATGTGTATAAGAGACAGGGCCGGGACGGCGGCCGGGTCGACCCCGCCCGCTGCCGGGGCCGCCGCGAGCGGGGACCGCGGTCCGAGCGCCCCCGGCCGTCCACCACCGCGGCCACGAGCGCGAGCAGAACCACGGCGACCAGCGCCACCCACCAGAACGTGTTCATCCCCCGACCGTACCGGCGGCCGGAACGGACGCGACGGGACGGCCGGTGGGCGCGCTTCCATCGAACCGGTGACAGAGCAGGTGAGTTCCCCCACAACGGAGGGCAGCGGAGGAGCGACGTGGAGTTTCGCGCCTTACGCTCGACAAACCGCAGAACCCATTCCGCAGGAACCGTACAAAGCTCCGCAGGCACCGTACGAAGCTCCGGCGGAATCGCACGAACCCTCCCCGTTCCCGCGTACCGGAGGTTCACGCTCCATGAAGCTCACCGTCGTCGGCTGCTCCGGCTCGTTCCCCTCCACGGGTTCGGCATGCTCGAGCTACCTCGTAGAGGCCGACGGCTTCCGGCTGCTCCTCGACATGGGCAACGGCGCCCTTGGCGAGCTGCAGCGCCACGTCGGTCTCTACGACCTCGACGCGATCTTCCTCAGCCATCTGCACGCCGACCACTGCATCGACATGTGCGCGTACTTCGTCGTGCGCTACTACCGCCACGACGGCGCCCGCCCCGTCCCTCTCCCGGTCTACGGGCCCGAAAGCACCGAGCAGCGTCTGACCGCCGCCCACGGGGACACCCCCTCCGACCGGGCGATGAGCGAGGTCTTCGACTTCCACACCCTCAAGTCGGGGTCCTTCGAGATCGGCCCCTTCTCCGTCCGTACGGAGAAGCTCCGCCACCCCGTCGACACGTTCGGCATCCGGGTCGAGCACGGCGGCTCCGCCCTCACCTACTCCGGCGACACGGGGGCCTGCGAGGCGCTGGAGGAGCTGGCCCGGGACGCGGACCTGTTCCTCTGCGAGGCGTCGTTCGTCGACGGCAAGGAGGACATCCCGGACCTGCACCTCAACGGCCGCGAGGCCGGCGAGGCGGCGGCCCGCGCCGGAGCGCGCCGGCTCGTCCTCACCCACATCCCGCCGTGGACCGACGCCGACCGCAACGCCGCCGACGCCCGTGCGGCCTACCCGGGCCCGGTGGAACTGGCGGTCCCGGGAGCGGTGTACGAGTTCTGACAGCCGGCCGCCGAGCCGCGGCCCGCTCTGCGAGACTTCGGGGATGATCACGATCAGACCCGCCCGGGAAGGCGATCTCGACGGTTTCCTGGCCCTGGCGTCCCAGGTCGAGCACTGGTTCGGGCCGATGGTCGAGGAGCCGGGCTTCCACCGCGCGGTGAAGGCCCACATCCGTGACGGGGCGGCGCTGGTCGCCGAGTCGGCCGAACCCGACGGTTCGGCCGACGCGTCCGGCCCGGTCGGCGGCCTGCTGTTCGGCGCCGAACCGCCCACGTACCACGTGCACTGGCTCGTCACCTCCGGGCGCTTCCGGGGCGCGGGAGTGGGCCGGCTGCTGATGGCGGAGGCGATGCGCCGGTACGTCACCGGGCCCGGCACCGTCGAGGTGATCACCTTCGGCCCCGACCACCCCGGGGCCGTGGAGAGCGGGGCCCGGGTCTTCTACGAACGGCTCGGTTTCCGCCCCGGCGAGGCGGCCGGCCCGGGCCCGGAGGGCGGCTCCCGCCAGGTCTACCGGCTGCCCGCACCCGTACGCCAGGTGTGACGCGGCCGTACGGCAGGTACGGCGAAGCCCCCGCCCCCGAAAGACATCTTCGGGAAGCGGGGGCTTCGTCGTACGGGCGTGGCGGAGGCTACTTCGCCTCGGCCTTCTGCAGCTCGGCGAGCTCCTCGTCCGACTCCCGGCCCGGGGTCGGGAGGTTGAACTTGGTGATCGCGAAGCGGAAGACCACGTAGTAGACCACCGCGAAGCAGAGGCCGACCAGGACCAGCAGCCAGGGCTTCGACGCGATGCCGAGGTTCAGCAGGAAGTCGACGAGACCGGCCGAGAAGCCGAAGCCGTCCTTCATGCCGAGCGCCCAGGTCAGGGCCATCGACACACCGGTCAGCACCGCGTGGATCGCGTACAGCACCGGGGCGACGAACATGAAGGTGAACTCGATCGGCTCGGTCACACCGGTGACGAACGAGGTCAGCGCGAGGGAGAACATCATGCCGCCGACGACCTTGCGGCGCTCGGGACGGGCGCAGTGGACGATCGCGAGGCAGGCCGCCGGAAGGGCGAACATCATGATCGGGAAGAAGCCGGTCATGAACTGTCCGGCCGTGGGGTCGCCCTCCAGGAACCGGGCGATGTCGCCGTTCTTGCCGTTGTACTCGCCCGCCTGGAACCACGGGAAGGAGTTCAGCAGGTGGTGCATGCCGACCGGGATCAGCGCACGGTTGGCGACACCGAAGATGCCCGCGCCGACCGCGCCGGAGCCGACCAGCCACTCACCGAAGTTGTGCAGGCCGGCGCCGAGGACCGGCCAGATCAGACCGAAGAGGATGCCGATGACCAGACCCGCGAAGGCGGAGAGGATCGGGACCAGACGGCGGCCGCTGAAGAAGCCCGCCCAGTCGGGCAGCTTCGTCCGGTAGAACTTCTGGTAGAGCAGCGCCACGACGATACCTATCACGACACCGCCGAGGACACCGGCGTTGACGGGGGCGTCGACCATCACGATCTTGTCGTCGACCACGGTGGCCTTCTGCGGCAGGCTGCCGTCGGTGAAGGTCGCGAGCACCTTCTGGAAGACGAGGTAGCCGGTGACGGCGGCCAGGGCGGTGGAGCCGTCCGACTTCTTCGCGAAGCCGATCGCGATGCCGACGGCGAACAGCAGCGCCATGTTGTCGAGGAGCGCGTTGCCGCCCGCGGACATGTAGCCGGCGAGCTTCGTTATGAAGGTCGGGAACGACTCGCGGCCCAGCATGTCGTCGTTGCCGAGGCGGACCAGGAGTGCGGCGGCCGGCAGCACGGCGACCGGCAGCATGAGGCTGCGGCCGATGCGCTGCATGACGGACATCACGCCGGCGCCCTTCTTCTTCTCGGCCGCGGGTGCGGTCTCAGCCGTGGTCATCAACTTCCTCCATGGGACACGGTGCCGCCCAGGGGGTGGATGCGGGGAGGCGGCGACTCGGCAGACGGCGGCAGACAGCCGTGGTCTGGACCACTCAGTGGTGTAGACCAGTTTTAGCATGGTGAGGGTTAGATAAGGAACCTGCAATTCCCTGTTTATTCGCAGTAGCAGATCCGGCACTTTCGGTGACATGGCGAAGGCCCCCGGACCGGGTGGTCCGAGGGCCTTGCGCGTGCCGTGCGTGCCGGGCTCGAAGCCCCGCTGTCCTGCTGCCCCGTGCTACTTGGTGAGGTCCTGCTCGATCTCCTTCTCGATCTCCTCCGGTTCGCGCCCCGGTGTCTTGAGGTCGAACTTGGTGATCGCGAAACGGAAGACCACGTAGTAGATCACCGCGAAGCACGCGCCGATCGGGATGATCAGCCAGGGTTTCGTATCGAGATGCCAGTTGACGACGTAGTCGATCAATCCGGCGGAGAAGCTGAACCCCGCGTGCACCCCCAGTAGCCAGGTGATGCCCATCGACGCCCCGGTGAGCACCGCGTGCACGCCGTACAGCAGCGGCGCGACGAACATGAACGAGAACTCGATCGGCTCGGTCACGCCCGTGACGAACGAGGTCAGTGCCACCGAGACCATCAGACCCGCCACCTCCTTGCGGCGCTCGGGCCGCGCGCAGTGGGTGATGGCCAGGGCCGCGGCGGGCAGGCCGAACATCATGATCGGGAAGAAGCCCGAGGTGAACTGGCCGGCCGACGGGTCCTGGGCGAAGAACCGGGAGATGTCGCCCTGCACGGTCTGGCCGTCCGCTCCGGTGAACTCGCCCGCCTGGAACCAGAAGAACGTGTTCAGGAACTGGTGCATGCCGATCGGGATCAGCAACCGGTTTGCGAAGCCGAAGATCGCCGCACCCCAGGAGCCGAGGTCGATCAGCTGCTTGGAGAACCAGGTCAGCGCGTCGCCCACCGGCTGCCACAGCAGGCCGAACAGCACACCGAGGATCACGCAGAGGAACGCCATCAGGATCGGCACCAGGCGCCGCCCGTTGAAGAACCCGAGCCAGTCGACCAGCTTGGTGCGGTGGTAGCGCTGCCAGACGACCGCGGTCAGCAGCCCGATCAGGATGCCGCCGAGCACGCCGGGGTTCTGTGGCTCGCCGTCGGGCAGGGCCTCCGTCACGGTGCCGTCCATGGGGAAGGCGGTCAGCACCCCCCGGTAGACCAGGAAGCCGACGACGGCCGCCAGCGCGGTGGAGCCGTCCGCCTTCTTCGCGAAGCCGATGGCGACGCCGATGCAGAACAACAGGGGCAGGCCGAGCTCGCCGTCGAGGATCGCGCCGCCGCCGTTGAGCAGGACCTTGGAGGTCTTGTCCCAGAAGGCGCCGTCCAGGTACGAGCTGAAGAGGTTGCCGAGGCTGACGAGCAGGCCGGCGGCGGGGAGGACGGCCACCGGGAGCTGGAGGCTCCGCCCGACCTTCTGCAGGCCCTGGACCGGTCCGTTCCACCATTTTTGCTGCGGTACCGCAGCGGCGCTCGAACTCATGGGCGTCCTCCCCGAACACTTCACGTTTGGCGGTCGTTGCAAACTGGTGTAGACCAGTTGCGTCACGGTCCGGGGTCCGTCCCGAAGGCAGGGCGCCGGTGATCGTCATCTTTCGGGATCATCCGGTTACCCGCTCGCGAAGTTGGGCCAACCGTGCGTTACCGTGACGAAACGGACCCGCAGCGGGCGGCTGTCTGCGCGCGAAACCAGGGAGAAGGACATGGCCACCAAGGCTGAGAAGATCGTCGCCGGGCTCGGCGGTATCGACAACATCGACGAGATCGAAGGCTGCATCACCCGCCTCCGCACCGAGGTCCACGACCCCAGCAAGGTCGACGAAGCCGCCCTCAAGGCCGCCGGAGCCCACGGCGTCGTCAAGATGGGCACCGCGATCCAGGTCGTCATCGGCACCGACGCGGACCCCATCGCCGCCGACATCGAAGACATGATGTGACCGGCTGACCCCACGCCGGAAACCGCAGGCCCCGTCCCCGCCGGAGGACGGGGCCGCGCCATGCCGTACACCCCCGCCCACGCGATCCCCGGCGGCCCCACCGCACCCGAACGGAGCCACCCCCGCCACCGGATAGGGTCGGGCCCATGTCTCGCATCGACGGCCGCACCCCCGAACAGCTCCGCCCCGTCACCATCGAACGCGGCTGGAGCAAGCACGCCGAGGGCTCAGTCCTCATCTCCTTCGGCGACACCAAAGTCTTCTGCACCGCCTCCGTCACCGAAGGCGTCCCGCGCTGGCGCAAGGGCAGCGGCGAAGGCTGGGTCACCGCCGAGTACTCCATGCTGCCCCGCTCCACCAACACCCGGGGCGACCGCGAAGCCGTACGCGGCAAGATCGGCGGACGCACCCACGAGATCAGCCGCCTGATCGGCCGTTCCCTGCGCGCCGTCATCGACTACAAGGCCCTCGGGGAGAACACCATCGTCCTGGACTGCGACGTCCTCCAGGCCGACGGCGGCACCCGTACGGCCGCCATCACCGGCGCCTACGTCGCCCTCGCCGACGCCGTCGCCTGGGCCCAGGGCAAGAAGATCGTCAAGGCCGGCCGCAAGCCGCTCACCGACACCGTCGCCGCCATCAGCGTCGGCATCGTCGACGGCACCCCGCTCCTCGACCTCTGCTACGAGGAGGACGTCCGCGCCGAGACCGACATGAACGTCGTCTGCACCGGGGACGGCCGCTTCGTCGAGGTCCAGGGCACCGCCGAGGGCGCACCCTTCGACCGCAAGGAACTCGGCGCGCTCCTCGACCTCGCCACCGCCGGCTGCGTCGACCTCGCCGCACTCCAGCGCGACGCACTCGCCCGCACCCAGGACGCGTAGCGACCCACCCGCCGCGGGTAGAGAAGCAACCACATACGCACCACAGAGCGTCGTTACGGATACGGGCGCGCGGGTCGAACCGTGCGCCCGTCCACGTAACGACCCCGGGGAGGGACCGCACCATGGCTTCGCGCCGCCACCAACGCCTCGCACTCGCCACCGCCGCCACCCTGCTGACGCTGACCACGGCCGTGGGGTGCGCCGGCCTCGACAAGGCGCTCGACTGCGTCCGCACCGCCGACGCCATCGCCACCAGCGTCGGCAAGCTCCAGCAGGCCGTCTCCAACGCCTCCGAGGACGTCACCCAGGCCTCCGAGTCCCTGGACGAGATCGACCGCGAGCTGAAGAAACTCGACGACTCCACCGACAACGCCGACCTCTCCAAGGCCGTCGACGACCTCCAGGCCGGCGTCACCAACGTCCGCGAGTCCATCGAGGGCGGCGACGCCACCCCCGACATCACCCCGGTGACCGACGCGGCGACGGAGATCGGCAAGGTCTGCAGCCCGTAAGCACCAGGGACGGGGCGGGCCGGGGGCGCGACCGGCCCACCCTCCCGCCCGGGGCGATAATCGCCCCATGAAGCGCCTGATCCTCGCCACCCGCAACGCCGGGAAAGTCACCGAACTCCACGCCATCCTCGCCGACGCCGGACTCGCCCTCGACCTCGTCGGCGCGGACGCGTACCCCGACATCCCCGACGTCAAGGAAACCGGCGTCACCTTCGCCGAGAACGCGCTCCTCAAGGCCCACGCCCTGGCCCGCGCCACCGGCCTCCCCGCCGTCGCCGACGACTCCGGCCTCTGCGTGGACGTCCTCGGCGGCGCCCCCGGCATCTTCTCGGCCCGCTGGTCCGGCACCCACGGCGACGACACGGCCAACCTGAACCTGCTCCTGGCCCAACTCGGCGACATCGCCGACGAACACCGCGGCGCCTCCTTCGCCTGCGCCGCCGCCCTGGCCCTCCCCGACGGCACGGAACGCGTCGTCGAGGGCCGCCTGAACGGCACCCTGCGCCACACCCCGTCGGGCGGATACGGCTTCGGCTACGACCCGATCCTCCAGCCGGAGGGCGAGACCCGCACCTGCGCGGAGCTGACCCCGGCGGAGAAGAACGCGATCAGCCACCGCGGGAAGGCGTTCCGGGCGTTGGCGCCGGTGGTGCGGGAGTTGGTGGGGTGAGGCGATGAGGGGCCGTCCCGATCGGGACGGCCCCTCATCGTGGGCGTGCGGCCGGTGGGATTCGAACCCACACAGGATTTCTCCCAGATGCCCCTAAAACACCCGCCGATACCAGTTTGGCCACGGCCGCGCAGCAGATCTCAGCTTACTGCGCTCTGCGATCGGAGTGCGGCGGGTATGAGGGGGAAACTTTCAGGACTCCGCGATGCCGCCGCCTCTGCACCAGGTGCGCGTCACCGCGTGGCAGTTCGGGCACAGGAGCCGGAGATTCTCCCTGCGGTCGTCGCTCCAGTCGCCGTTGATGTGATCCACCTCCAGTGTCATGGGCTTGCCCAGCCAGAGCGCGGGGGTGCCGCACTCGGCGCACTCCTCCGTGTTGCCGACTTCCTTCAGCGCTCGGCGCAATAGGGCCGTCTTCGTGCGGCGCGCTCCCTCGTGTTTTACCAGGATCTGTTCAACGGTCCGGAGAGGGGTGGGTCCGGCGCGTCCTCGCTGGTGTCCCTGCCCCAGAACGTGCGAAGTGGGGAGCCCGTCCTCGGCGATCCACTCGCGTAAGTGCTGCCGTTGGCTCGTAGTGTCCGTCCGGCCCAACCGCCTCAGGGTGTCGGCGATGGAAACGGCAGCGGCGACGGCCTGTGCGAGTTCGGTGGTTGAGGGGCGCTCCCCGGCTCTGCGGTAGTTGCGGCGGGAGAAGTGGGACACGTCGATCCCGAAATGCTTGAAGCGATCGAACAAGTAGCGGCTGAGTCGGCCGTAGGGGCGAGTACCCAGGAAGGCGATGACCTCCTCGATGTCGGCGCACTGACGGGCTGCCTCGGCCAGCCGCTCGCGTGTATAGCCACTGCGGGTACTCATCGGCTTCGGCTCTCGTTCCGCGCCGAAGCGCGAAGTCCCTTGCCGCGACCGCGATATGTGTCGGTCGTCGAGTGGCAGTTGGGACAGAGAAGCCGGAGATTGCGCGGTTGGTTGTTCCGCCAGTTTCCGTCGATGTGATCGACCTCAAGAGGCAGAGGCCGCTCCCGCCATGTCCGTCCTGTGCCGCAGAGGGCGCAGCACTCCGTGGTACCCATGGCAATCATGGCCCGCTTGAGCCGCGCGCCGGGTATGCGCCGTCCGGGGGTCTGGCTTTGGTCCACCAGTAGTTCCTCCGGACGTCGACGCCGCATCTCGCCCGTCCTCGACGGTGCCGAGAAGTGCGACGTGTCGATCCCGAGAGCCTTGACGCGGCGGCTGATGTGGGTGTGCTGACCCCCTACGACCTCAAGGCCGAGGCGCCGCAGCACTTCGCACATGGTGGTCGAGGACACAACCGCCGCCTGAAGGGCTTCCTTGGTCCAGCGAGCACCGTCGCGCTCGAAATGACGGGTGTCCACACCGAGTTTCCGCATGCGGTCGGCGAGATACCGCCGTGTCGAACTCTTCGGATCCACCCCGAGCTTCGTCAGCGCCTCCGACAGCGTCCGCGACGACGATGCCGCCTCCGCCAGCCGCTCTCGTGTGTACGGGCTGTTCCCCATGGGTTCCCCCTCCGTCCCGGCCGCCCGTTCGCAGCCTCGTACGAAGTAACGAACCGTTTATCGGACAGTCACGCCTGAAATGCGGCGAGGACGCGGAACGGCCCGCACCGCTCGCGTCGAGCGGTGCGGGCCGTGCCACCGAGGGAGGGGCCGGAAGGGAGCGGGTCAGAACTTCGGCTCCGGCGCCTGCGCCTGGACCAGTTCCGCCGCCTCCTCGTCCGTCTCGACCGACGGCGGGGAGCCGATCAGGGGCTGCTGGGCGGTCTCCTTCATGCAGGCGACCGCGATCAGGCCGACCAGGGCCGCCGCCATCGCGTAGTACGCGGGCATCAGGTTGGAGCCGGTCCAGCTGATCAGGGCCGTGATCACCAGCGGGGTCGTGCCGCCGAAGAGCGACGCGGAGAGGTTGTAGCCGACCGACAGGGACCCGTAGCGGACGTTCGTCGGGAACAGGGCCGGGAGCGCCGCCGACATCGTGCCGAGCATGCAGACCAGGGAGAGGCCCAGCATCAGCATGCCGACCGTGATCGGGAAGATGCCGTCGATCCGGATGAGGAGGAACGCGGGGAGGGAGAGGAGGAGGAAGCCGAGCATCCCGGTCATCAGCAGCGGCTTGCGGCCGAAGCGGTCGGAGGCCCTGCCGATCTGGCTGATGATCGTCATCAGGAACAGCATCACCGCCAGCAGGATCAGCAGGCCGTGCGTCTCGCTGTAGCCGAGCTCGTCGGAGAGGTACGTCGGCATGTACGACAGCAGCATGTAGTCGGTGATGTTGTACGCGCCGACCAGGCAGATGCAGAGGATCAGCGTCCGCCAGTGCTGCCGGAAGATCTTCGCCAGGTCGCCCTTGGCCGTGGACTCGACGCCGTCCGCCGCCTCGCTCGCGTGCGCCGTGCCGCCCTCCAGCTTCTGGAAGGCCGGGGTCTCGTCCAGGCGCAGTCGCAGGTAGAGGCCGACCAGGCCCAGCGGGCCCGCGACGAGGAACGGGATCCTCCACCCCCAGGTCTCCATCTGCGCGTCGGTCAGGAGGGCGTACAGGGCCGTCACGAGGCCTGCCGCGCCCACGTAGCCGGCCAGGGTGCCGAACTCCAGGAAGCTGCCGAAGAAGCCGCGCCGCTTGTCGGGGGCGTACTCGGCGATGAACGTCGAGGCGCCGCCGTACTCACCGCCCGTGGAGAAGCCCTGGAGCATCCGGAAGAAGATGAGCAGGACCGCGGCCCAGACGCCGATCGTGTCGTGCGAGGGGATCAGGCCGATCGCGAACGTGCCGAGGGCCATCAGGATCATCGTCAGCGCGAGGACCTTCTTGCGGCCGACCTTGTCCCCCATCGGGCCGAAGAACATGCCGCCGAGCGGTCGTACGAGGAAGGCCACCGCGAAGGTCGCGAAGGAGGAGAGGAGCTGGGTGGTGTCGTTCCCGGACGGGAAGAACACGTGTCCGATCGTCACGGCCAGGTAGGAGTAGATCCCGAAGTCGAACCACTCCATGGCGTTACCCAGGGAGGCGGCCTTCACGGCCCGCTTGACCGCGGCGTCGTCGGTGACCGTGATGTCTGTCCGGCGCAGCCGCGGGTTCCGCCGTTTCCGGATGGCCCGGAAGAGCGTGGGGTGGCGTTTGACCGCATCGGGGTCGGCCGCCTGGTGGGGGTCGGGGGCCGCCATGGCCGGGTCCTTTCCTCGGAGTGTGTTCCAGGAAAGGCTTCTGCGCGGTCGTGGCGGTCGCAAACCGACTTCGGGGGCCGATGCGATCTCCCTCACACGATCTCGACACGTTCTCCGGCCGGGGAGCGTGTCGGAACCGTGTGCGGGGCGGGTGGTTCGCGGCGGGCGCCGGTGGGTGTCAGATGCCCAGATCCCTGATGATCTTGGCCACGTGGCCGGTTGCCTTCACGTTGTAGAACGCGTGCTCGATCTTGCCGTCCTCGTCGACGACGACCGTCGAACGGATCACGCCGGTCACTACTTTGCCGTAGAGCTTCTTCTCGCCGAAGGCGCCGTAGGCCTCCAAAGTTTCCTTGGAGGGGTCGCCCACCAGAGTGACCTTGAGGTTCTCCGTGTCGCGGAACTTCGCGAGCTTCTCCGGCTTGTCGGGGGAGACGCCGATGACGTCGTACCCGGCGCTCGTCAGGAGGTCGAGGTTGTCCGTGAAGTCGCAGGCCTGCTTGGTGCATCCGGGGGTAAGCGCCGCCGGGTAGAAGTACACGATGACCTTGCGGCCCTTGTGGTCCGCGAGCGACACCTCGTTGCCGTCGGCGTCGGGAAGGGTGAAGGCGGGAGCGGTGTCGCCGGGCTTCAGTCGCTCGCTCATGTGGTTCTCCTCGGGTGGTGCACGGGTCGGACGGGACCGAGGGTAATAGGGGTGCCGCCGGGTGTGCGGGGGTTCGAGCTGACAGACTGTCGATGAAGGTTCAGACGAAGGTTTACCGGACGACGACCACGGAGGCGGCGCAGTGTCGGATGCCAGGACCCCTGCGCAGATCGAGGCGGACATCATCAGCAGGCGCGAGCAGCTCGCTGTGGTGCTCGACGAGATCGGGGTGCGGGTACACCCGAAGACGATCATCGGTGACGCCAAGGCGAAGGCGGCCCAGTCCGTGGACCGGACGGCCGGCCGTGCCTTCGTCGCGGTGAACCGCTCGGTGTCGGAGGTGAAGGCGCAGTTCGTCGCGGAGGACGGCTCTCCGCGGCTGGAGCGGGTGATTCCCGCGGCTCTGCTGGTGGTCGGCGTGGTGGGGCTGCTCACCGTGTCCAGGCGCCGCCGCGGGTGACCGGTGGTGGTCGGTACGCGTCCGGAGGCGTTCCGTACCCGGAGGCGTACGGCCCGGGGCCCGGCAGGTAGGTTGCGGGCGTGAGCGACAACACCCACGAGGGCCATCGCGGCGCCACCGGCTCCGCCGAAGACGACAAGCTGCCCATCCGGATGCTGCATGACCGGGTGCTGGTGCGGAACGACGCGTCCGAGGGTGAGCGGCGCTCCGGCGGCGGCATCCTGATTCCGGCGACGGCCGCGGTGGGCCGGCGGCTCGCCTGGGCCGTCGTCGTCGCGGTCGGGCAGAACGTGCGGACGGTGGAGCCCGGCGACCGGGTGCTGTACGACCCCGAGGACCGTGCCGAGGTCGAGGTGCGGGGCGTGGCGTACGTGCTGATGCGGGAGCGCGATCTGCACGCGGTGGCCGCCGACCGGTTCGAGGGTTCGGTGGATTCGACCGGGTTGTATCTGTAGGACCGTGGCGGTCCGGGAACTTCGGACCCTGTGGCTGTTCAGGGCCTGGTGACCGGTGTCACCAGGCCCTTTCCCCGTTTTTTGCTACGGTGGGACCACCCCGACGAGACGCGCCGTACCGGGCCTGCAAAGACGACGCACCCGTTCTGTTCACGTGGTTGTCGTCGGAGGTGCCAGTCATGGCGTGGGTTCTGTTGATCATTGCCGGTGTGCTCGAAGTGGGCTGGTCGATCGGGATGAAGTACACCGAGGGGTTCACCCGGCTGTGGCCGAGCGTGTTCACCGGCCTCGGGATCGTGGCGAGCATGGTGTTGCTGTCCCAGGCGGCGAAGACGCTGCCGATCGGTACGGCGTACGGCGTGTGGGTCGGTATCGGCGCGGCCGGTGCGGCGATCGTGGGCATGGTCGCGCTGAACGAGCCGGCGACCGCTGCCCGGATCTTCTTCGTCTGTCTGCTGCTGGTGGCCGTGGTCGGCCTGAAGGCGACCTCCGGGCACTGACGTACGGGCTCCGGTGGGCCGGTCATACCGGGCGGGCGCCGGGGAGGCCGGGGCCGCGAACGCCCTCGACGGAGTCTCCGCCGTCCCCTCCGCTGTCGCCGTCACCGCCGGTGCCGCCGGTGCTCCCTGTTCCTCCGGAGCCGCTGGTGGCGCCGGCGGTGCCGTTCGTTCCGCTGTTGGTCGCCCCGTCCGTGTCCGTGCCGGACGTGGGCGGGCTGCTCGGCGTGGTGCCGGAGGGGGCGGTGGTGGGTTCCGACGAGGAGGCCGGGTCCGTGTTGCCGTCGGGGTTCTCGTCGACCGGGGGTTCGTCCTCCTCGTCGGAGCCGGGTGCCGGCTCCAGGTCGAACTCCTGGGCCGGGGAGGAGCGCAGCGCCGCTTCCGTATAGGCGGCCCAGGTTTCGGCCGGGGCGCCGCCGCCGTTGACGCGGGACAGGCCGAGGGCTCCGTACAGCGGTGTCTGGGCGCCCGTGTCCGGGTTCTGGCCCATCACGGCGATGACGGTCGCGAGGTCCGGGGTGTACCCGGCGAACCAGGCGGCCCGGTCCTCCTCCGCGGTGCCGGTCTTGCCCGCGGCGGGGCGGCCCACGGCCTGGGCCGCCGTGCCGGTGCCGCCCTCCACGACGCCGCGCAGCACGGCGGTGGTGGTGTCGGCGGCCTCGCGGCTGACGGCCTGGTCGGTCGTGCGCTCGGGCAGTTCGATCTCCGCGCCGCCCTTGGTGACCTGGTCGACGAGGACGTGACCGCCGTGCCGGCCGTGGTCGGCGAGGGTGGCGTAGGCCTCGGTCATGTCCAGGACGCTGGCGTTGGCGGGGCCGAGCGCGATGGAGGGGGAGGCGGTGAGGTCGGGGGTGTCGGTGGGGATGCCGAGGGCGACGGCGGTGTCCCGGACCTTTCCGGGGCCGACGTCCTGGGCCATCTGCGCGTAGACGGAGTTGACGGACTTGTCGGTGGCGGCGCGCACGGTGATGTCGCCGTAGTCGACGTCGTCCTCGTTGGCGGGGGCGTAGTCGGTGGGGCCCTGCGGGCCGACGACCGTGCGTTTGTTGGCGCCGTCGTAGACGGTGTCGGGCGTGATGCGCCGCCCGTCCTGGGTGGTGGAGTCGTTGACGACGGCGGAGGTGAGGACGAACGGCTTGAAGACGGAGCCGACCTGGTAGTCGCGGCGGGTCGCGTTGCTGACGTACTGCTTCGTGTAGTCGATGCCGCCGTACAGGGCGACGACCTCGCCGGTTTCGGGGACGATCGAGGCTCCGCCGACGCGGACGTTGCGGTCGGCCTCGCGTCCGGTGCTGGTCCTGGCCATCACGTTGGCGTCGACGGCCTTGACCAAGGCGTCCTGCTTGGGCTTGTCGAGGGTCGTGGTGATGCGGTAGCCGCCGGTGGCGAGGGTCTCCTCGTCGAGGATGCCGCGCCGGTTCAGGTAGTCGTCGACGGCCTGCACGATGTAGCCGCGCTGTCCCGAGAGCCCGGTCGACGGTTTGGCCTCGCCGGGGGTGGGGAACGTCGTCGTCGCCCGTTCGGCCGCGTCGAGCCACTTCTCCTTGACCATGCCGTCCAGGACGTAGTTCCAGCGGTGCTGGGCGGCGGGTTCGTTGTCGGGGTGGGCGACGACGTCGTAGGCGCTGGGGGCGTTCAGCAGGGAGGCGAGGTAGGCGCCCTCGGCGGTGGTGAGGTCCTCGACGTTCTTGCTGTAGTACGCCTGGGCGGCGGCCTGGATGCCGTACGCGTTGCGTCCGAAGTAGCTGGTGTTCAGGTAGCCCTCGAAGATCTGGTCCTTGGTCTCCTCGCGGTTGAGCTTGACCGCGATGAAGAACTCCTTGGCCTTGCGCACGACGGTCCGCTCCTGGCCGAGGTAGTAGTTCTTGACGTACTGCTGGGTGATCGTCGAGCCGCCCTGTTTGCCCTTGCCGGTCACGGTGTTCCAGCCGGCCCGGACCATCGCCTTCACGTCCACGGCGCGATCGGAGTAGAAGTCCCGGTCCTCGGCGGCCAGTACGGCGTGCTGGACGGTCGTGGGGACCTGGGAGAGCTTGACCTTCTCCCGGTTCACCTCGCCGTCCCGGGCGATGACGCTGCCGTCGTTGTAGAGGTAGACGTTGGACTGGGCGGTGGCCGAGGCGTTGGCGGCCGGGATGTCGACGAACTGGTATCCGGCGGCGAATCCGCCGATGAGGAGAAGAGCGAGGCCCAGGACGGTGCCGAGGGCCATCCGCCAGGTCGGGATGACACGCCGCCAGCCGGTGCGCCGCTTCTTCCCGTTCCTGCCGTTGTCGCCGTTCCTCCGGTTGGTCCCGTTCTTCCCGTTCTTTCCGGGCGGCTCTCCCTGGTGGCTTCCGGGTGCGGCCGCCGCGCCCGAGGGGTCGCGGGGTGCCCAGTGCTGTGACGCGTCGCTCATGTCCGTGGGGCTCCTCGGGCGTGGTCAGTTCTCCCATAGTGCCCGTTTAGTCAGGAAATCTTCAGTTATCCCCGGTTCGTTCCCTCCACCGGTCGTCATCGGTCGTCACCGGTCGCCATCCGGCGTCCCGAAATGCGGTCGCGGAGGCCGGGGCGCGTGCACTAAGGTCGGCCGCTTTGGTGTCGGGAGCCGGTGGCGGCGGGGGAGAGGGGACGACGTGCGGCTCTACGCGGTGGTGGCGGGGGGTGCGTTCCGGCGCTACGCCACCTACCGGACGGCCACGGCCGCGGGCGTGTTCACCAACACGGTCTTCGGCTTCATCGTGGCCTACACCTACATCGCGCTGTGGGACGTGCGTCCGCAGCTCGGCGGGTACGACACGTCCGAGGCGCTGACCTATGTCTGGCTCGGCCAGGCTCTGCTGATGGCCTGCGCCATGATGGGCGGCGGCTTCGAGGACGAGCTGGTGGAGCGGATCCGTACGGGGGACATCGCCGTCGATCTCTACCGCCCGGTCGACCTTCAGCTGTGGTGGATGGCGGGCGACCTGGGCCGGGCGGCGTTCCATCTGCTGGGGCGCGGTGTCGTGCCGATGTTCCTCGGGGCGCTCGCCTTCGATCTGGCGCTCCCGGGGTCGCCGTGGACCTGGCCGGCGTTCTTCGTCTCGGTGTTCCTGGGTGTGGTGGTCAGCTTCGCGATGCGCTATCTGGTCGCGATGTCGGCGTTCTGGCTGATGGACGGGGCGGGCGCGATGCGGATCGTGTCGCTGGCCGGGCTGTTCTTCTCCGGGATGCTGCTGCCGCTGAACCTGTTCCCCGGGCTGCTGGGCGAGGTGGCGCGGGCGTTGCCGTGGTCCTCGCTGCTCCAGGTTCCGGCCGATGTCTTCCTCGGCAAGCACGCGGGGTGGGGGCTGGTGGAGGCGTACGCGTTCCAGGGCAGCTGGGCGGTGGTGCTGCTGCTGGCGGGCCGGCTCGTGCAGACCGCGGCGACCAGGAGGGTGGTGGTGCAGGGTGGCTGAGCGCGTGGTGCGGGCGGACGAGGAGATCCGGGCGGCGGAGGCGTTCCCGTTCCCGGAGCGGCCCCGGCTGCTGGAGGGCGTGCGGGCGTACGGGCTGATCATGGCGATGTGGGTGCGCTCGACGATGGCGTACCGGGCCTCGTTCGCCATGACGGTGTTCGGGGACTTCACGGTGACGGCCTTCGACTTCGTGACGATCCTGCTGATGTTCTCGCACGTCGACGCCCTGGGCGGCTACACGCTGCAGGAGATCGCCCTGCTGTACGGGGTGTCGGCCACCGCGTTCGGGCTGTGCGACCTGCTGCTGGGGTCGATGGACCGGGTGGGCCGCCGGGTCCGGGACGGGACGTTCGACACCCTGCTGGTGCGGCCGGTCCCGGTGCTGGCGCAGGTCGCGGCGGACCGGTTCGCGCTGCGTCGGCTGGGACGGATCACGCAGGGGCTGCTGGTGCTGGGCTACGCGCTGCTCTCGCTGGACATCGCGTGGACGCCGCTGAAGGTGCTGATGCTGCCGATGATGGTGGTGAGCGGGGCGGCGATCTTCGGGGCGGTCTTCGTCGCGGGGGCGGCGTTCCAGTTCGTGGCGCAGGACGCCTCGGAGGTGCAGAACTCCTTCACGTACGGCGGGACGACGCTGCTCCAGTATCCGCCCACGATCTTCGCGAAGGATCTCGTGCGCGGGGTGACGTTCGTGGTGCCGCTGGCCTTCGTCAGCTGGCTGCCCGCGCTGTACGTGCTGGGCCGGGAGTACCCGGTCGATCTGCCGCAGTGGGTGGCGTTCCTGCCGCCGCTGGTGGCGGCGGGCTGCTGGGTGCTCGCGGGCCTCGCGTGGCGGGCGGGGCTGCGGGCGTACCGGAGTACGGGCAGTTGAGCGAATGAGCGAACCGGAGTCGTACAGGGCGCGGGAGTCGGGCGGGCAGCGGGCGCCGGGCGGGGAACGGGAGTGGAACATGTCGGACGGGTTTACGCAGGAGGGCACGGGCACGGGCATGAGCACAGGCATGGACGGCGACGGCTTCATCACGCTCGACGGCGTCGAGAAGGTCTTCCAGGTCCGCCGCCGCACCGGACTGCTGCGCCGCGAGCGCCGCGAGGTGCGGGCGGTGGACGGGATCAGCTTCCGGGTGGCCCGCGGCGAGATGGTCGGCTACATCGGCCCGAACGGGGCCGGGAAGTCGACCACGATCAAGATGCTGACGGGCATCCTCACCCCGAGCGGCGGCCGGCTGCGGGTCGCGGGCATCGACCCCTCCCGCGAACGCACCCGGCTGGCCCACCGCATCGGCGTGGTGTTCGGCCAGCGGACGACCCTCTGGTGGGACCTGCCGCTGCGCGACTCGTACCGGCTGATGCACCGCATGTACCGCATCCCCGACCGGCGTTACCGGGAGAACCTGGACCGCTGCGTCGAACTGCTGGACCTGGGCGCGCTGTTGGAAGTCCCCGTACGGCAGCTCTCGCTGGGGCAGCGGATGCGCGGCGATATCGCGGCGGCGTTGCTGCACGATCCGGAGGTGCTCTATCTGGACGAGCCGACGATCGGCCTCGACGTGATCTCCAAGGCCAAGGTGCGGCAGTTCCTCCAGGAGTTGAACACCGAGCGCGGGACGACGGTCCTGCTGACGACGCACGACCTCACCGACATCGAGCAGTTGTGCAACCGGGTGATGGTGATCGACCACGGCCGTCTGATGTACGACGGTTCGCTGGCGGGCCTCCACGAGGTGGGGGAGAGCGAACGCATGCTCGTGGTGGACCTGGAGAGCGAACTCCCGCCGATCGTGCTGGAGCCGGCGGGGGCCGGCGTTGGGCCTGCCCTGCGGGTGGTCAAGGTGGAGGGCCCGCGCCAGTGGCTGGCGTTCCCCGCCGCCGCGTCGGCGGCCCCGCTGGTGGCGCGGATCGCCGCGGAGTACCCGCTGGTCGATCTGTCGGTACGGGAGCCGGACATCGAGGCCGTGATCGCGAGGATGTACGAGTCCGCGCCGTGACGGGCGCCTTCCCGGGGCGGCGGCGCGCGCAGGGTATGGGCCTGAACGTCTGTGCCGGGATCGGGTGCGTTCCCTAGGCTGTGCTGCATGACAAGTGAGAGCCCGGACATGCGCGCCTCCGATGCCGAGCGTGAGCGGATCGCGGAACTGCTGCGTGAGGCGGTGGCCGAGGGCCGGCTGGACATGGACGAGTTCGACCAGCGCCTCGAAACGGCCTACAAGGCCCGCACGCACGGGGAGTTGGAGCCGCTGGTCCAGGACCTTCCGGCGCCGGGCCCGGTGGTTGCTCCGGCCGGCTCGTCCGCGCCCGCTCCGCTGCGGGGCCCCGCAGCGAACTGGCCCGCGAGGATCGGCGGCAACGCCACCTCGAAGGGGGCGTTCGCCCTGTGGGGCGGGTTCAACCGGAAGGGCCGCTGGACGGTCGGCCGGATGTTCACGGCGTTCGCGATGTGGGGCGGCGGCGAGATCGATCTGCGCGAGGCGTACTTCGAGGACCGCGAGACCGTCATCCGCTGCGTCACCATCATGGGCGGCATCCATGTGACCGTGCCGCCCGAGCTGAACGTCGATGTCAGGGGCGTCGGCATCATGGGCGGCTTCGGAGAGGGGGCCAACGAGGAGGGCGATCCCGACCCGGCCGCCCCGTACGTGCGGATCACCGGCTTCGCCCTGATGGGCGGCGTCGGCGTGGACCGCAAGCGGACGAAGGCGGAGCGCCGCCGGCTGAAGGAGGCGAAGGAGGCGGAGCGGGAGATGCGCCGCCGACGCGGTCCGGAGGGCCCGGACGGCGGCGCGGCGGGCGGTGGCCGCAAGGAACTCTGAGACCGCGGGTCTGGGCCGGCCCCGATGCGGACCGCCCGTTGTGCGGCTCCGGCGGCTCCGTGGCTCCTTCAGCGATGCCTCGGCGTCTCAGCGCTCAGTGCCTCAGCAGTGCCTCAGGTGTCTCATGTGCCTCACAGAGCATCGGACCGGGGAGTGCCGGCCCGGTCCAGGACCTTCAGGTCCAGCCGGTCGCCGAGCGCGCGGTACCCGTCGTCGTTGAGGTGCAGATGGTCGCCGGAGTCGTACGAGAAGAGGATCCGGTTGGGCGCGGCGGGGTCGCGTACCGCCGCGTCGAAGTCCACGTACGCGTCGAAGACCGTGCCCGCCCGGATCTGCTCGTTGACCGCCTGGCGCACGGCGTTGCGCCGGGGCGTCCAGGTGGCGTAGCCCTCGAACGGGGTCAGCGTCGCGCCGACGACCCTGAGCCCGCGGGCGTGCGCCCGGTCGGTGAGGGCGCGCAGGCTGTCCACGATGCGCTGGGGGTCGGACTCCTGGGGGGACTGCTGTACGTCGTTGATGCCGAGCGCCACGACGACCGTCCGGGCTCCGGCGACCGCCAGGACGTCGCGGTCGAGCCGGTCGGTGCCCGACTGGCCCCCGGTACCCCGGCCGATGCCCACGACCCGGTTGCCCGCGATGCCCGCGTTGGCGACTCCGTACCGGCCGCCCAGGCGGTCGGCGAGGACGTCGGTCCAGCGGGCGTTGGCGTCGGTGGTGGAGCCGCTGCCCGCGGTCAGCGAGTCCCCGAAGGCGACGATCGCGCCGCGCGCGCTCTCGCTGCGGACGTCCACGGCGGTCAGATAGCGCCAGCGGGTGGTGCTCCAGGTGCCGCGTTCGTCGATCAGGTAGGAGGTCTGGTGCGTGTTCGGGTGGTAGGTGACCGGCCCGCCCGCCCGCGGGGTGCGGAAGCCGACCTGGAGGTCGGAGTCGGGGGCCACGGGCACCACGACCGGGTCGCTGATGACCTGTCCGCCGGCCGCGACGGTGACGGCGGCGGCGCCCTTGAAGGTCACCGGCCGGGTGTTGACGGTGGCCTGGTCGACGACCAGGGGGCCCGTGCCGAAGAGGTTCGACAGGGTTATCCGGGCGACCTCCCCGCCGATGCTGGTGTGCACGACGTTACGGATGGTGCGTCCGGGGAGTCCGTCCTCGGTGCCCGGTTCGGCGCGGACGGGCGCGGCGGTCCAGGTGGCGACCCACCTCCCGCCCGAGGTCGCGGGGGCGACCGGGTTACGGGCCGCCGCCTGGGTCTCGGCGGGCGGGAGCGGTGTCGCCCGGGGGCCGGAGAGCAGCGTCGTACCGAAGGCGACGGCGGCGGCGAGCACGGCGGTGCCCGCCACTAGGGCGATGAGCAGGGCATACCCCTGGCGCCTGGGCATGTGCGGTGTTTCTCCTTGTGATGATCGTGCTGGTCCCATGATGCGGCAGGCCGTCGGGAACTCGACGTGCGGCCCGGGAGTAGGGGAGGTAGGGACAATGCGTACGTCACGGGGGCGAGGCGCACGCGGACGGGTGGAGCGGATGGAACGGACCGGATCCGGCGAGCAGGGGCAGGACGAGGACGCGGTGCAGAAGTCGGAGCAGTCGCAGGACCCGTCGGAGCGTGCGGCGGAGCAGTCGCGGAAGCAGCCGTTGGAGCGCGCGGCGCTGCGGGCACAGGAGCCGTCGCAGGACCCGCAGGAGCGGGCACAGGGGCCGAGGGCGGGTGCGGGGCCGCTGGCCTCGTTCGCGTACACCGCCGCCGACGAGGAGAAACAGCGCGGCGTACGGCGCATGAAAGTCACGGCCACCGGCCTCCTTCTGCTCGTCGCGCTCGTGTACGTCCTGGCCACCTGGGCGAAGAACTCAGGTGTGGGGGGCTGGCCGGGCTACGTCGCGGCGGCTGCCGAGGCGGGGATGGTGGGTGCGCTGGCGGACTGGTTCGCCGTCACGGCGCTCTTCCGGCGCCCGCTCGGCCTGCCCATTCCGCACACGGCCATCATCCCCACCAAGAAGGATCAGCTGGGACAGTCACTCGGTTCCTTCGTTGGCGAGAACTTTCTCTCCGGAGACGTCATTCGTGACCGAATTCACGCTCTGGGGGTCGGCCGGAGGCTCGGAGTGTGGCTCGCGGAGCCCGCCCACGCCGACCGGGTCACCGCCGAGCTGGCGACGGCCCTGCGCGGTGCGCTGACGGTCCTTCGGGATTCCGATGTGCAGGCGGTGGTCGGCGAGGCCATCACCCGGCGCGCGGACGCGGTGGAGGTCGGCCCGGGCCTCGGCAAGATGCTGGAGAAGGTCGTCACGGACGGCGGCCACCGCAAGGTCGTCGACCTCGTCTGCGTACGGGCGCACGACTGGCTGGTGGAGCACGGCGACTCGGTGATGAACGCGGTGCAGGGCGGCGCCCCCGGCTGGACCCCGCGGTTCGTCGACAAGCGTGTGGGGGAGCGGGTCTACAAGGAACTGCTGCGGTTCGTCACGGAGATGCGGGACATGCCGGAGCACCCGGCGCGCGGCTCCATCGACACGTTCCTGAGCGACTTCGCGTCCGACCTCCAGAGCGACGCCGACACCCGGGCGAGGGTGGAGCGGCTGAAGTCGGAGATCCTGGGCCGCGGCGAGGTCCAGGACGTCATCGCCTCGGCCTGGTCCTCCGTACGGACGATGATCCTCTCGGCGGCGGAGGACGAGCGCAGCGAACTGCGCATGCGGGCGCGCGCCTCGCTGATGTCACTGGGTGCGCGGCTGGCGAGCGACGCACGGCTCCAGGGCAAGCTGGACGGCTGGCTGGAGGACGCCGCGGTGTACGTCGTGACGACGTACCGCGCGGAGATCACCTCGCTGATCAGCGAGACGGTCGCGGGCTGGGACGCGGACCAGACCTCGAAGAAGATCGAGGCGCACATCGGCCGCGACCTCCAGTTCATCCGGATCAACGGCACGGTGGTCGGCGCGCTGGCGGGCCTGGCGATCTACACGGTGTCGCACGCGCTGAGCGGCTGAGGACGCGCGGGCCGCGGGCTCCGGGTGCGTGCCGGTACCCGCCCTGTCGGGTACGGGCACGCTCCCGCTCACGCGGGGGAGTTGCCCGGTAGTACGGGTGGCGCGCGGCGGGTGTTCAGCCTCGCGCCGGATGCGTTCCGGGCCGGTCCGAAATCATCAGGGCCGGGCCGGGCCGCGCCCACGAGAACGGCTCAGGCGCCGGCGGTCCGCCGGGTGACGGCCCGCCGCCACTGCCGCTGCCGGAATCTTCGCCATCGCCGCCACCATCGCTTCCTTCAAGTCGTCGGTATACCTGTGGTTGGCTCGTCGGCCCGAGGCCGGCGTTCGGGGTGGCGGTGCCGCCGGGCGGGACGGCGGTGCGGGGAAGCGACGGGGAGACGGGGGTTCCGGATGGCAGCGGTCACGACCACGGTGACGGTCGAGGACGGCGGAGGAGCGGCGGGCGGGGCCGGTCCCGTACACCTCTTCTGCACCGACCACGGCGGCGAAGGGCCGCCGCTGCTCCTGCTGCACGGGCTGGCAGGCCACTGCGGGGAGTGGGAGGCGCTGGCGGCCCGGTTCGCGTCCACACACCGGGTGGTCGCCTTCGACGCCCGGGGCAGCGGGGCGAGCACCCGCCGCCCCGGGGACGTGACGCGGGCGGCGCACGTCCGCGATGTCCTCGCCGTCGCGGACCGGTTCGGTCTGGCGGGGGAGGACACGGTGCTGGTCGGTCAGTCGATGGGCGGCCTCACCGCCCTGCTGACGGCGGCGGCCCACCCGGAGGTGTGCCGTGCGCTGGTCCTGATCGAGGCGGGCCCGGCGGGCCCGAGTCCGGAACTCCCGGAGCGGATCGGCGGCTGGCTCGACTCCTGGCCGGTGCCGTTCCCGGACGCGGAGGCGGCCGAGGCGTTCTTCGGCGGCGGGCCGGCGGGGCGGGCCTGGGCGGCGGGGCTCGTGCCGGGCC
>NZ_NTGZ01000116.1 GCF_002551245.1 Streptomyces sp. rh34
CGCCACGTCGACGGCGGCTTCGGCTTCGGCCGCGGCTTCGACGGGGGCCTCGGCCGAGACCTCGACGGGGACTTCGGCGGTCTTGCGGGATGCCTTGCGGGACGGCTTGCGGGCGGTCACGGGGACTGCCTCCTCGAAGGGTGAAGGGGAGAACGCGAGAGGGAAGAGGGAGGAGCGGGGGTGGAGGGGAAGGCGGGGGAGAGGGCGGTGACGCGGGCGGGAAGGGTTCGGTTCACGCCGCCGCCGACTGGGCCAGCCGCTGGATGGCCGCCATCGGAACCGGCAGCCAGTCGGGGCGGTGCCGGGCCTCGTACAGCACCTCGTACACGGCCTTGTCGGTCTCATGGGCGCGCAGCAGTTCCGGTTCGCCGCGCGGGTCGCTGCCCGAGGCCTGCGCGTAGCCCTCGCAGTAGGCGGCACGGCAGCGGGCCGCCCACTCCGGGTTCCACGGGCGGTGCGAGCGGGCCGCGTAGTCGAAGGACCGCAGCATGCCCGCGACGTCGCGGACCGGGGGCGCCGGCATGCGGCGCTCGGGCAGGGGGCGGGCCGGTTCGCCCTCGAAGTCGATCAGCGACCAGAAGCCGTCGGCGGCGCGCAGCGTCTGTCCGAGGTGGAGGTCGCCGTGCACCCGCTGCTGGGCCCAGCCGCTGCCCCGGACCCCGAGGTCCGTCACCGCCTCGAACGCGGCGCGCAGTCCGGGGACGTACGGCACGAGCGCCGGGACCGCCTGGGCGGCGGCGTCAAGACGCTGGGTCATCCGGGAGACGAGCTGCCGGGTCTGGGTGCCTCGCAGCGCCGGGGTCGGCAGCGCGGCGGCGAGCGCGGTGTGCACCTCGGCGGTGGCCCGGCCCAGCGCCCGTGCCTCCGGCAGGAAGTCGCGGCCCGCGGCGAGCGCCGCCAGCGCGAGCTGCCAGCCGTCGCGCGCGCCGTGCAGGAACGGCTGGAGGACGCCGAGGGTGAGCGGCTCGGGGCCGGGCGCCTCGAACCAGGCGACCGGGGCCGGCACCCGGTCGCACCCCTCGCCGCCGAGGGCGAGCGGCAGTTCCAGGTCCGGGTTGGTGCCCGGGAAGACGCGCCGGAAGATCTTGAGGATGAACGCGTCCCCGTAGACGAGCGAGGAGTTGGACTGTTCGGCGTCCAGTACCCGGGGCGCGAGACCGGCCGGGATCGCGGCGGTCCGCTCGAAGCGCAACGGGCCGAGGCTCCCGGGGCGGCGGAAGCGTTCCAGCAGCACATCGGCCAGCCGGGGGTCGCGCAGCGCGTCGTAGACGGTCCGGCCGGCGAGCGGGCCCCGCTCCACCCGGCCGATCAGGGCGCCCGCGAGGAACGGCGGCAGTGACGTTCTTGCACCGAGGAGCAGCTGGTAGCAGTCCTCGGCCGGGCGGGTCTGCTGCGAGGACTGTTCGACCCGCAGCAGCAGGTGCAGCAGCCCCGGGCCCGCCGTGCCGTCCAGCGGCAGCATCTCGGTGGCCGAGACCAGGGAGAAGCCGGTGACCGGCCGGCCCTTGCCGGCGAACCACCGTTGCCGGGGCAGCCAGGCGTGGAGCAGCGGGGCGAGGGACGGGAGCAGGGTCCCGTCCGCCGTGCTGCTGGGCGTTGCGCTGTTCCTCGTGCTCTTCGCCAGGGCGACGTGAGTGGATGCAGCCTCCGACATGGCATCGCGTCCTTTCCCCGGGCACACCACAGGATGCGAAGAGTGTCCCGGATTGCGGCAATGGCTGTCCGGCTGTGCGGGACGTGTCGGGAGAGGAGGGTCCTTACGGACCCGAACGGCGGAACGGTGAAGGCCGAAGGCGCCGGAGAGGTCAAGGCCCAAGGCCTTTCCATGGCGTCAGGGTGCCCCGTGCGGGACGGTGGAAACCGTCCCGCACGGGGCGGGACCGGCATCAGGCCGGCGGCGCGTCCTTGCGCAGCCGGAACCAGTAGAAGCCGTGTCCCGCAAGGGTCAGCAGGTAGGGCCACTGGCCGATGGCCGGGAAGCGTACCCCGCCGATCAGTTCCACCGGATGACGTCCGTTGAACGATCGCAGGTCCAGTTCCGTCGGCTGGGCGAACCGCGAGAAGTTGTGCACGCACAGGACGAGATCGTCCTTGTACTCGCGGGTGAAGGCCAGCACCGCCGGGTTGGAGGAGGGCAGTTCGGTGTACTGACCGAGGCCGAAGGCCGGATTCTGCTTCCGGATCTCGATCATCCGGCGGGTCCAGTGCAGCAGCGAGGACGGCGAGGCCATCGACGCCTCGACGTTGGTGACCTGGTAGCCGTAGACCGGGTCCATGATCGTGGGGAGGTAGAGCCGCCCCGGATCACTGGAGGAGAACCCGGCGTTGCGGTCGGGCGTCCACTGCATCGGGGTGCGCACCGCGTCCCGGTCACCCAGCCAGATGTTGTCGCCCATCCCGATCTCGTCCCCGTAGTAGAGGATCGGGGAGCCGGGCAGCGACAGCAGCAGGGCGGTGAACAGCTCGATCTGGTTGCGGTCGTTGTCCAGCAGCGGGGCCAGGCGCCGCCGGATGCCGATGTTGGCGCGCATCCGCGGGTCCTTGGCGTACTCCGCGTACATGTAGTCGCGCTCTTCGTCCGTGACCATTTCGAGGGTCAGCTCGTCGTGGTTGCGCAGGAAGATGCCCCACTGGCAGTTCTTCGGGATCGCCGGGGTCTTGGCCAGGATCTCGGAGACCGGGTAGCGGCTCTCGCGGCGCACCGCCATGAAGATCCGCGGCATCACGGGGAAGTGGAACGCCATGTGGCACTCGTCCCCGCCCTGCTCGTAGTCGCCGAAGTAGTCGACGACGTCCTCCGGCCACTGGTTGGCCTCGGCGAGGAGCACGGTGTCCGGGTAGTTGGCGTCGATCTCCTTGCGGACCCGCTTGAGGAAGTGGTGGGTCTCGGGGAGGTTCTCGCAGTTGGTGCCCTCGCGCTGGTAGAGGTAGGGCACCGCGTCGACCCGGAAGCCGTCGATGCCCAGGTCCAGCCAGAAGCGCAGGGCCGCGAGGATCTCCTCCTGCACCGCCGGGTTCTCGTAGTTGAGATCCGGCTGGTGCGAGAAGAAGCGGTGCCAGTAGTACTGCTTGCGCACCGGGTCGAAGGTCCAGTTGGACGTCTCGGTGTCGACGAAGATGATCCGGGCGTCCTGGAACTGCTTGTCGTCGTCCGCCCAGACGTAGTAGTCGCCGTACGGCCCGTCCGGGTCGGTGCGGGACTGCTGGAACCACTCGTGCTGATCGCTCGTGTGGTTCATGACGAAGTCGATGATGACGCGCATGCCCCGCTGGTGCGAGGCGTCCACGAACTCCACGAAGTCGGCGAGATCGCCGAACTCCGGCAGGACGGCGGTGTAGTCGGAGACGTCGTAGCCCCCGTCGCGCAGCGGCGACTTGAAGAACGGCGGCAGCCAGAGGCAGTCGACGCCGAGCCACTGGAGATAGTCCAGCTTGGCGGTGATGCCCTTGAGGTCGCCGATTCCGTCGCCGTTGGAGTCCTGGAAGGACCGGACGAGCACCTCGTAGAAGACGGCACGCTTGAACCAGTCGGGATCGCGGTCCTTGGCGGGAGTGTCCTCGAACGTGTCGTGGACAGGCTCATTGACGATCATGGTGTGGGTGACCCTCCGGTCGGCGGGGACGGTCGCAGGACGGCGATGTGCGCGGGCGTGATGCCCGGCTCTAGGCGCACATAGAAGGCCCTGCCCCAGTGGTAGGTATCGCCGGTGAGCTCGTCGCGCACCGGTACGCGCTCGTGCCATGAGAGGCCGAGCCGCTCCATGTCCAACGAGACCGTGGCCTCCTGGGTGTGGTGCGGGTCGAGGTTCACGACCACCAGAACGGTGTTCGTTCCGGAGCGCTTGCTGTAGGCGATCAGCGCTTCGTTGTCGGTGTGGTGGAAGTGGACGTCGCGCAGCTGCCGCAGAGCGGGGTTACGCCGGCGGATCCGGTTCAGCGAGGTGATCAGGGGGGTCAGCGTGCGGCCTTCGCGTTCCGCCGACTCCCAGTCCCTCGGCCGCAGTTCGTACTTCTCCGAGTGCAGGTACTCCTCGCTCCCCGGCGTGGCCGGGGTGTTCTCGCACAGCTCGAATCCCGCGTACACGCCCCAGGACGGGGAGAGTGTCGCGGCCAGGACCGCCCGCGCCTCGAAGGCCGGGCGGCCGCCCTCCTGGAGGTAGCCGGGAAGGATGTCGGGGGTGTTCACGAAGAAGTTCGGCCGCATGTGGGAGGCGGCTTCGCCGGACAGCTCCGTGACGTACTCGGTCAGCTCCTGCTTGGTGTTGCGCCAGGTGAAGTACGTGTACGACTGCTGGAAGCCGACCGCGCCCAGGGTGTGCATCATCGCCGGGCGGGTGAACGCCTCCGCCAGGAAGATGACGTCGGGGTCGGCGCCGTTGATCTCCTCGATGACCTTCTCCCAGAAGACCACCGGCTTGGTGTGCGGGTTGTCGACCCGGAAGATCCGCACCCCGCGGTCCATCCAGAAGCGCAGGACGCGCACCGTCTCCGCCACCAGACCGCGCATGTCCTTGTCGAAGGCGATCGGATAGATGTCCTGGTACTTCTTCGGCGGGTTCTCGGCGTACGCGATCGAACCGTCGGGGCGGTGGTGGAACCAGTCCGGGTGCTCCTTGACCCACGGGTGGTCCGGCGAGCACTGGAGCGCGAAGTCCAGCGCGATCTCCATCCGCAGATTGCGGGCCACCGAGACGAAGTGGTCGAAGTCCTCCAGCGTCCCCAGCTCCGGGTGGACCGCGTCGTGCCCGCCGTCCGGCGAACCGATCGCCCACGGCACGCCCGGGTCGTGCTCCCCGGGCGTCAGGCTGTTGTCCGGACCCTTGCGGTGCGTCGTCCCGATCGGATGGATCGGCGGCAGGTACACCACGTCGAACCCCATCGCGGCGACCGCCGGCAGCCGCTCGGCGGCCGTCCGGAAGGTGCCGCTGACCAGCCGGGTCGCGACGTCCGGCGAGGTGTCCGCCGGGTCCACCGGCACCCGCTTCGCGCCCTCCGAGCGCGGGAACAGCTCGTACCACGACCCGAACAGCGCCCGCTCGCGCTCCACCCGCACCGCCAGCGGCTTGGAGCGGGTGACCAGTTCGCGCAGCGGATACCGGGCCAGGACCGCGTCGGCGGCCGGGGTCAGCGCGGCGGCCAGCCGGGCGGCCGGCGGGTGGGCCGTGTCGCGCAGCGCGTCCACCGCGGCCAGCACCTGTCTCTTATACACATCTCTGAGCGGGCTGGCAAGGCAGACCNTACACGCCTCCCTCGCGCCATCAGAGATGTGTATAAGAGACAGCCAGCCGGGCGGCCGGCGGGTGGGCCGTGTCGCGCAGCGCGTCCACCGCGGCCAGCACCGCCTCACGGCCGTGCTTCTTCGGGACGCCCGCCGCGGCCCGCTCCAGCAGAGCCGCGCCCTCCGCCAGCACCAGGTCCGTGTCGATGCCCGCCGGGACCTTGATCGCGGCGTGGTGCCGCCAGGTGGTGACCGGATCGCTCCAGGCCTCCACCGTGTACGTCCAACGGCCCTCGGAGGTCGGAGTGACCTCGGCCCCCCACCGGTCCGTGCCCTGCGCCAGCTCGCTCATCGGGGTCCACGGCCCGACCCGTCCGCTCGGATCGCGCAGCACGACGTTGGCGGCCACCGCGTCATGGCCTTCGCGGAAGACGGTGGCGCTGACCTGGAAGGTCTCACCGGTGACGGCCTTCGCCGCCCGTCTGCCGCAGTCGACGAGAGGACGGACGTCCAGGACGGGAATACGACCGATCATGGAATCACCTGAGGGCTGGAGGAGCTCGGCGTGCACGGGGGACGGCACGGGCGCGGAGGACCGACCGCGTGTGCCGCGAAGACGGGGATCAGTCCTTTGTAGCTGCTCAGCTGTCCGCTGACGGGCTGTGGGCATGGCCGCTCCTGTCCGCATTCACTCGAATGGCACTCGAATGGGTGGGTCGCGGGGGTTTCGTGCATGTTTCTGGAAGCGCGGAGAAGGTCGGCGGGCCGGGTCGTGCCGCGTACCGGGGAAGCCTTCCCCGCGTCCGCGGGTGGGAGATCCGACGCTGTGTCAACTGCTCGGTCGTAGTCGACCGCCAGGGCTCCGCCGGGAATTGCGGGACAGTCCTCGGGGGAGCCCGAAGCGCCCCACGGGTTCCGGATACCCGCTCTGCGGCGCCACACGGCAGCCTTCCCTGTGCCAGGGCGGTCCACAAGGCTGTGTACGGGGTGAAATCGGACAAACCCCCAGGTAAGCGGAGTGGCGGGGGATTGCGGGCGGGGCGGGAGGTGCCCCTGTGGCGAGGTGCGCACCGACCGTGCCGGGACCTCGCGCGCCGTCCGCGCGCCGTGGCGGGCCGCCACGGACGGCCGTTACCTTCAGGGGTGACGGAAGGGACGCACCCGTGGTGCGTCCGCCCGGATGCGCAAGTCCCCTGTAAAGGTGGAGTACGTGAAGGCCATTCGTCGATTCACCGTGCGTCCTGTCCTCCCCGAACCCCTCCGACCTCTCCACGACCTCGCGCACAACCTGCGCTGGTCGTGGCACACCGAGACCCGTGAGCTCTTCCGGTCCGCCGACCCCGAGGGCTGGCGGCCCGCGGACGCCGACCCCGTACGCCTGCTCGGCTCGCTGTCCGCCGGGCGGCTCACCGACCTGGCCGGGGACGAGGAGTACCTCGGCCGCCTCGCCGAGGCCTCCGCCGATCTGGCCGCATATCTGGACGGCCCCCGCTGGTACCAGGAGCGGCGGGCCGCCGGAGCGGAACTCCCCTCCGCCGTCGCCTACTTCTCACCCGAATTCGGCGTCACCGCGGCGCTGCCCCAGTACAGCGGCGGCCTCGGCATCCTGGCCGGCGACCACCTCAAGGCGGCCAGCGACCTCGGCGTCCCGCTCATCGGCGTCGGCCTGCTCTACCGGCACGGCTACTTCCGCCAGACCCTCTCGCGCGAGGGCTGGCAGCAGGAGCACTATCCCGTCCTCGACCCCAACGAGCTCCCGCTCGACCTGGTCCGCGAGGCCGACGGCGCCCCCGCCCGGGTGGTGCTCGCCCTGCCCGGCGGACGCTCGCTGCACGCCTGCATCTGGCTGGCCCGGGTCGGCCGGGTGCCGCTGCTCCTGCTCGACTCCGACGTCGAGGAGAACGCCCCGGGCGAACGCGACGTCACCGACCGGCTGTACGGCGGCGGCAGCGATCACCGCCTGCTCCAGGAGATGCTGCTCGGCATCGGCGGGGTGCGCGCGGTGCGCACCTGGTGCCGGCTGACCGGCACGCCGGAGCCGGAGGTGTTCCACACCAACGAGGGCCACGCCGGCTTCCTCGGCCTGGAGCGCATCCGTGAACTGATCCCCACCGGGCTCGACTTCGACGCCGCCCTCGAAGTGGTCCGGGCCGGGACCGTCTTCACCACCCACACCCCGGTGCCCGCCGGGATAGACCGCTTCGACCGGGGGCTCGTCGCCCGCCACTTCGGTGACGACGGCGAGTTGCCCGGCGTGGGCGTCGAGAAGATCCTGCGGCTCGGCACCGAGACCTACCCCGGCGGTGAGCCGGAGCTGTTCAACATGGCGGTGATGGGCCTGAGGCTCGCCCAGCGCGCCAACGGCGTCTCCACCCTGCACGGTGCCGTCAGCCGGGAGATGTTCTCCGGGCTCTGGCCGGGCTTCGACCCGGCCGAGGTGCCGATCACCTCCGTCACCAACGGGGTCCACGCACCGACCTGGGTCGCCCCCGAGGTGTTCCGGCTCGGTGCGAGCCAGGTCGGCGAGGGCCGCGCCCACCAGGTGCTGGCGGGCGGCGCGGTGGACGACGAGGCCGCCTCGCGGAGTGGCACCCCACGCCGCTGGGACGCGGTGGGCGGCATCGGCGACCAGGAGATCTGGGACCTGCGCCGGGAGCTGCGCGGCCAATTGGTCACCGAGGTCCGGCGCAGGCTCTACGCCTCGTGGCGCCGGCGCGGCGCGGGCACCGCCGAACTGGGCTGGATCGACGGTGTCCTCGACCCGGACGTCCTGACGATCGGCTTCGCCCGGCGCGTCCCCTCGTACAAGCGGCTCACGCTGATGCTGCGCGACCGCGACCGGCTGCGGGCGCTGCTGCTGCACCCGACCCGCCCGATCCAGATCGTCGTCGCGGGCAAGGCCCATCCCGCCGACGACGGCGGCAAGCGGCTGGTGCAGGAACTGGTGCGGTTCGCGGACGACGCGGGGGTCCGCCACCGCATCGTCTTCCTCCCGGACTACGGGATGGGCATGGCCCAGAAGCTCTACCCGGGCTGCGACGTCTGGCTCAACAACCCGCTGCGCCCGCTGGAGGCGTGCGGCACGAGCGGGATGAAGGCGGCGCTGAACGGCTGCCTCAACCTGTCCGTGCGCGACGGCTGGTGGGACGAGTGGTTCGACCCGGACTTCGGCTGGGAGATCCCCACCGCCGACGGCTCGGCGACCGACGAGGACCGCCGCGACGAGCTGGAGGCGAACGCCCTGTACGCCCTGATCGAGGACCGGGTCGCCCCGCTCTTCTACGACCGGGGGAGCGGCGGCCTGCCCGACCGCTGGATCGAGATGGTCCGCTCCACCCTGGTCAATCTGGGACCCCGGGTGCTCGCGGGGCGGATGGTGCGCGAGTACGTGGAGCGCCTGTACACCCCCGCCGCGCAGTCCCGGCGGGCCCTGGACCCCGGGGCCGCGCAAGATCTCGCCCGGTGGAAGGCCAAGGTCCGGGAGGCCTGGCGCGGGGTCTCCGTCGACCATGTGGAGTCGGTGACCGGCACCGCGGCGGGCGGCTCGGCGGAGCTCGGCGCCACCCTGGCGCTGCGGGTGCGGGTCGCGCTCGGCGGCCTGGACCCGGACGACGTGGAGGTCCAGGTGGTCGCGGGCCGGGTCGATGCGGGCGACGCCATCGCGGACGCCCAGGTGTTCCCGCTGAAGCCGGCGGGCGGCCAGGACCTGGAGGACCGCTGGCTGTACGAGGGTCCGCTCGCGCTGGACCGGACGGGACCGTACGGCTACACCGTGCGCGTCCTGCCCGCCCACCCGTTGCTGGCCGGCAGCGCCGAACTGGGCCTGGTCGCGCTGCCGACCGGGGCGACGGGGGAGGGCGCGGGCGTGCTGCTGCGCTGAGCGCGCGCCACGGCGGAACCGAGGGACCCGGCACCGGTGCGGTGCCGGGTCCCTGTGCTTCCCGGGGGGCGGTGGGCCCGGTGGGATCAGAAGGTGAGCTTGAAGCTGTTGATCCGCCCGGTGTCCTGGCGCGCGACGTCCTGGACCTTCAGCTTCCACACCCCGTTGGCCACCTCGGACGAGGCGTTGACCGTGTAGGTCGCCACCACGTTGTCCGCGGAGTCGCCGGAGGAGCGGTTCTTCAGCCGGTACGCGGTGCCGTCCGGGGCCACCAGGTCGATGACCAGGTCACCACGCCAGGTGTGCGTGATGTTCACGTCCGCCTTGAGGGTGCTCGGCGCGTTGCCGGTCACACCGGAGACGGTGACCGAGCTGGTGACGGCCGCCCCGGCGTCCGGGATGGTCACCGGGGTGGTGTTCTCGAACACCTTGCCGCCCGGGTCGGGGTCGCCGCCGCCGGGGCGGGCGCCCACGTTGATGCCGGCCCAGGCGTGCGCCACGGCCGCGTACTCGGGGCTGGTGGCCCCGTACAGCTCACTGGCGACCGCGAGCGTGCCGGTGCGGGCAGCCGCGTAGTTGGTCGTCGAGGTGAACTTGGTGGTGAGCGCCTTGAACCAGATCTGTGCGGCCTTGTCCCGGCCGATGCCGGTCACCGGGAGCCCGTCGGAGGTCGGCGAGTCGTAGTTGACGCCGTTGACGGTCTTGGCGCCGCTGCCCTCGGAGAGCAGGTAGAACCAGTGGTTCGCCGGGCCCGAGGAGTAGTGGACGTCGACGTTGCCGATGCCCGAGTACCAGTAGTCCTTGGACGCGCCGTCCTTGGAGGGCTTGTCCATGTAGCGCAGCGGGGTGCCGTCGCCGTTGATGTCGATCTTCTCGCCGACCATGTAGTCGCCCGGGTCCTGCGCCGTGTCGGAGTAGAACTCCACACCCGCGGCGAAGATGTCGGAGGTGGCCTCGTTGAGGCCGCCGGACTCGCCGCTGTAGTTCAGCCCGGCCGTGACCGAGGTCAGGCCGTGCGTCATCTCGTGGGCGGCCACGTCCAGGGAGGTCAGCGGCTTGACGTTGCCGCTGCCGTCGCCGTACGTCATGCAGAAGCAGCTGTCCTGCCAGAACGCGTTGACGTAGTTGTTGCCGTAGTGGACGCGGGAGTACGCGCCGACGCCGTCACCGCGGATGCCGGAGCGGCCGTGCACGTTCTTGTAGTAGTCCCACGTCTCGGCCGCGCCGTAGTGGGCGTCCGCGCCGGCCGTCTCGGCGTTCTGCGGAGTGCCGTCGCCCCAGATGTCGTCCGGGCCGGAGAACAGCGTGCCGGTGCCGGAGCTGCCCCGGTTCAGGTTGTACGTCTTGTGGTTGCCGCGCGTGGTGTCGGTCAGGGTGTACGAGGGCGCGGTGCCCAGGGTGACCTGGCCGTTGTACTGCGTGTTGCCCGTGCCGTTGTGGACGGCCTGCCACTCGTAGAGCTTCTCGCCGGAGGCGGCGTCCGTGAGGACGTGCAGCTCGTTCGGGGTGCCGTCGTGCTGGAGTCCGCCGACCACGGTCTCGTACGCGAGCTGCGGGGATCCGCTGCCCAGCCACACCACCTTGCGCGGGGCCTCACTGGCCTTCTTCGCCTTCGAGCCCTCGGCCTTCGCCGCGGCGAGCGCCTGCTGCTCGGCCGCTGCCGGGGCCACGTCGGCGGTGAGGCCGACGGCCTTCAGCTGCGCGCTGGTCGCCTTCGACGCCTTGCTGACGCCCTCGGTCGCCCCGGCCGCGGACTCCATGACCACGAGATCGCCGCCGAGGACGGGAAGCCCGTTCAGGGTGCGCTCGTAGCGGGTGTGCGTCGTGCCGTCGCGGTCCTGGACGACATCGCGGACCACGAGCTTCTCCGTCGACCCGAGGCCGAGCTCCTTGGCGGTGGCCGCCCTGGTGGCGTTCGCCTCGCTGAGCAGCTCGGCTCGCTGGGCGGGGGAGAGCTTGGCGGGCAGGGCGCCCGGGTCGGCCTTCGTGCCGACGGTGATGCCGCCGAGCGGGGCCGAGGCGGGAGCGGAGGTGGCGGTCGCGGCGCCGGACGGGACGGCGACGGCTATGAGGGCCGCTGCGGCTATCAGTGCGCCGGTCGCGGTGGCGCGGCGGTTGGGCGTGGATCTCACGCGGACTCCTTCTGCGAGGGGGGTACCGGCGGCGCTGGACGGGCCGTCCGGACGGTGCAGGCGGTGCGCGGAACGGGGTGAAGAGTGTCAGCAAATGACCGCACCTGTCAGGACCGCGTCAATAAGTTGGCCGGTTTTCGTTCGTTGCTGGAAAGGTCATGTTCGTTAAGCGGACGTTTCACCGATCATTGCCGCGGTGTTACCGGGCGTTGTGGAGCCCGGTATTCACAGGGTGGCCACAGGTTTCGTACGCGACGCGCACCGTGGCGTCGCGGGCGGGAAGGGCCGCGACGACCGCCTGATGAGACAGCGTCGGGTTCTGGCCAGATTCGCGCACCGGAATGCGCCGGTCCGTCAGGATGGGGTGCGGGGCGGCCGAGGCGCTCAGGCGGTGGCCCCCGGCGGGTACACCGCGTCCAGGAGGTCGCGCACGAAGCGGTCCACGTCGTCCAGCCCCGCCGCCGCGAGCGTGGCCGGGCCGTTCGTCAGCAGATGCGGGATCGCCGCGTGCAGCGCGAGGGTGACGACGGCGGCGCGCTCCGGGGTGACGGGCAGTCCGGCGGAGCGCTGGGCCAGCTCCATGCCCACGAAATCCCCGCTCGCCATCGGGTCGAGGATCCCGGACAGCCAGGGGCGCCGGGTCGCCTCGGCCTGGAGCTCCAGCACCGCCAGCAGCCGGGAGCGGCCCGGCCCCGCGACGTTCTCCAGGAGGGAGCGGAAGAGGATCGCCAGGCCCTCGCGGTCCGCCGGTCCCGGGCCGGCCGCCAACTGCCCGGTGAGCGCGAGGTACTGCTCCAGGCATCGTTCCGCCGCCGCGCGGAGCACCGCGTCCCGGGTCGGGAAGTAGTTCTTGGTGGTGCCCGGCGGCACCTCGGCCGCCCGGTCCACGGCCCGGTGGGTCAGCCCGCGCCCGCCTTCCCCGGCCAGCACCTCGACGGCCGCGTCCCGCAGCCGGTCCCGCCGGTCCGGATTCACGCGCGCTCCCTCACTCCCGTACCGCTGCCGCGTCCTCGGCCTGTCCTTGCCGATGCTACCCCAGCCGTGGTACCACAGATGTGGTAGTTCTCCGTGCGGTGCTCCTCCGTACGGTCCGAACGAGCTCGGGAGCGCGACATGACAGGAACGGCGACCGTGGTCGGCGCGGGCATCGGCGGTCTGGCGACCGCGGTCGGACTTCGCCGCGCGGGCTGGACGGTCACGGTGCTGGAGCGGCGCGCCGAACTGGAGCGGTACGGCGGGGCCTTCGGCATCCACCCCACCGCACAGTCCGCGCTCGACCGGCTCGGCGTGGGCGACGCGCTGCGCGACCACGCCGTGCCCTACCGCGACGCGCACATCCGCACCCCGGACGGGACGTCGATCGCGCGCCTCCCGCTGGAGCGCATCGAACGCAAGGCGGGCCGACCTGAACTCCTCATCTCCCGGTTCCGCCTGCTCGACGCCCTGGTCGCCGCCATCGAGGCCTTCGGAGACGTCCCGCTGAAGCTCGGCGAAGGGGTCACCGACGTGGACGCCCTCGCCGCCGGGCAGGACCTGGTGATCGGCGCCGACGGCATCCGCAGCACCGTTCGCACCGCCCGTTTCGGCGACCGCAGCGGCCCGCGCAGGATCGGCACCGTCGCCTGGATCGGCACCGCCGACTTCGAGAGCCCGGTGTACGGCGAGACCTGGGGCAGCGGCCGCTTCTTCGGGATGACCCCGGTCGAACCGGGCCGCACCAACTGGTACGCCACGGTGCCCGAGGCCACCACCGCCGAGGAGTTGCGCGCCTCCTTCGCGGGCTGGCACGACCCGGTCCCGCGCGTCCTGGACGCCACCGACCCGGCCACCTGGATCCGCTACGACATGCTCCACCTCTACCCGGCGCTGCCCGCCTTCGTCGCCGTCGGCACCCGGCCTGCCTCCCGCGTCTCCACCGGCGACCGGCCCGCACCCGTCGCCCTGGTCGGCGACGCGGCCCACGCCATGACGCCCAACCTCGGCCAGGGGGCCTGCACCGCGATCCTGGACGCGGACGCCCTGACCCGCGCACTCGCCGTGGCACCCCCCGGCCCTGCGGGCGTCGCGGGGGCCCTGCACGCCTACGACCGCGAACGCCGCCGCAGCGCCCAGCGGACCGCCCTCGCCTCGCGGACCCTGCACCGCTTCATGAGCACGGAGCGCACCCGGCTGCGGGACGCGGCGGTGCGGCTGCTGCCCGGGTGAGCTTCACGGGCCTGGCCTGCCCCTGCCCCGTCCACGGACTCACGTCCGTCCGCAGGGGCGGTCGTGGTGCGGACACACGGGGCCGGCCTCGGCACGTGCCCGGAGAAGCTGCCGTGCCGAGGCCGGCCGCCGGGCCGTGCCGGTGGCGCCGCTGTGCTGCCGCTGTGGTGCCGCTACCCCAGCGGTACGGGTACCCGGGCCGGGAGAGGCGCGGTCAGCCGGTCCGCGCCCGCCGGGACGGGAACGGCGGCGAAGAGAGCGTTCTGCTGTTCCTGCAGTTCCTTCTTCCGCTCCGGGCCGGTGCCGGGGAGGCGCTGCTCCTCGTACAGCTTGTGCGTGGCTTCCTGGGCCTGCTTGCTGGCGGGGGTGTGGAACTGGACCTCGAAGAGCTGCCCCGAACGGGGGGCGCGCCAGCCGGTGTTGAGCCCCTTGTACCCCTGGGAGCGGCCCCAGGTGTTGGACCACTTGGTGCTGTCGTTGCCCCATGCGGAGAGCGTCCGCGCGGCGGTCGTGACGCCGTCCGTGTACGGGGCGTCGCGCAACTGGAGGGTGTAGCGGACCGCGTCACTGAGCGTGGCGAGCGCGGCCTCGGCGCTCTGTCCGGGGTGCTCCTTGAGCGAGGTGGCGACCTTCCGCTTGAGTGAGTCCGGGGACTTCAGCCGGTTCTCGAAGCCGATCACCTCGGCGCCGGCGATCCAGGCCGCGGCCCGCACCTGAGGGCTGATGTCCCGCTCGGCCCGCCGGGCTTTTTCGATGTAGTCGTCGACCCGCTCGTTGTCGGCCGGGCCGAGGGAGAGCCCGCCCTCCCCGGTCCATCCGTCCCCCGGCTGCTGGGCGACAGCCGTCCGGGAGGCGCCGGCCCTGTCCGGTCCGGCGGGGACGGCCACGGCGGTGGAGGTGATGCCGATGGAGAGCGCGGTGGCCAGTGCGGCCGTGATCGCGCCCCGGGTGACGGTACGGGTGGTGGTCATCCGAGTGAGTCCTGCCTTCGCGTAGGGGTCGTTACGCGCGGCACAACTGGCACACCGGGACGGAGGTGTCGTGCGGAGGGCCAACGAGGTGATCTTTGGCCGGATCCGCTCACGGCGGGTTTCCGGCCGGCGCGGCACCGGGTGACGGGCAGGTGGTCACGGCGGCCACGGCGGGGCGTCGGGTGCCCCGTTCCGGCACGTCGGCCGTCGGAAAGGTCCGTGTCACGGACAACAGCCCGCCTCACAGGGGCATGTGCCGTCAGCGCCTTTCGGCAGTGAGGAGCGCCCTCAGGCCAGGCTGTCCTTCCACGTCCGGTGCAGCCCCGCGAACCGCCCCGTCCCGCCGATCAGTTCGGCGGGTGCGCCGTCCTCCACGATCCGGCCGTGCTCCATCACCAGCACCCGGTCCGCGATCTCCACCGTGGAGAGCCGGTGGGCGATCACCACCGCCGTGCGGCCGTGCAGCACCGTGTCCATGGCCCGCTGCACCGCCCGCTCGCCGGGGACGTCCAGGGAGCTGGTCGCCTCGTCCAGGATCAGCACCGCCGGGTTCGCCAGCAGGGCCCGGGCGAACGCCACCAACTGCCGCTGGCCCGCCGAGATGCGCCCGCCCCGCTTGCGTACGTCCGTGTCGTAGCCGTCCGGGAGGGCGGTGATGAAATCGTGCGCGCCGATCGCCTTCGCGGCGTGCTCGATCTCCTCGCGGGTGGCGTCCGGGCGGCCGATCGCGATGTTCTCCGCGACCGTCCCGGAGAACAGGAACGCCTCCTGCGTCACCATCACCACGCCCCGTCGCAGCTCGGCGGTGTCCAGGTCGCGCAGGTCGGTGCCGTCCAGCAGGACCCGGCCCTCGGTCGGGTCGTAGAAGCGGGCCAGCAGCCGGGCCAGCGTCGACTTGCCCGCGCCCGTCGACCCGACGACCGCCACCGTCCGGCCCGCCGGGATGTGCAGGTCGAAGGTGGGCAGCACCTCGCCGCCCGTACGGTAGGCGAACCGCACACCGTCGAACGTGACCTCCCGGCCCGGGAGATCGCCCGAGCGCGGCGGCAGTTCCTTCGGCCGGTCGGTCTCCGGGACGTTCGGGGTCTGGGCCAGCAGGCCGGCGATCTTCGTCAGCGAGGCCGCCGCCGACTCGTAGGAGTTGAGGAACATCCCCAGCCGGTCGATCGGGTCGTACAGCCGCCGTATGTACAGCACCGCCGCCGCCAGCACGCCGAGTGCCAGCGTGCCGTCCGCCACCCGGTAGGCGCCCCACAGCACCATTCCGGCCACCGCCGTGTTCGCGATCAGCCGCGAACCGATGACATAACGGGCCATCTCCAGTATCGCGTCGCCGTTCGCCCGCTCGTGGCGGGTGTTCAGCGCGGTGAAGACGGTGTCGTTGCTCCGCTCGCGGCGGAACGCCTGGACCGGACGGATGCCGTTCATCGTCTCCGCGAACTTCACGATCACCGCCGCGATCGCCGTCGACCGCGCCGTGAACGCGACGGAGGCCCGCCGCCGGTACACGCGGACCAGCAGATACAGCGGTACGAAGGAGAGCGTGGCGATCGAGCCGATCCCCAGGTCCAGCCAGAGCAGTACCAACGCGATCGACACGAACGACAGGACCACGCCGATCAGTTCCTGGAGGCCCTCGCCCAGCAGCTCCCGCAACGATTCCACATCCGTCGTGGAGCGCGAGATCAGCCGGCCCGAGGTGTAGCGCTCGTGGAAGTCGACGCTGAGCGCCTGCGCGTGCCGGAAGATCCGGCCGCGCAGATCGAGCAGCACGTCCTGGTTGATCCGCGCGGCGGCCCGGACGAAGCCGTACTGGAGGACACCCGCGCCGACGGAACAGAGCGCGTAGGCGATCGCGACCGCGACCAGCGGCCCGTAGTCGTGGTCACGGAACGCCGGAACCCCGCTGTCGATCGCGTACGCCACCAGCAGCGGGCCCGCCTGCATCGCGACCTGCTGGACCAGCAGGAGCAGGGCCGACACCGCGACCCGGCCGCGCATCGGGGCCAGCAGCGAGAACAGCAGCGCCCTGGTCGCCCCGGGCGGCGCGGGCAGGTCGTCCCGGTCGAACGGGTCGTCGACGCGCCCGCGTGCGGGCGCGACCCGGCTCCTCGGCGTGCCGTCGTCATCGGCGGCCGGGAGCGACGCGTCGTCGGTGGTCGTGGTCATCGGGCACTGCCCTCCTCGGCGGGGACCTGCTGGGCGGGGGCGCTCACCGAAGTGGCGGGGCGCTGTGCGGCGGGCTCGTCCACCCGTGAGGCGGGCTTGTCCACCGGTGCGGCGGGAGGCCGTGCGGCGGGCTCGTCACCGGCGCCGGACATCAGCCAGGCGTACTCCGCGTTGTCGCGCAGCAGCTCCTGATGGGTGCCGACCGCGGCGATCCGCCCCCCGGACAGCAACGCCACCCGGTCGGCCAGCATCACGGTGGAGGGGCGGTGCGCCACGACCACCGCGGTCGTCCGCTCCAGGACCTGCCGCAGCGCGGCCTCCACCAGCGTCTCCGTGTGCACGTCCAGCGCGGAGAGCGGGTCGTCCAGCACCAGGAAGCGCGGCTCCCCGACCACGGCTCGGGCCAGCGCGAGGCGCTGGCGCTGGCCGCCGGACAGGCTCAGGCCCTGCTCGCCGACCTCGGTGTCCAGCCCCTGGGGCAGCTCGTGGACGAAATCGGCCTGGGCGACCGACAGCGCCCGGCGCACCTGCTTCTCGTCGGCGTCCGCCGCGCCCATCGTCACGTTCTCGCCGACCGTCGCGGAGAACAGCGTCGGCTCCTCGAACGCCACCGAGACCAGCTCCCGCAGCCGCGAACGCTCCATCGTGGCGATGTCCTCGCCGTCCAGCGTGATCCGACCGCCGGTCACCTCGTGCAGCCGGGGCACCAGAGCGGTGAGCGTCGTCTTGCCCGACCCCGTACCCCCGACGAGGGCCAGCGTCTCACCGGGCCGGATGTGCAGATCGATCCCGGCGAGGACCGGCGGCGAGCCCGGATCCGCGTCCGGGTAGCGGAACTCGACGCCCTCGAACACCATCCCCGGCGCGGTGTCCGGCGCGCCCTCGCGGACCGGCGCCGCCCCGGGCTCCTCCGCCGCGTCCATCACCTCGAAATACCGGTCGGTCGCGGTCGCCGACTCCTGGCTCATCGCCAGCAGGAAGCCGATCGACTCCACCGGCCAGCGCAGGGCGAGCGCCGTGGACAGGAACGCCACCAGCGTGCCCGCGGACAGCGTGCCGTCCGCCACCTGGATCGTGCCGAGCACCAGCGCCGCGCCGATCGCCAGCTCCGGGAGGGCGGTGATCAGCCCCCAGATCCCGGCGAGCAGCCGGGCCTTGCCCAGCTCCGTGGTGCGCAGCCGGTGCGACAGCGCCCGGAACGCCTGCGCCTGGCTGCGGTGCCGGCCGAAGCCCTTGACGACGCGGATGCCCAGCACGCTCTCCTCGACGACCGTGGTGAGGTCGCCGACCTGGTCCTGGGCCCGGCGCGTGACCACCGAGTACTTCGTCTCGAACAGCGAGCACAGGATCATCAGCGGCACCGCGGGCGCCAGCAGCACCAGTCCGAGCGTCCAGTCCTGGGCGAACAGGAGGACGAACCCGACCAGGATCGTGGTCGCGTTGACGACCAGGAAGGTCAGCGGGAACGCCAGGAACATCCGCAGCAGCATCAGATCCGTCGTCCCGCGCGACAGCAGCTGACCCGAAGCCCAGCGGTCGTGGAACGCGACCGGCAGCCGTTGCAGATGGCGGTAGAGATCCGCCCGCATCGACGCCTCGACCCCGGCCAGCGGTCGCGCCACCAGCCACCGCCGCAGCCCGAACAGCAGCGCCTCCGCGATACCCAGCAGCAGCAGGTACAGCGCCCCCAGCCACACCCCGCCCGGGTCGCGGTCGGCGACGGGACCGTCCACCATCCACTTCAGGACGAGGGGAATCACCAGCCCCAGACAGGACGCCAGGATCGCCACGAAGGCGGCCGTGAACAGGCGCACCCGCACGGGTCGGACATAGGGCCACAGGCGCAGGAGGGAGCGCACGGCGGACCGGTCCGTGCGCTCTGCAGGCTTTTTGGGCATCAGGGGCGACCTTACGTTTCACCACTGACATCGGTCCTGCCAATTTCCGCCGGGCCGGACCCACCACCGGCGACGGTCGTACCCCGGGTCAACCGATCGGTTGACGCACCGTCGAGCGTGACGGCGGATACCGCCCGCGCCCGCCCGCCGGAACCCTGGGGGCATGGCAATCATCGAAGTCAACGGGGTGCGCAAGGCCTACGCGGGCCGTGACGTGGTCGACGGCGTCTCCTTCTCCGTCGACGAGGGGGAGATCTTCGGCATCCTCGGCCCCAACGGCGCGGGCAAGACCACCACCGTCGAATGCGTGGAGGGCCTGCGCATCCCCGACGCGGGCACCATCAGGGTCGCCGGGCTCGACCCCGTCGCCGACCACGACCGGGTGACGCGGCTGCTCGGCGCCCAGCTCCAGGAGAGCGAGCTCCAGGCCAAACTGACCGTACGGGAGGCGCTGGAGCTCTACACCGCCTTCTACCCGGCCCCCGCCGACTGGCGGCCGCTCGCGGACCGGCTCGGCCTGACGGACCGGCTCACCACCCGCTTCGCCAAGCTCTCCGGAGGCCAGAAGCAGCGCCTGTTCATCGCCCTCGCCCTGATCGGCAACCCGAGGGTCGTCGTGCTCGACGAGCTGACCACCGGCCTCGACCCGCGAGCCCGCCGCGACACCTGGAAGCTCATCGAGGAGATCCGCGACGGCGGGGTGACCGTCCTGCTCGTCACCCACTTCATGGAGGAGGCCCAGCGCCTCTGCGACCGGATCGCCGTCATCGACCGGGGCAGGGTCGTCGCCCTGGACACCCCGGCCGGGCTGATCCGGCAGGCCACCGGCTCCACCGTGCTCTCCTTCGTCCCCTCCCGCACCCCGACCGGACCCGAGCTCGAACGGCTCGCCGCGCTTCCGGGGGTCGCCTCGGTGACCCCGCCCGACGCCGCCGGCGTCCTCGTCCTGGGCGCCACGGACGACACCATCACACCGCTCGTCTCCCTGCTCGCCGAACTCGGCGTCACCGCCCAGCGGCTGCGGATCACCGAGACCAGCCTCGACGAAGCCTTCCTCGACCTCACCGGACAGGACGCCTGACATGACCCCCGACGCCACCACCGCCCCGGCCGCCGCACCCTACGCCTCCCCGCCCGACGCCTCCCGGCCCGCCGCCTCCGCGCCCGCCCGCCGACGGGGCCCCATGGCGGCCGTACTGCTCACCGAGACCCGGCTCTTCCTCCGCGAACCGGGCAGCCTCTTCTGGATCCTCGCCTTCCCGACCGTCCTCCTGGTGATCCTCGGCTTCGTCCCGGCCTTCAAGGAGCCCGACGACACCCTCGGCGGACGCCGGGTCATCGACCTCTACGTCCCCGTCTCGGTCCTGCTCGCCATGATCATGGCCGGACTCCAGGCGATGCCGCCGGTTCTCACCGCCTACCGTGAGCGCGGCATCCTGCGCCGCATGTCCACCACCCCGGTGCGGCCCTCGGCCCTGCTCACCGCCCAGATCACCCTGCACGGCGCCGCCGCCCTCGGCTCGTCGCTCCTGGTCGTCGCCGTCGGCCGCCTCGGCTACGGAGTCGCGCTGCCCGGACAACTGCCGGGGTACGCGCTGGCGCTGCTGCTCGCGATCGCCGCCGTGCTCGCCCTGGGCGCGACGATCTGCGCCCTGTCCCGTACGACGAAGGCGGCCACCGCGGTCGGGTCGGTCGCCTACCTCACGATGATGTTCACCGCCGGAGTCTGGGTGCCCGTCCAGGCGATGCCCGACACCCTGCGCCGCATCGTGGAGATCACCCCGTTCGGCGCCGCCTCCCAGGCCCTGGACCAGGCCGCCTCCGGCCACTGGCCGAGCTGGGCGTACCTCGGGGTCGTCGCGCTGTGGACCGCGGCTCTGGGCCTCGCGGCCGGCCGGCTCTTCCGGTGGCAGTGACGGAGATGCGGGGCGCGGCCCCCGTACCGGGAGTGACGGGCACCGCGCGGCCGGGGGAGACTGCGCGCATGACGCAGTCGCCCGGCGCCCCGCGCCCGTACGTCACGGTGGTGCCCCACACCGTCGAGCACCGCTGGGAGCAGTTCTACCGGTACGGGCCCTACGCCGTTCTCACCCTCGCCACCCTGGTCTCGTCCGTCGCCGCGGGCCTGCTCATGACCCGCGCCGAGATGTACACGGCCGGGGCGCTGGTCGCCTCCGCGTACGGGCTCCAGCTCTGGTGGGGCCGGGCCCGCCTCCGTACCACGCCGGGTGCTCCGGCCGGGGCGGCCTACTACGGCGCCCGGACCGTCCTCGCCTTCGCCCTGACCTGGCTCAACCCGTTCTTCGCCATCTACGCGGCCCTCGGCTACTTCGACGTCGAACCCCTGCTGCCCAGGCGCGTCGTCCGGATCGGGCTGCTCGCCACCGCCGTCACCCTGGCCGGTTCGCAGAGCGGGGGCCTGCCGCCCGCCTCCCTGATGAACTGGGTCGCCTTCGGCGCGCTGTACGTCCTCAACGTCTCCCTCGCCCTCTTCTTCTGGCATGTCGGCATGCGGGAGGAGGAGAAGGCCCGGATCCAGGTCGAGACCATCGCCGAGCTGGAGCGCACCAACCTCCGGCTGGAGGAGGCCTTGGCCCAGAACGCGGCCCTGCACGCCCAACTCCTCGTCCAGGCCCGCGAGGCCGGGGTCGACGACGAGCGGCGCCGGCTCGCCGCCGAGATCCACGACACCCTCGCCCAGGGCCTCACCGGGATCATCGCCCAGCTCCAGGTCGTCACCTCCGTCACGGACCGCGATCCGGAGACCGCCCGCGTCCATCTGGAGCGGGCCGCCGCGCTCGCCCGCCACAGCCTCGGGGAGGCCCGCCGCTCCGTGCGCGACCTGGGCCCCGTCGCCCTGGAGCACGACGAACTGGCCGGGGCGCTGGAGAAGACGGTCGCCGGCTGGGCCGAACAGCACCGCGTCCGGGCCGACTTCACCGTCACCGGCACCGTCGAACCGGTCCACGACGAGATCGCCGCCACCCTGCTGCGTATCGCGGGCGAGGCCCTCGCCAACGCCGGGCGGCACTCCGGGGCCACCCGGGTCGGGGTGACGCTGTCCTTCATGGACGACGAACTGACCCTGGACGTACGGGACGACGGGCGCGGCTTCGACCCCGCGGCCGCCGCCCCGGCCGGCCGCACCGGAGGCTTCGGCCTCGGCGGTATGCGGGCCCGCGCGGAGCGCATCGCGGGCGCGGTCGAGGTGGAGTCGGAACCGGGCGGCGGCACGGCGGTGTCGGCCAGAGTCCCCCTGGTCAGGCACCCGTGAACCGCACGGCGGTGGCCCCTGGTCAGACACCCGTGGGCCCCCGTACGGTGCCGTCATGACCGAGACCACCGCCCGCGCCATCAGCCTCGTCGTCGTCGATGACCACCCGGTCGTCCGGGACGGGCTGCGGGGCATGTTCGCCGCCGCACCCGGATTCGAGGTCCTCGGCGAGGCGGCGAACGGCGTGGACGCCCTCGCGGCCGTCGAGAGCCTCGACCCCGACGTCGTCCTGATGGACCTGCGGATGCCGGGCGGCGGGGGAGTGGCGGCCATCGCGGAGCTGACCCGGCGCGGTGCGCGCTCCCAGGTCCTGGTGCTGACCACGTACGACACCGACTCCGACACCCTGCCCGCGATCGAGGCGGGCGCGACCGGCTACCTCCTCAAGGACGCCCCGCGCGAGGAACTGTTCGCGGCCGTCCGGGCCGCCGCCGACGGGCGCAGCGTCCTGTCGCCCGCCGTCGCCTCCCGGCTGATGACCCGGGTCCGCACCCCCGCCGCCGATCCCGCCGGGGCCGCCCTGTCGGCCCGCGAGCGCGAGGTGCTGGTCCTGGTGGCGCGGGGCACCACCAACCGGGAGATCGCCGCCGAGCTGTTCATCAGCGAGGCGACCGTGAAGACCCACCTCACCCACATCTTCGCCAAGCTGGGCGTCAAGGACCGGGCCGCGGCCGTCGCCGTCGGCTACGACCGCGGCATCCTCGGCTGATCCGGGCCCTTCCCCCCTTCCCCCCTTCCCCCCTTCCCCCTTCCCCCTTCCCCCTACGC
>NZ_NTGZ01000117.1 GCF_002551245.1 Streptomyces sp. rh34
GCGCACAGCGGGTCGACGGACCGGCTGCGGGTGGCGGTGACCGCCGCGGCGGCCACGGATCCGCTGCGGTTCGACCTGTCGCCCGAGGCGGTGCTGAGCAGCGCACGGAGTCTGATCCCGACGCTGGTGGGCGCGCTGCCGGCGCTCGCTGGCCCGGAGGACGACGGAGGCTCCCTGGCGCGGGCGCTGTGGTCACGGCTCACCGCGGAGCCGGCCGACGCCCCGTCCCTCGCCGTGCTGGACGCGGCCCTGGTCCTCCTGATCGACCACGACCTGGCCGCCTCCACCCTGGCCGCCCGGGTCGCCGCCTCCGCGCGGGCCCACCCGTACGCCGTGGTCTCGGCTGGCCTCGGCGTGCTGGAGGGGCCGCTGCACGGGGCGGCGAGCGGGCTGGCGCACCGGATGCTCCGGGAGGCGGTGGACCGGGACAGCGCGGTCCCCGTGGTCGCCGATCACCTGCGGACCGGGCGACGGGTGCCGGGCCTGGGGCACCGGCTGTACCGGGGCGAGGACCCCCGGGCGACGGCCCTGTTGGCGCTGCTGGAGGAGGTGCCGCAGGCCGCCGGGGCGCTGGCGGCGGCCCGCGAGGTGGTGGAGACGACGGCGCGGCACGCTCCGCTGCACGCCAACATCGACCTGGCCCTGGCCGTCCTGTCCGTCTCCCGGGGGATGCCGGCGGACGCGGGCGAGACCGTGTTCGCGGTGTCCCGCACCGCGGGCTGGATCGCCCACGCGCTGGAGGAGTACGGGGAGCGCCCGCTCCGTATCCGCCCCAGCGGGCAGTACACGGGTCCCCGGCCACCACAGCCGCTGCCCGGCCCCCGGATGCCCTCTCAGGTCTGAACCAGAGGGTTCAGGCAGCGCAAATTAGCTACGGATCACAGGGAATTCTCGCGCGGCGGCTGCGCGGTGGACGCCCGCACCACCAGCTCCGGCTCGAAGAGCAGCTCGTCCGAGGGCACGGTCCGCCCGCCGATCTGCACCGAGAGCAGTTCCACGGCCGCGCGCCCCATGGCCTCGATGGGCTGGCGGACGGTGGTCAGGGGCGGCTCGGTGCAGTTCATGAAGGCCGAGTCGTCGTAGCCGACGACCGACACGTCGCCGGGCACCGAGAGACCGCGGCGGCGGGCGGCGCGCACGGCGCCCAGCGCGAGCGGGTCGCTCGCGCAGATGATGCCGGTGACACCCCGATCCAGCAGCCGCATCGCGGCGGCCTGCCCGCCCTCCAGCGAGAACATCGCGCGGGCCACCCACTCGTCGGGCACGGCCGTTCCCGCCGCCTCGGCGAGCAACCGGGCGGCGGCGAGCTTGCGCTGCGAGGGCACGTGGTCGGAGGGGCCGAGGACGAATCCGATGCGCTCGTGGCCGAGCGAGACGAGGTGCCGCCAGGCCTGCTCGACGGCGACGGAGTCGTCGCAGGAGACGCCCGGGAAGCCCAGGTGGGCGATGGCCGCGTTGATCAGCACCACGGGGATCTTGCGGTCGGCGAGCACCTTGTAGTGGTCGTGCGGGGCGTCGGCCTGGTGGTAGAGGCCCCCCGCGAAGACCACCCCGGAGACCTGCTGCTGGAGGAGCAGCTCGACGTAGTCGGCTTCGGAGACGCCGCCCTTGGTCTGGGTGCAGAGCACCGGGGTCAGCCCCTGCTGGGCGAGCGCGCCACCGACCACTTCGGCGAACGCGGGGAAGATCGGGTTCTGCAGCTCGGGCAGGACCAGCCCGACCAGCCGGGCCCGTTCGCCGCGCAGCTGGGTCGGGCGCTCGTACCCGAGGACGTCCAGCGCGGAGAGAACAGCCTGCCTGGTGGCGTCGGAAACGCCCGGCTTGCCGTTCAGCACCCGGCTGACCGTCGCCTCGCTGACTCCCACTTTCTGGGCCACCTGAGCAAGTCGTCGCGTCATGTGCGCAAGATTAGCGCAAGAAGTGCAAGTGGATTGCGTTGAGGGCGAACTCCTCGGGATGCTCCAGGAACGCTCACAGACACAGCGCCGCGAAGCAAGAGGTGCCTACGGCCAACTACCGGACGGACGCCGAACCGCGGCCGAATTTCCGCCCGGCCCTCCCGCCCCTTACCGTCTCTACGATGAACGCCCCACCGACCCCCGGCAGGGGACCGCGCCGGTTCGGCTGGCCCCAGCGGGTCTTCTCCCAGGTCCTGCTGATGCAGCTGACCGTCATCACCGGCGTGACGATCCTGGTCACCGGCCTGTTCCTGGCCCCCCTCAGCGACCAGCTGGACGACCAGGCGATGCGCCGCGCCCTCGCCATCGCCCAGAGCACCGCCGCCCAGCCGGGGATCGTCAAGGACCTGACCAGCACGGACCCGTCGGACCGGGGCCCCGTCCAGTCGGCCGCCGAGCGGGTCAGGCGGGCGACCGGAGCGGAGTACGTCGTCGTCATGAACCAGCGCGGGGTGCGCTGGTCGCACCCCGACACCCACCGGATCGGCGCGATCGTCTCCACCGACCCCGGTGAGGCGCTGCGCGGCCGCGAGGTGATGGAGATCGACAGCGGCACACTCGGCCGCTCGGCGCGGGGCAAGGTGCCGTTGCTCGGCCCGTCCGGCGACGTGGTCGGCGCGGTGTCGGTGGGCATCGCCTACGACAGCGTCCGCGCCCGGCTCCTCGGGGCGATCCCGGGGCTGCTGGCGTACGCGGGCGGGGCCCTGGCCGTGGGGGCGCTCGCCGCGTACCTGATCTCCCGCCGGTTGCAGCGGCAGACCCATGACCTGGCGTTCTCCGATATCTCCGCGCTCCTGACGGAACGCGAGGCCATGCTGCACGGCATCCGCGAAGGGGTCGTCGCCCTGGACGGGGCCGGCCGCGTCCGGCTGCTGAACGACGAGGCACAACGGCTGCTGGGCGTGGGCCCGGAGACGGCGGGCCGGACGCTGGAGGAGGTGCTGGGCGACGGCAGGACCACGGACGTGCTGGCCGGGCGGGTGGTCGGCGACGACCTTCTGGCGGTACGGGGCAGCCGGGTGCTGCTGGCCAACCGGATGCCCACGGACGACGGCGGTGCCGTGGTGACCCTGCGCGATCGGACCGAGCTGGAGCACCTGGGCCGCGAACTCGACTCCACCACGGGGCTGATCGACGCCCTGCGCGCCCAGGACCACGAGCACGCGAACCGGCTGCACACCCTGCTGGGGCTGCTGGAGCTGGAGATGCACGAGGACGCGATGGAGTTCGTCACGGAGGTGGTCGGCGTGCACCGGGCGACGGCCGAACAGGTCACCGAGAAGGTGCAGGACCCCCTGCTGGCCGCCCTCCTCGTGGGCAAGGCGACGGTCGCCGCCGAGCGCGGCGTATCGCTGAGGCTGGCCCCCGGCACCCTGCTGCCTGACCGGGTGGTCGATCCCCGGGGTCTGGTCACCGTCATGGGCAACCTCGTCGACAACGCCACGGACGCGGCGGCCGGATCGGACGGGGCCCGGATCGAGGTCGGGCTGTGCACGGAGGGACGTACGGTGATCCTGGAGGTACGCGACAGCGGCCCCGGCGTCCCCCAGGAGCAGCACGCGTCGATCTTCACGGAGGGCTGGTCCACCAAGGAGGTCCCGGCGCACGGCAAGCGCGGTCTCGGGCTCGCCCTCGTGCGGAGGCTCGCGGAGCGTCAGGGAGGCAGCGTGACGGTGTCCGGGGCGGACGAAGGCGGTGCGGTGTTCACGGTGGTCCTGCCGGAGGCGCTGGCCGAGCCCGGGCCCGAGGCCCCGGCCGAGCCGGCCGCGGGCTCCACCGACGGTCCGCCGCCCCCCACGTCTCCGGCCACGACGGGAGGCCAGCCGTGATCCAGGTCCTGATCGTGGACGACGACGTCCGGGTGGCGCAGATCAACGCGGCGTACGTCGCCAAGGTCCCCGGCTTCCGGGTGGCCGCGCGGGCCCACTCGGCGGTCGCGGCGCTGGCGGCGGTCGAGAAGGTCCCGGTGGACCTGATCCTGCTGGACCACTACCTGCCCGACCGCAACGGCCTCGCCGTCGTACGGGAACTGCGCCGCCTCGGCCGCCAGGTCGACGTGATCATGGTGACGGCCGCCCGGGACGTCGCGACCGTGCAGGACGCGATGCGGCACGGCGCCCTCCAGTACCTGGTGAAGCCGTTCACGTACGCGGGGCTGCGCGCGAAGCTGGAGGCGTACGCGGCCCTGCGGCAGGCCCTCGACGGGGGTGGGGAGGCCGAGCAGGCGCAGGTGGACCGGCTCTTCGGCGCACTGTGGGCGGCGGACGAGCCTGCTCTCCCCAAGGGCCACTCCCCCACCACCGCCGAGCTCGTCCGGGGTGCCCTGCGCGGCGCCGACGGCCCGCTCTCCGCCCAGGAGATCGCGGACAGCGCGGGAATGAGCCGCCAGACGGCCCAGCGCTATCTCAAGCTGCTGGAGCGCACCGGCAAGGTCAGGCTGACGCTGCGCTACGGGGAGACGGGCCGCCCGGAACACCGGTACGCCTGGGCGGCCGGCTGATCCGCCCGGGAGCCCGTACAGCGCTCGGCCCGGACACACGGTGCCCGAAGACCGTCCTACGCCGCCCCGGCCCCCGTCAGCGCCCGGACCTCGGTCTCGGCGTGCTTGGCCTCGTCGGGCGGCTCGGGCGAGGTGACCGTACCGATCCAGCCGGACAGGAAGCCGAGCGGGATGGAGACCAGGCCGGGGTTCTCCAGGGGGAAGAGCTGGAAGTCGACACCGGGGAACAGCGACGTGGGGCTGCCGGAGACGACGGGTGAGACCAGCACCAGGACGACCGCCGGGATCAGTCCGCCGTATACGGCCCAGACCGCGCCCCGGGTGGTGAAGCCGCGCCAGAACAGCGAGTAGAGCAGGGCCGGGAGGTTCGCCGAAGCGGCCACGGCGAAGGCCAGGCCCACCAGGAAGGCGACGTTGAGGTCCTGGGCGAGCAGTCCGAGGCCGATCGCGACCACGCCGATTCCCGCGGCGGCGATACGCGCCACGGCGACCTCGCCGTACTTCTCACGGCCGGGTCGGCGGAGTGAGGCGTAGAGGTCGTGGGCGACGGACGCGGACGAGGCGAGCGTGACGCCCGCGACGACGGCGAGGATGGTGGCGAAGGCGATGGCGGCGACCACGGCGAAGAGAATCGTTCCGCCGGTGGACCCCTCACCGCCACCGAGGACGAGCGCCAGCAGCGGGACCGCGGTGTTGCCCGCCGCGTTCGAGGCGCGGACCTCGGCGGAGCCGACGAGGGCGGCGGCGCCGAATCCGAGCACGATCGTCATCAGGTAGAAGCTGCCGATCAGGCCGATGGACCAGACGACGGAGCGGCGCGCGGCGCGGGCGGTGGGCACGGTGTAGAAGCGCGACAGGATGTGCGGCAGCCCCGCCGTGCCGAGGACGAGGGCGATGCCCAGGCTGATGAAGTCGAGGCGCGAGGTCAGGTCCCCGCCGTAGCGGAGTCCGGGCGCGAGGAAGTCCTTGCCGTGGCCGCTGCGTTCGGCCGCGGTGGTGAGCAGGTTGTCGACGTTCCCGTGGAAGTGGACCAGGACGAGCACCGTGAGCGCGACGGCCCCGGCCATCAGCAGGACGGCCTTGACGATCTGGATCCAGGTGGTGGCGCGCATGCCGCCGAACGACACGTAGATCACCATGAGCGCGCCGACCCCGACCACCGTCCAGGACCGGGCCGCTTCGCTCGTCCCGCCGAGCAACAGGGCCACGAGGCTGCCCGCGCCCACCATCTGGGCGACCAGGTAGAACACGGAGACGGTGACGGACGAGGTGCCGACGGCGGTCCGCACCGGGCGCTCCGCCAGCCGCGCCGCGACCACGTCGGCCAGGGTGAACCGGCCGCAGTTGCGGACGAGTTCGGCGACAAACAGCAGGACGACCAGCCAGGCGACGAGGAAGCCGACCGAGTAGAGCATGCCGTCGTAGCCGAAGAGGGCGATCAGCCCGGAGATCCCGAGGAAGGAGGCCGCCGACATGTAGTCGCCGGCGATGGCGAATCCGTTCTCCATGGGCGAGAAGAGGCGTCCGCCGGCGTAGAACTCCTCGGCGGAGCCCTGCCGGTCGCGGCCGACCCAGGTGGTGATGAAGAGCGTCACCGCGATGAACGCGCTGAACAGCAGCAGGGCGAGTGTGTGGTGGTCGCCTCTCAACGTCCCGGCCCTCTCGTCTGCCGGCCCAGGCCCCGTGTCATCTCCTGGGTGTCCCAGCGCAGATCGAGCGCGGCCCGGTCCCTGCGCAGCCGCGCGTGCCGTGCGTACGCCCAGGTGAGCAGGAACGTGGTGAGGAACTGGCCGAGACCCGCCACCATCGCGACGTTGACCGCTCCGGCGACCGGGCGGGCCATCAGCTCGGGCGCGGTGGTCGCGGCGACGATGTAGGCGAGATACCAGAGGAGGAAGGCGAGGGCGGCGGGAGCCACGAAGCGGCGGTAGCGGCGGCGCACCTCGCGGAAGGCCGCGCTGCGGTGCACCTCCAGATAGATGTCGGCCGCGCTGGGCTCGCGATCCGGCCCCGCCGCGGCGGGCGCGTCGAGGCGCGCGACGCCTCCTGTCCCGCCCTGGCCGCCCCGACCGCGGACCGGGGCGTCGTCCCACGGGTCGTCGGGCCGCACTCCCGCGGCCTTCGGCCCTGTTTCCTTCTGCACCGCACAACTCCCCTGCTTCGCGCACCTCTTCGGCCGCATGGCCCACCATGGGCGGTTCAGGAAGATCCCGGGCGCGTCATTCGCCCGACTTCACCCCTTCAGGTGACAGAAGCCCCGGACGGCTGCGCGAACGTCGGAGCCCCGGGCACCCCGGGCCCCCGGAAACGTACGCGGCCCCCGCTCCGGTGGTACGGGAGCGGGGGCCGGCGGGAGCCCGGGATCAGGCGTCGATGCGCGAGCGGTCCAGAGTGGCCGCGGAGCTGGTGATGAACTCCTTGCGGGGCGCGACCTCGTTGCCCATCAGCAGGTCGAAGACCTGCTCGGAGGATTCCAGGTCGCCGATGTTGATGCGCCGCAGCGTGCGGTGGCGCGGGTCCATCGTCGTCTCCGCCAGCTGATCGGCGTCCATCTCGCCCAGGCCCTTGTAGCGCTGGATCGATTCCTTGATCCGGACGTTCTTGCGCCGGAGCTCCAGGAGGGTCTGGCGCAGCTCGTTGTCGGAGTAGGTGTAGATGTACTTGTCCTGACCCTTCTTGGGCTGGACCAACTCGATCCGGTGCAGCGGCGGGACGGCCGCGAAGACCCGCCCCGCCTCGACCATCGGGCGCATGTAGCGCTGGAAGAGGGTCAGCAGCAGGCAGCGGATGTGGGCGCCGTCGACGTCGGCGTCCACCAGCAGGACGATCTTCCCGTAGCGCGCGGCGTCGATGTCGAAGGTGCGCCCGGAGCCGGCTCCTATGACCTGGATGATCGCGCCGCACTCGGCGTTCTTCAGCATGTCCGAGACGGACGACTTCTGTACGTTGAGGATCTTTCCGCGGATCGGCAGCAGCGCCTGGAACTCACTGTTGCGCGCCAGCTTGGCCGTGCCGAGCGCCGAGTCGCCCTCGACGATGAACAGCTCGCTGCGCTCCACGTCGTCACTGCGGCAGTCGGCGAGCTTGGCGGGCAGCGAGGACGACTCCAGCGCGGTCTTGCGGCGCTGGGCGTCCTTGTGCTGCCGGGCGGCGATCCGGGTGCGGGCGGCGGCCACGGCCTTCTCCAGCACCGCTCTGGCCTGCGCCTTGGCGTCCCGCTTCGTCGAGGTCAGGAAGGCCTTGAGCTCCTTGGCGACCACGCCTGCCACGATCCGGTTGGCCGCGGAGGTGCCGAGCACCTCCTTGGTCTGCCCCTCGAACTGCGGCTCGGCGAGCCGTACGGTGACGACGGCGGTGAGCCCTTCGAGGGCGTCGTCCTTGACGACGTCGTCCTCGGCGACCCGCAGCATCTTGGCGGAGCGGAGCGCCTCGTTCACCGTCCTGGTCAGGGAGCGCTCGAAGCCGGTGACATGGGTGCCGCCCTTGGGGGTGGCGATGATGTTCACGAACGACCGTACGGTCGCGTCGTAGCCGGTGCCCCACCGCAGGGCGATGTCGACGGCCAGCTCGCGGGTGACCTCGGTGGCGGTCATGTGGCCGCGGTCGTCGAGGACGGGCACGGTCTCCTTGAAGGTGCCCGTGCCGCTGAGGCGCTGGACGTCGCAGACGGCCTTGTCCTGGGCCAGGTACTCGCAGAACTCGCTGATGCCGCCGTCGAAGCGGAACGTCTCCTCCGTCTTGCCCTCGCCGCCCAGCCCCCGCTCGTCACGGACGATGATCGTGAGACCGGGGACGAGGAAGGCCGTCTGGCGGGCGCGCTGGTAGAGCGTCTCCAGGTTGAGCTTGGCGTCCTTGAGGAAGATCTGGCGGTCCGCCCAGTACCGCACCCGGGTACCGGTACGGGTCTTGGACACGCGCTTGCCCTTGCGCAGGCCGTTGGCCGGATCGAACGGGCTGTCCGGCCCCTGCTCGGTGAACATGCCGGGGACACCGCGCCGGAAGCTGATGGAGTGGGTCGCGCTGTTGCGGTCGACCTCGACGTCCAGGCGGGCGGAGAGGGCGTTGACCACGGACGCGCCGACGCCGTGGAGGCCGCCCGAGGCGGCGTAGGAGCCGCCGCCGAACTTGCCTCCGGCGTGCAGCTTGGTCATGACGACCTCGATGCCGGAGAGGCCCGTCTTGGGCTCGACGTCGACCGGGATGCCGCGGCCGTTGTCCCGGACCTCGACGGAGGCGTCGTCGTGGAGGATGACCTCGATCTGGTCGCAGTAGCCGCCCAGGGCTTCATCGACGGAGTTGTCGATGATCTCCCAGAGGCAGTGCATCAGGCCACGGCTGTCGGTGGACCCGATGTACATGCCGGGGCGCTTGCGGACCGCCTCCAGCCCTTCGAGGACGAGAAGGTGCCGCGCGGTGTAGTTGGAGCTGTCCCGGTCGCCGCCTGCTCCGGTCAGCATCGCGGTGGACGGCACGGACGTTTCGGCGGTCACGCGGTTCGCTCCTCGCTGAATTTCATCTGGGGCCCCCGTGGGTATCGGGCTGGGCTTCGGTTGCCGCTGAGAGCCTACAGAGGCCTGGTAGAGCGGTTGTAACGCCACCCTCGGGGAATCCTCATGCTAGACGAGCTTCCTCCAGGCTCGCATGGGTGTTCGATCATTCGTTGGAGTGACGTGCACATCACGTTCCCTTCGACGCATGAACCATTTAGGCTCCGGGCACGTCCTCATGAACAAACCGGCAAGCCGGCCGGCGGGACCCACCCCCAAGACAAGCAATGCGAAACCGTAGCGCTCCGCATACGGCACATTCGCCGCCAACCGGCAACAGACAGCCACACCGAGAAGAAGTTTCGAAGAAAAGCCACGAGCGGGAACGTTTTCGGCCTGGTTGGATGTTGACCCTGGTACGACAGCTCGTCGAGCTAGAGAAGAGGCGACGTGACTACTGTTCTGACCCCCGCGAGCCCGCTGACCGCAGCAGACCGCTGTGACCGTTGCGGCGCCCAGGCATATCTGCGCGTCGTCCTGATCAGCGGCGGTGAACTGCTCTTCTGTGCCCACCACGGGCGCAAGTTCGAGCCGGAACTCAAGAAGATCGCCGCGGAAATACAGGATGAGACGGATCGGCTCACCGCCGTGCAGACGGCTGCCGCCGACGAGGAACAACACTGATACCTCGCATCCACGACGAGCCAGGGGCCGGTCCAGGACCGGCCGACGGGCGGCTCCCCCACCGGGGGAGCCGCCCGTTCTCGTCGTAACGGCCCGACCGCGCTACGCGACTCCGCCCCGGCTCAGACGCGGCCCGCAGCCCATTCCAGGGCGGCGGAGACCCGTGTGTACACCCCGGGGCTGCCCGCGCGCCCGCAACCGCTGCCCCAGGACACCAGGCCGATGAGCCGCCCACGGGCCACCAGCGGCCCGCCGCTGTCCCCCTGGCACGCGTCCCGGCCGCCCGCCCGATCGCCCGCGCAGAGCATCGCCGAGGCCTTGTACGTACCCTCCCGGCCGCCCGGGTAGGCCCGCGCGCAGTCGCTGTCCGGCAGGACCTGGACCCGCGCGGAGCGCAGCACCGATGCGTACGCGCCACTCCCCGTCGTGTCGCCCCACCCGTAGACCGCCGCCGTGGTCCCGGCCCGGTAGGCGGTGTCCCCGCCCTTGGCCGTCGGAATGACGCCGCCCTTCGGCATCGCTCGGGACAGGGTCAGCACCGCGAGGTCGCCGGCGTTGGAGACGGGGTCGTACGCCGGGTTCACCCAGATGGACCGGACCGGGATCTCCTGGCCGCCGGAGTCACTCAGCCGCTCCCGGCCGGCGATGACCAGCAGGTCCTTCACCCGCTCCACCGGTCCGCCGAGCGCCTCGTCACTCAGACAGTGGGCGGCCGTCAGGATCTTCGTGGGCGCCACGGCGACGCCGCCGCAGAACTGGCCCGCGCGCGCCCCTCCGAACCGGTCCCGGCTCGACAGCGCCACCGCCCAGGGGCTGTCCGCCACCGGGGCGGGCTGTCCGCCGACGATGATGCTGTCCGCGAGTGCCGCGGAGGGCGAAGCGAGCGGCACCACGGTCGCGGCGGCGGTCAGGGCGAGCACCCCGGTCAGGGCACGGACGACGGAACGGGGCATGGAGGCTCCTGACGCTGAGGCGGTAACGGTCCACCCAGCGTGATCCAGCCGGTCGCCGTCCGCACCCGAGGACACGCCGGAGGGCCCGGATCCCCTGGGGGTTCCGGGCCCTCGGCCGGTGAATCTTCCGCGACCTAGTCGAGGTAGTCGCGCAGCACCTGCGAGCGCGACGGGTGACGAAGCTTCGACATCGTCTTCGACTCGATCTGACGGATGCGCTCACGCGTCACCCCGTAGACCTTGCCGATCTCGTCGAGCGTCTTCGGCTGACCGTCGGTGAGGCCGAAGCGCATCGAGACCACGCCGGCCTCACGCTCGGAGAGCGTGTCGAGCACGGAGTGGAGCTGCTCCTGGAGGAGCGTGAAGCTGACCGCGTCCGCCGGGACGACGGCCTCGGAGTCCTCGATCAGGTCACCGAACTCGCTGTCGCCGTCCTCACCGAGCGGGGTGTGGAGGGAGATCGGCTCGCGACCGTACTTCTGGACCTCGATGACCTTCTCGGGGGTCATGTCGAGTTCCTTGGCCAGCTCCTCCGGGGTGGGCTCGCGGCCCAGGTCCTGGAGCATCTGGCGCTGCACGCGCGCGAGCTTGTTGATGACCTCGACCATGTGCACCGGGATACGGATGGTGCGGGCCTGGTCGGCCATCGCGCGGGTGATCGCCTGACGGATCCACCAGGTGGCGTACGTGGAGAACTTGTAGCCCTTGGTGTAGTCGAACTTCTCGACCGCGCGGATCAGACCGAGGTTGCCCTCCTGGATCAGGTCCAGGAAGAGCATGCCGCGACCGGTGTAGCGCTTGGCCAGGGAGACCACCAGACGGAGGTTGGCCTCCAGAAGGTGGTTCTTGGCCCGCCGGCCGTCCTCGGCGATGATCTCCAGCTCGCGCTTGAGCTTCGGTGCGAGCTTGTCGGCGTTCGCCAGCTTGTCCTCGGCGAAGAGACCGGCCTCGATGCGCTTGGCGAGCTCGACCTCCTGCTCGGCGTTGAGGAGGGGAACCTTGCCGATCTGCTTCAGATAGTCCTTGACCGGGTCGGCGGTGGCGCCGGCGACGGCGACCTGCTGCGCAGGTGCGTCGTCCTCGTCGTCGTCGGAGAGGACGAAGCCCTTGTTCTCGCCCTCGCCCTCCTCTTCCTCGCCCTTGGCGGCCTTGACTTCCTCGGCCGCCTCGTCGCCGTCGAGGAGCTCGTCGTCCTGCTTGCCGGACTTCTTCGCCGCTGTCTTCTTGGCCGCCGTCTTCTTCACGGCGGTCTTCTTGGCCGCCGTCTTCTTGGCTGCCGTCTTCTTGGCGGGAGCGGCCGCGACGGCGTCGTCGGCCACCGCGTCCGCGCTCTCGGCCGCCGGGGCGGCGGTGGCCGCGACGGTCCTGGTCACGGTGGTCTTCGCCGCGACGGTCTTGGTGGCGGTGCGCTTGACCGGGCTCTTCGCTGCGACGCTCTTGCGGGCGCGCTTCGGCGACTCCGCGGCACTGACCATCAGCGTCACACCCTCTTCCTCGAGGATCTGGTTGAGGCTGCGCAGAACGTTCTTCCACTGGGTTGGCGGAATCTGGTCAGCCTCGAAGGCCCGACGCACGTCATCGCCGGCGATCTGCCCATCAGCCTTTCCCCGCTCGATGAGCGCCATCACAGACTCGGACTCGGCGATCTCCGGCGGGAGCGTACGGGATGTGCTGGCCGACACGAACAACCTCTCGGAACGATGGAAACGGCTTCCGGCCCTGCCCTGGAGAGGGCTGGAGCCGACGACCGTCGACTGGGGATGTCGCCGACGGCGCGGGTTTGGCCTCAGAACTGCACAGCGCACCCGAGGGTTGCTGTATTCCTTCCGCGACGCTCACCTCTTAAGTCATCGCGCTGCTTCGAGGAGTGTTACGGCCAATCCGCGTGGCCCGAGTCACACCTCATACGCGACGAAATGGGCCAAGGGTGCCATCCCCCCACAATTATGCCGCCGGACCTGTGCGGTCCGGCGGCACCGGGCCCACGCACCCGTCCGCGCCCCGGTCAGTGCTCGCGCGGTGCGGGAACCACACGCTCGACGTCGGGGTGGACGACGAGCAGTTGGCGCATGGCCGTCTCGGCGGCCCCGGCGTCGCCGGAGGCCAGGGCGTCGGCGATGCGCGCGTGGTGGGCGAGTGAGGTCTCGCCCGGACGGTCACAGCCGGTTACCGGGCCGCCGGAGACATGAAGGGCGGCCGAGACGATGCCGGAAAGGTGTTCGAGCATCCGGTTGCCCGCCGCCTGGATGAGCAGGGCGTGGAACTCCGCGTCGGCGCGGGAGAAGGTGATCGCGTCCCCCTGCCCCAACGCGTGCCCCATGATCTCCACCATGTCGCCGAGCCGCTGCTGAATGTCGTCCCGGCCGTGCCCAGCCGCGAGGCGGGCGGCGAGCGGTTCGATGGTCCAGCGGAGCTCGGCCAGCTCACGGCGCTGGTCGTCACGCTGCGGACCGAAGGCCCGCCATTCGATGATGTCGGGATCCAGCAGGTTCCAGTCGCTGACCGGCCGGACCCTCGTACCCACGTTGGGGCGCGCGCTGACCAGCCCCTTGGCTTCGAGGACGCGCAGGGATTCACGGACGACGGTGCGGGACACCTCGAACCGCTGGCCGATCTCCTCGGGAACGAGGGGGCGGTCCGCGCCGAGGTCACCGGAAACGATCATCTGGCCGAGCTGCTGGACGAGTTGGCCGTGGAGACCGCGCCCCCGGCTGGCCGACCCCCGTCGGCTCGCCCGTCCCAGCTCCGAATCGGAACCGCCCCAGGCCCGGGAAGCGGCACGCTCGCCGGCCGGCGCCTCCGTATAGGGATAGCGGTCGAGTTCGCCCGAGCCGGCCAGGCCGGAGTCGACGGTGCGGGCGGCGGTCATCATGGTGTGCGCAAGGGTACTCACGCATCCTTTGTCGGCGCGGCTCGCCCACCCCTTGAGGTCTTTGGTGAAAAGCACACGAAAGGGTGATCGGCGCTCGCTCCGCAATTGACGCCATACCCCTACAAACAAGGCATTTATCAGGGAGTTATGGGCCCTTGCCCTCGCTGCGGTGCGACGGCGATCACCAACGTGCCCTCCCTCGAAGGCTGGTGAACAGATACGCGCAGATCAGGGCTGACAACGACAGGGCGAGCGCGGTGCCGACGGGCTGCGCCACCACCCGCGCGACGGCCAGGACCCAGTGGTCCGCCTGCTGCGGCAGCTGCCACCCGGCCAGTTCACGGAGGCGGCCCGGTAGCCCGGCGACCGAACGTGCGGACGGCGCTGCGAAGAGCTTCTGCACCAGCGGAACGACGAGCACGGGAACGGCGAGCACGGCGGCGACCCCTGCTCCGGCCACCCGGAAGACGCCGGCGGCCAGCAGCCCCGCCCAAGCGCAGCCGACCGTCAGGCCGGCCCAACTCGCGCCGAGCGCGACGGCGTTCGGAGGAGTCTCGATCAAGTCCGGTCCGTACACGAGCCGGAGGCTCTGCGCTCCGCCCACCACGGCGAGGCCCGCGAGCAGCAGAGCGAAGCTCGCGGTCACGGTGAGCTTGGCCAGCAGCAGACCGAGCCGCCGGGGCACGGTGCCGCGAGCGGCGGCGAGTGCCGGATAGCGGAACTCGTCCCCGAAGGACAGCGCACCGAGCAGGCCCGCGCCGAGCGCGGCGGGAGGGAGCGGCAGCAGGGCCGGCCACGCGGCGAGCACGCGGGGCAGCGCGGTGCCATCCGTGCGGGCCAGCAGGACGGACACCGCGGCCGACACCACCAGAACGGCCGCCATGATCACAGCCGTTGTCCGGACGCCCAGAGAGCGTCGCAGTTCGTACCGGAGCGGGCGCAGGGGGCCGCGTGCGGGGCGCACCCGGATCGGGGGCGGCAGCTCGGACAGAGTGGCGGCCGAGTCGCCCCGCTCCCCGCTCCCGGCCTCCGTCGGCGCGGCGGGTCCGGTGTCGCCGATCTCGTCGGCGAGCCGGTGCACGGGGACGCCGTGCCGGTACGCGGTGTCGCCGATCTCCGCACAGCTACTGCCGTACACCGTCAGCCGTCCGCTCGCCTCCTCGACGACTTCGACGGAGCGCCGCGCGGCTCGGGCCTCGCGGCTGACCACGGCTGCCAGCCGGGCCGCGTGCGGGGTGCGGACGGCGACCCGGGCCCGGAGCCGGGTGCGGGCGAAGTCGGAGACGTCCTGGTCGGCGACGAGGCGCCCGCCGCCGATGGTGACGACGCGTTCAGCCGTGCGGGCCGCCTCCTTGGGATCGCCCGTGGTGTAGAGGACCGTGCCGCCCTGGGCCGCGTGCGCACGCAACAGCCCGTACAGCCAACTGTTCTCCCGCGGGGACAGCCCCTCCGCCGGTTCGTCCAGGATCAGGGTGTGGGGGTCCCCGAGCAGCGCGGAGGCCAGGCCGAGCCGACGGTCCATCCCCACCGAGAGGGCGCCCAGGCGCTGGTCCCCCAGCCCGGCGAGCCCGACGACCTCGAGCACCTCGTCGGCCCGGGCCGCGGGCACGCCCGCGGCCGCGCAGAGCATACGGAGCTGCCCCCGGGCGGTCCGGGAGGGATGGCCCGGTACGTCGCCGAGCAGTACGCCCACTTCCCGTGCCGGGTGGGCGATGCGGTGCAGCGGCCGCCCCCGGAAGTAGGCGACGCCCCGCCCTGCGTCCAGTTCGAGCATCAGCCGCAGGGCCGTGGTCTTGCCCGAGCGGGGGGCGCCCAGCAGGGCCGTGACACGGCCGGGGGGAGCCTCGAAGGTCAGATCGTTCACGGCTGGCGGAGCGTCGCGACGGGGGGTGCTGGTGAGTCCGATGGCCTGGAGCATCGCTTCTCTCGCGTCTCTCGCGGAAGGTGAGACCGCTCGGCGGCAGGGGGTACCGCAGCAACATAACGCGACATTTCAGACTTTTGGTGCAGGGGTGGACCGACAGGCGTTCCGCGGAGCCATCGCAGCGGAACGCCCGGTGGCTCAGACCTCGGGTCGCAGCATCGGCGGATTGAGCACCGTGGCCGCCCCTGCCCGGAACAACTGCGCGGGTCGGCCGCCCTGCCGCGTGGTCGTCCCGCCGGAAGGCACCAGGAACCCGGGCGTTCCGGTGACCTTGCGGTGGAAGTTACGGGGGTCGAGGACCACGCCCCACACCGCTTCGTACACCCGGCGCAGCTCGCCGACCGTGAATTCCGGCGGGCAGAACGCGGTGGCCAGCGAGGAGTACTCGATCTTGGAGCGGGCGCGCTCCACGCCGTCGGCCAGGATCCGCGCATGGTCGAAGGCCAGCGGCGCCGCCTGCACGCCCTCCCGCCCGGCGCCGGGGTGCAGCAGGTCCTCCACCGGTGCCCAGCGCGCACTGTTGGCGTCGCCGCCCGCCCGGGGCGCGGGCAGGTCCGGCGCAAGGGCGAGGTGGGCGACGCTGACCACCCGCATCCTGGGGTCGCGCGCCGGATCTCCGTACGTGGCCAACTGCTCCAGATGTGCCCCGTTGCCCACGGCCGGTTTCGCCGGGTCGTGCGCGCAGAGGCCGGTTTCCTCGACGAGTTCACGCGCCGCGGCGGACCCCAGGTCCTCGTCCATCCTGACGAATCCACCAGGCAGCGCCCATCTGCCCTGGAACGGGGTCTCTCCGCGGCGGACGACCAGCGCGCAGAGCGCGTGACCGCGCACTGTGAGCACGACCAGGTCGACGGTGACAGCGAAGGGCGGGAAGGTCGAAGGGTCGTAGGGCGGCATGTCGCGATCATAGTCGTCTGCCTGACGATAAACACTCCCTTCGGCATGCTCGTGATCAGTCGGGGCGCCACTCTTGCGGATGCGTAGCGAGCAGTCGGTTCGGCGGCCCGCATTCCGGCCGGTCGGCGGTCCGGACGGACGTCACCCGTCGGCTCCTCGACTCGCACCCGGGTCATCGTCGCGTCCTGCTGCCGCGACGGCCGTACCTCCGAGCCTCACGCGACCGCCGCCCGCCCACGGTGGTCCAGGGAGGGGCGGAACGGGGTGCCGCCTTCACCCGCTCGGCACCCGGGCGCCGGTGAGCGCGCCCGCGCCGCCGACCCCCGTCGGGCAACGGGCGGACCTTGCGGACGCGCAGCGAGGGGGCGCCCCGGTCGGCGGCGGGATCCATCACCGCCTCCACGCCCCGGACGTCGGAGCCCGCCCCCTCCTCCGCGGCCTCGCGCAGACAACGGCGCAGGGCCTCCGGATCGAGCCCTTCGTTGCAGGCCCGATGCAGCAGTTGGGCGAACGTATAGCCGGGATCGGCGCGGAGCGCCAGGGCCAGGGCGACCCGCGCGCCCGGCTCGTCGCCCGTCGACCAGGAGACCCAGCCCGCCAGGGTGAGCGGCGCGGCGGCGTGCTCCCCGTACGCTCCGACGCAACGCCGTGCCAGCGTCCGCCACAGACGCAGGGCCGCTTGCGCTTCCGCACCCTCCATCCAGGCGGCAGCCTTGTCCCGGGTCTCCCGGTCCTGGAGCCCGAGGATGACGGCCGCGGCCTCGTCGGAGCCGATCAACTGGTCGTCCCCGGCGTCCGAGAGCGCGGGCGGCGCGGGCTGCGCCTCCTCGATGCGGTCCATGAGCGTGCGCGCGAGCCGGAGGGTCTTGGCCGCGACCTCTCCCCTGACCCTCTCGTCGAGGAGCCTCGGGATCAGCGCCGGTCCCGCCCGGTCCAGGGCCTCCTCCTGCGCGGTCACGGCCGCCGGGGCCCGCCAGGGCTGGAGCCGCGCCTCCATGTCGCGCAGCGTGCCGCGCACGTGGACGCCCGCGTAGGCGGCGGCCGCGGCCATCACCGTGGTGCCGGGCATGGCCAGGGGGTTCCCCTGGTCGGGGCAGCATCGGGTGTCGGGACAACAGTAGGACCAGTAGCGGCCGTCGGAGATGCAGAGCGCTTCGAGGACGGGAACGTCGAGTGCTCCGCACGCCGTGCGCAGGCGTTGCGCGAAAGGCCTGAGCCGCTCCATGGTCAGCCGGCCGCCCGCCCCGTCCGGAGAGTCCTGGCAGAGGAAGATCACGATCGCGTCGGGCCGTCCTTCACGGCGCTCGCTCCCCGACACCAGGCAGTCCGCCAACTGGTCGGCGACCGGCCCCCATTCGCCGGGCGCCTGCGGAATTCCCATGCGAAGCCGGCCGCCGAACCGGCCCCGCCCGCCGTGCAGGGCGACCATCACGACGCTGTCGTTGGGATAGAAGCCCATGAGATACGGGAGGGCGTCGGCGAGCTCGGCGGGCCCACGCAGGGTGATCTGCTGCTCCCCGGCCGGGCCGGTGGATTCGTGGTGCTTGTTCATGCCTTGACGGTCCCTCAGCCCGCCGCGTTCCGCGACCCCTGTGGATAACGTTATCCACAGGGGTCCCGGCCGAACAGGTCGACGACCTGGTTGACCAGCACGTCGGCCCGCGAGGCGTCGAGATGGTCGCCGACGAACCATCCGGGACAGGCCGTGGGCCGACGCTTGAGCGGCGGTCCTGACCAACTCGGGTTCGGCCCACCGTAGTTCGCCGCGCTGCTGCCCGACGACGGCCGAGGTGCTACCGAACAGTCCGGGGCGAAAATGGCACCTTGGCACTGCGCCACCCGAATGCCGCACTCCCTCCGGCGAAAGGGCTCGTTGTGCGGAGTGCAGCAGTGGAAAGCACGTTTCGTTTCAAATTTTGACGACTTCGACGACTTCGAGGCCGCCTATGCACGGCTGACGCGGCTTCGGCGACCACCCGTACGTTCCGGCTCCGGCTCCGGCACAGGGAACCGGGAACCACGCAGAGAACGAGGAGCAGATGTACGAAGGAAGCATTCCGCTCAAGGACTTCCTCGATACCTTGAACCGGCTGCAGGCCGACTTCGAGCGACGCCTCGGAGGCATCGAACGCACGGTCCTGTCGGGGCCCCTGACGCACTCCCGCACCCAGGAGCGTTCCGGTTCGTCGGCCTGGACACCGGAGGACGGCTACCGTCCGCTCGGCCTGGAGGCCATCTGGACCTCGCACAGCACTTCCTCGGGTGACCGGTCGAGCGGCCGTCGGAACCCGGCCCGTTCGTACCATGGGGATACCTTCTTCGACTGACCAGCCAGGAGAAACTCTCCGCTCGACTTGTGACAGCGGCAGTCGACGCGGACTCCGGGGCAGTCGAGGTGCCCTCACCGGCCGGGAACGCCGTCGCGGCCTATCCCGCCACGGCCAGGACAAGCGGGAGCACCTGATCGGCACCGGCCTGGCGGAGCAGGCGTGCGCCCACGGCGAGGGTCCAGCCGGAGTCGGTGTAGTCGTCGACGAGCAGAACCGGGCCATGGGCGTCGGCCAGCGCGGCGGCGAGCTCTTCGGGCACGGTGAACGAGTCGGCCAGGGCACGCAGCCGCTGGGCGGAGTTGCTGCGGTGCCCGGCGTGCTCGTCCGCATACGAGGTGTAGGCCAGGCTGCCCAGGAGCGGGAGTCTCCCGACCCGGGCCACGCCCTCGGCCAGGGAGGTGACCAGCTGGGGGCGGGCGCGCGACGGCACGACGACGATCCCCACGGGCCGCGCCACCGCGTCGGGTGATCCGCCGGCCCAGCCGCCCGGCGAGCGGGCCCAGTCCGCCAGCACCGTCACCACGGCGTTCAGCACATCGTCCGGGACCGGCCCGTCGGCTGCCTGCGCCGACAGGAGCGGGCGCAGGCGGTTGCCCCAACCGATGTCCGACAGCCTCCCCAGCGCACGCCCCGTCATCGCCTGCTGCCCCGCAGGGATACGGCCCTTGAGGTCCATGCCGACCGAGGCCAGGCCCGTCGGCCACATCTTGCGGGGGTCGACCTCAACACCCGGCCGGTCGAGCTCACCGGTCGCCGTCGACAGGGCCGCGGAGGAAACGGCCGGATCGAGCCAGGGGCCGGCGCAGTTGTCGCAGCGGCCGCACGGCACCGCCTTCTCGTCGTCGAGCTGCCGCTGCAGGAACTCCATGCGGCACCCCGTGGTCGCCACGTAGTCCCGCATCGCCTGCTGCTCCGCCGCCCGCTGCTTCGCGACCCACGCGTAGCGCTCCGCGTCGTACGCCCACGGCCGCCCCGTCGCGGTCCAGCCGCCCTTCACGCGCTTGACGGCGCCGTCCACGTCCAGGACCTTCAGCATCGTCTCCAGACGCGAGCGCCGAAGCTCCACCAACGGCTCCAGCGCCGGCAGCGACACCGGACGGCCCGCCTGCTCCAGCACGTCCAGGGTGCGCCGCACCTGCTCCTCGGGCGGGAACCCCACCGAGGCGAAATACGCCCAGATCGCCTCGTCCTCCTTGCCCGGGAGCAGCAGGACGTCGGCATGGTCCACGCCGCGCCCCGCACGCCCCACCTGCTGGTAATAGGCGATCGGCGACGAGGGCGACCCCAGGTGCACCACGAAGCCGAGGTCCGGCTTGTCGAAACCCATCCCCAGCGCAGAGGTCGCCACCAGGGCCTTCACCCGGTTCGCCAGCAGATCCTCCTCCGCCTGCAACCGGTCGGCGTTCTCCGTCTTCCCCGTGTACGAGGCCACCGGATATCCGCGCTGCCGCAGAAACGCGGCGACCTCCTCCGCCGCCGCCACCGTCAACGTGTAAATGATCCCCGAACCCTGCAGGTCCCCGAGCCGCTCCCCCAGCCACGCGAGCCGGTGCGCCGCATTCGGCAACTCCAGCACCCCCAGCCGCAGGCTCTCGCGGTCCAGGGGCCCCCGAAGAACCAGCGCGTCCCCGCCTCCCGTGCCCAATTGCTCGGCCACGTCCGCGGTCACCCGCGCGTTGGCCGTGGCCGTGGTGGCGAGCACCGGCACTCCCGCCGGCAGCTCCGCGAGCATCGTGCGCAGGCGACGGTAGTCAGGCCGGAAATCATGACCCCAGTCGGAAATGCAGTGCGCCTCGTCGACCACCAGCAGACCGGTCGTCGCCGCGAGCTTCGGCAGCACCTGATCACGGAAGTCCACGGAATTGAGGCGCTCCGGGCTCACCAGGAGAACGTCGGTCTCCCCACGCTCCACCTCCCCGTAGATCGTTTCCCAGTCCTCGGGGTTGGCCGAGTTGATGGTGCGAGCCTGGATGCCCGCCCGCGCCGCCGACTCGACCTGGTTGCGCATCAACGCCAACAGCGGCGAGATGATCACCGTCGGGCCGGCTCCACGCCGACGCAACAGCGCGGTGGCCACGAAATACACCGCGGACTTCCCCCACCCCGTGCGCTGGACCACCAGCGCACGACGGCGCTCCTCCACCAGGGCCGCCACCGCCTGCCACTGATCCTCCCGCAGCCGCGCCGACCCTCCGGGCGCACCGACCAGCTCAGCGAGGATGGCGTCGGCTTCGGTGCGGAGCTCCAGGGTGTCCATGCCCCCCATGCAACCCGATGGGACTGACAATCAGCGAATCCACCCACGGCGACGGCGCGCTCACGAAGCGTACGGGTGCCGCGCAGGGGTCGGGACCGCCAGGCGCCGTGCCGTGGCCGGGCGCCTCGCTGCGACGAGCCTCGGAGCAGGGGGTGTTTCTGCTGGTCCTCGCGATTCAGGGGGGACGGGGGAGTCGCCCCGGGCGGGGATGGGCAGGGATATCAGTGTCATTCCGGATGATTCCCGTCAGCCGCAGCAATTGCTCGTTGCCGCCTGCCGGTAGGCCAGGGAGAATTGGAGCTGCCCCCGCACAGTTCCTCATCGGGCCCGGAAGGGCTGTGCCGCGGCGCGCCCTCACCCGACCCTGCCCGCATCGTGGGCGCGTAGCGAAGGGAGGACCGTGACCTTCGGATTCGCCCCGTCCACAGCCACTTCGACAGCGGCGTCCTCGGTTTCCGCAGACTCCGTCAACCGCCTTGCCCGGATGCTCGAACCAGCGGAGTGGGCGTCGGCGGGCATACCCCTGCTCCGGAGCCCCCGGGAGGTCGTCAGCGGACTGCACTCCCGGCACCGGCCGACTCCGGCCACCGCCGTGGTCGCGGTCCTCGATCATGAGGAACGGCTCACGGCGAGCGCCTCGTTCGCCCGCCGGGCGACGATGGCCGCGGATGGCTGGGAGTTCCGCAACGCCCTGCTGGCGCAGCTGCGGCGCGTCGTCCCGCACGATCTGCGACGCCGCACTCCGGTCCGTACGGCCGTGCTTCTGTACTGCCGTGACGGCGACGAACGCTGGACCGAGGAGGACGGTGCGTGGATGTGGGGCCTCCGGGACGCCTGCACGCTGCACGGTCTGCGCTGCGGCGCGTACATCACACTCACCCGCGGGGGTTGGCAGGTGCTCGGCGAGGGAAGGGGCGGGCGGCGGCCCAGTTCGCTGTCGGAGCCGGCGCTCCTGGCCGACGCCGTCGCCGAGCAGCGGACCGCCCCGACGCGGCCGGGCGGCGGAGCGGCGGAGGCGCTGCGCCGCACCGCGGCCCGCTGAGCGGCACTGCTCACCTGTCGAGCGGGCGCCGGTCGTCCACGGTCCGTCCCCAGCGTGGCCCGGTCGTGGCCGGTAGACCGGCGGAGGTGCTCCCGGCCGCCCGTGCGGGGCGGCCGGGAGTACCGGTGGGGTGTGTTCAGACCCCGGCGCCGAGTGCGGAGTTGATCGTCTGCGGGTCTCCGCAGACGATCAGCAGCGCGGCGGCGCGGTCACGTGCGACGGGCAGCGTACGAGCCACGTCCCGGTCCGCGTCGTCGTTGACGGCGACGACGACCACGGGCCTGGATGCGGCCCGGTCCGCCGCGGAGACGTCGGCGAAGAAGACATCGTCGCCCGCGTCGTGCTGGGCCCAGTAGGCCGCTTCACCGAAGGACAGCTCGTGGGCGGCCCACGGGTGCTGTTCGCCGGTGGTGAGCACCAGGATGTCGCCCGGTGCGCGACCGGACTCCAGCAGCAGGTCGACGGCTTCCTCGGCCGCGTCGAGCGCGCCGGCCGCCGGGGCCGGGATCAGCTGGACCTGCGGCGCGGAACGATTCTCCGTCGGCTCCGGGCGGGCGGGGGCCGGCGCCGGAGCGGCGGGTGCCGCGGGGGCGGGG
>NZ_NTGZ01000118.1 GCF_002551245.1 Streptomyces sp. rh34
GTCCTCTCCCCGGCGGCCCCGGCCCCGGCCCGGCCCGCGACCCCGCCCGGAAACCTCCGGGCCCGGCTCACCAGCTTCGTCGGACGCGACAGCGACATCGCCGCGCTCCGCGACGACCTCGCCCGGAGCCGGCTCGTCACCCTGCTCGGCCCTGGCGGCGCGGGCAAGACCCGGCTGTCCCAGGAGGCCGCGGAGGCCGCCGCCGAGGGCTGGCCCGACGGCGTCTGGCTCGCCGAGCTGGCACCGGTCGACGACCCGGACAGCGTGCCCGAAGCCGTCCTGTCCGCGCTCGGCGCCCGCGAGGCCGTGCTGCGCGGAGCGGGGGCCGAGGAGCTGCGGGCCACCGACCGCACCGGCGCCGACCCCCTCGTACGCCTCACCGAGCACTGCGCCCCGCGCCGGATGCTGCTCCTCCTGGACAACTGCGAGCACGTCATCGGGGCGGCGGCCGCCCTCGCCGACCGGCTGCTGACCCACTGCCCCCAGCTCACCGTCCTCGCCACCAGCCGCGAACCCCTCGGCGTGCCCGGCGAGTTCGTCCGCCCCGTCGACCCGTTGCCGGACCCGATGGCGCTGCGCCTGCTCGCCGAGCGCGGGGCGGCGGCCCGCCCCGGCTTCCGCACCGACGCGGACGGGGCGACCGCGGCCGCCTGCGCCGAGATCTGCCGCCGTCTGGACGGGCTGCCGCTCGCCATCGAACTGGCCGCCGCCCGGCTGCGGATGCTCACCCCGCGCCAGATCGCCGACCGGCTCGACGACCGCTTCCGCCTCCTCACCAACGGCAGCCGCACCGTCCTGCCCCGCCAGCAGACCCTGCGTGCCGTCGTCGACTGGTCCTGGGACCTGCTCGACGCCGCCGAACGCGCCGTACTGCGCCGCCTCTCCGTCTTCGCCGGAGGCTGCTCCCTCGCCGCCGCCGAGGAGGTCTGCGCACTCCCCGCCCCCGACGGCGGCGTCGCCGTCGACTCCCTGGACGTCGCCGCCCTGCTCGGGTCCCTGGTCGACAAGTCCCTCGTCGTCGCCGCGCCCGGCGACGACGAGATGCGCTACCGGCTGCTGGAGACCGTCGGCGAGTACGCCGCCGACCGTCTGGACGAGGCGGGCGAGCGGGACGCCGTCGAGCGGCGCCACCTGGTCCACTACCGGGAACTGGCCCGTATCACCGGGCCCCGGGTGCGTGGCGCCGGACAGCGGGACGCCAACGCGGTCTTCCAGCGCGAATACGAGAACCTGCGCACCGCGCTCCGCCACGCCGTCGCCGTCGGGGACGAGCACGAAGCGCTGTGCATGGTGCTGTCGATGTCCTGGTACTGGATGCTGCGCGATCTGCGCGCGGACGCCCGCCAGTGGGCCGCGGCTGCCTCCTCGCTCGGCCCCGACCCGTTCGCCGCGCCCGGCGTCCGGGCCCCCTCGCTCCTGGAACGGGCCACCGACCGGCCGCCGCCCATGGACGACGAACAGCTCGCGGAGGCGCGGCGCGGGGCGTCGCTGATCCAACTGGCCAGCGTGGACCTCGTGTTCAGTGAGTGGTCGACCTCCGAAGGCAAGGAGCGTCTGAAGATCATCGCCGACACCTACCGCCCCGGGATGCCGCAGACCTGCCGTATGCCCGGATCGCTGTGGATGTTCGCGATCCTGCTCAGCGGCGACATGGACCGGATGTACGAACTGCTGGACGAGACGGTCCGGGCCTCCCGGACGTTCGGCTACGAATGGGAGCTCGGCTCCGCACTCCACACCCGCGCCAACTTCCTGTCGAACACCCCCGAGCGAGTGGCCGACGCGCGCGCCGACGCCGACGAGAGCCTGGAGATCTACACCCGGCTCGGCGACGACTGGGGAGCCGCCGAAGCGCTCTCCTCGCGGGGCGAGGCCAACGAGAGGGCGGGTGAGTTCATGGCGGCCCTGAACGACTACGGGGCGGCTGTGGACTACGCGCAGAGGATCGGCGCCCAGAGCCAGGTGGCACTGTTGCGTGCCCGGTACGCCGGGGCCCTCATCGAGATCGACCGTCTCCCGGAGGCCGAGGCCATCCTGCGCGAGGTCACCGAGAACGGGCGGCAGTCGGGCCACGAGGCGACGCCGATGGCCCGGATGCACCTGGGGTTCGTGCTCGGGCTCCAGGGGCGCGTGGACGAGGCCCGCAGCCAGACGCAGCTCGTCCGGGAGGACTTCAAGGGGCGCGACGCCGCCATCTTCGGCGGCTTCGTCCACGGGGTGCTGGCCTGGCTGGACAACCTCGACGGCGCGTACGCCTCCGCCCTGGAGAACGCGTTGACCGCGCTGACCAGCTCGCGGGACCCGCTGTCGATGGTGGTGGCCCCGCAGATGCCGTCGGCCCACCTGACGGCCATCGCCCACGCACTCGCCGGATTCGGCGGCCCCGGGGCGGCGAAGGACGCCGCCCGGCTGCTGGCGTGCCAGGCGACTCTCCTGCCGAAGGGGCATGTGCCGAGCATGATGGAGCGCCGCAATCTGGCGCACGCCGAGCGGGCCGTCCGCGTGTGGATCGACGACGCGGCGTACACGGCGGCGTACGCGGAGGGCGGTGACCTCACACTCCTTGAGGCCACCGCCCTGGCGGAGACGTACCGGCGTGACCCTCCGGCGTAACCCTTCCGCGCTCAGGCCTTCCGCGTCTTGCTCAGGCCGTCTTGCTCAGGCCTTCTTGCGGAACTTGGACACCGCCAGCGGAGCCATCACCAGCGTGATGCCCGCCGCCCAGGCGAGCGTCACCCAGACGGAGTTCGCGACCGGGCCGCCCATCATCAGACCCCGCGCCGCGTCCGCCAGATTGGACAGCGGGTTGTAGTCGGTGAACGCCTGGAGCCAGCCCGGCATGGTCGCGGGCGGCGCGAAGATGGAGGACCCGAACTGCAGGGGCATCAGCACCAGCATGCCCATGCCCTGGACCGCCTGCGCCGTCTTCATGGCCAGCCCGAGCACGATGAAGATCCACATGATGGCGGCGCCGAACACCGCCGACAGGGCGACCGCCGCCAGGAGCCCGAGCACGGACGTGCCCACGGTCATGCCGAGGGCGAAGCCCATCCCGAGGAGGATGGTGATGGCGACCATCATCCGGCCCAGCTCGACCACGATCTTGGCGATCAGCACCGAGGAGCGGGCTATCGGCATCGTCCGGAACCGGTCCATGACGCCCTTGCGGAAGTCGTCGTTGACCCCGGTTCCGACGGCCATGGCGATGTTCATGCCCATCATCGCCATCAGCCCGGGAATCAGGTAGTTCAGGTAGTCCTGCCGGTTCCCGCCGAGGCTGCCGCCGACCGAGCCGCCGAAGACGTACACGAACAGCAGCGTGAAGATGACCGGCATCAGAAGGACGTCGAACATCGACTCGGGGTCCTTCTTGATCTGGAGCAGATTGCGCCGCGCCAGAGCCCCGATGTGTCGCAGATTGGCCCGCAGACCGATCCGGCCCTCGTCGGCCACCGCCGGCTTCGACGGCGTGGCGTCCGCGGCCCCGGCGGGGGCGGGGGTCAGTGTCGTGGTGCTCATGCGGCGACCTCCTGGGGAGCCTGGTCGGAGAGGGGCGTGGCCTTGTCGCCGGTGATCGCGAGGAACACCTCGTCGAGGCTGGGCAGAGCGGTGGAGACATGGGCGAGGGAGAAGCCCCGGACGCCCAGCAGTCCGATGACGGCGGTCAGCTGCTCGTCGCTGAGGATCGGCACGTACAGCAGGCCCTCGTCCGGCACCGCCTGCGCGCCGGCGACGCCGTCCAGCCCCGCCTCCCGGACCGCCTGCGCCATCGCGGCCAGCTCCGCCGGGTCCGAGGGCCGGATCTGGAGGGTGCGTCCGCCGACCTTCGCCTTCAGCTCGTCGACCCCGCCCCGGGCGATGATCTTCCCGCGGTCGATCACGGTCAGCTCCTTGGCGAGCTGCTCCGCCTCCTCCATGTACTGGGTGGTCAGCAGCACGGTCGCGCCCTCGGCGACCATCCGCTGCACCTCGTCCCAGACCTCGTTACGGGTACGGGGGTCGAGACCCGTCGTCGGCTCGTCCAGGTAGAGCACGGAGGGGCTGCCGATCATGGAGGCGGCCAGGTCGAGCCGGCGGCGCATCCCGCCGGAGTACTCCATGCAGGCCCGCTTGGCGGCCTCGGTGAGCGAGAACCGCTCCAGCAGCTCGTCGGCGCGGGCCCGGGCCTTCTTGCGGGGCAGATCGAGCAGCCGCCCGATCATGTAGAGGTTCTCCCAGCCGGAGAGCTTCTCGTCGACCGAGGCGTACTGCCCGGTGAGGCCGATGGTGCGGCGCAGCTGCCGGGGCTGCCTCACCACGTCGAAGCCCGCGACGACCGCGTGGCCGGAGTCGGGGGTGACCAGAGTGGACAGGCAGCGTACGAGGGTGGTCTTGCCCGCGCCATTGGGGCCGAGCACACCGAGGACGGTGCCTTCGCGGACATCGAGGTCCACGCCGTCCAGTGCTTTGGTCTCGCCGTAGTGCTTGACCAGCCCCCGCACCTCGACCGCGTTCCGGCCGCTGCTGGGGTTCTTGTCGATTCGTTCCATGGCCACCAGCAGACCAGCACCCACCGACAGCTCGCCGACAGGCCGCCGACACGGCCCGGCACCGGGCCCCGCACGGGCGACAGCCCGCCGATGGGGGATGTCGGCGGGCTGTCGGGGGTGCGGGAAATGGCTGGTGGGCGCGGGACGAAGACGCGTCGGAAGACGCGTCGAAAGGCCCGTGGGTCAGTGCGCGGGCATCAGTGGAAGGTGTGCTCCGGCGCCGGGAACGTGCCGCCGACGACCTCGTCCGCGAACTCCTTCGCCGCGTCGCCGAGCACCTGACGCAGGTTCGCGTACTGCTTGGTGAAGCGCGGCACCTTGCCGCCGGTCAGCCCGACCATGTCCGTGTAGACGAGCACCTGCGCGTCGGTCGCGGAACCGGCGCCGATGCCCACGGTCGGGATGTGCAGCGTGCGGGTGACCTCGGCGGCCAGCTCGGCGGGCACCAGCTCCAGCACGACGGCGAAAGCGCCCGCGTCCTGCACGGCCTTGGCGTCGCGCAGCAGCTGCTGGGCGGCCTCCTCGCCGCGCCCCTGGACCCGGTAGCCCATCGCGTTGACGGACTGCGGGGTCAGGCCGATGTGGCCCATGACCGGGATGCCGGCCTCGACCAGCAGCCGGATCTGCTCGTGGGACCGCTCGCCGCCCTCCAGCTTGACCGCGCCGACGCCCGACTCCTTGACCAGCCGGGTGGCGTTGCGCAAGGCCTGGACGGGGCCCTCCTGGTACGAGCCGAAGGGCAGGTCGCCGACGACGAGGGCGCGCTTGGTGCCCCGGACGACGGCGGCGGACAGCATGGCGATCTCGTCCATCGTCACGGGCACGGTGGTCTCGTAGCCGAGGTGGCAGTTGCCCATGGAGTCCCCGACGAGCATGACCGGGATGCCGGCCTCGTCGAAGACGGACGCGGTCATCGCGTCGTAGGCGGTGAGCATCGGCCACTTCTCGCCGCGCTCCGTAGCGGCGGCGATGTCGTGGACGGTGATGCGGCGGGTGGACTTCCCTCCGTACAGTGCTTTGCCGCTGTCGGCGGACGCACCTGCGGGGGAAGCGGAGGCCTCCTTGGGGGAGGACGGATTCTGTGCAGCCTGAAGCGACATGGCCGGTGGCTCCTTCGTCATCTCGAGGCGCCCTGACGGCGTCCCCGGATCCCTTCCATGGTGGCATCCCGCCCCACCGCTCGGGAAGTGGGCCCGCAAGCCTGTCCGCACGCTTGTCCGCGCGGTGCACCTCCCCGACGCGCCGCTCCCCGAGAACCTCGTGGACCGGGTGATCGCCGCCCGCCGGGAGGGCTCGCCCCGTACGAGTGTGATCGTTCTGTCACAAGGCCCCCCGGCCGGCCCCGTACCGGAACCCGTCCTCCCGCCGCCGGCGTCCTGGTTCCCGTACGGGCACTCCGTACGGTCGCGGGACGTCGGGCGGGTCTATGGGCCGACGGGCGGAAAGGCGCCACTCATCGCCTAGGGTCGAGGGCGCGGCGATGTGCAGGGCAAGGCAGTGAGGACAGCGCGATGGTGCAGGCGTACGGAGCGGACACGGACAACGGCAGCGCGGAGCAGCCGGAGGTCGGCGGGTCCCGCTTCCGGGGCCTGTGGGACAGGCTGAGGTCCGACCGGGGCATCTGGCGGCGCGGAGTCGTGCTGGCCCTCTGCTCGGTGCTGCTGACCCTGCTGATGGTCGTCCACGCGCAGATCCCCAACCGGCTCGGCAACCTCGGCAGCCTCATCGAGACGTTCCTGCCGTGGGTCGCGCTGTTCATCCCGGTGCTGCTGGTCCTGGGCCTGGTGCGGCGCTCCGCGACCGCCCTCATCGCGCTGCTGCTGCCCACCGTCGTCTGGCTCAACGTCTTCGGGGGCCTGCTCACCGACAAGTCCGGCGGCGGCGGCGACCTCACCGTCGCCACCCACAACGTCAACGCGGGCAACCCCGACCCCGAGGGAACCGCCCAGCAGGTCGCCGGTTCCGGGGCGGACGTCGTGGCCCTCCAGGAACTCCCGGGCAGGCAGGTCTCCACGTACGAGAAGTCGCTGGCCGACCGCTACCCGCACCACTCCGTCCAGGGCACCGTGGGCCTGTGGAGCAAGTACCCGCTGGCCGACACCAAGCCCGTCGACATCAAGATGGGCTGGACCCGCGCGATGCGCTCGACGGTCAGGACCCCGCAGGGCGAGGTCGCGGTGTACGTGGCCCACCTGCCGTCCGTCCGCGTGAAGCTGCACGCCGGGTTCACCGCCAACCAGCGCGACAACAGCGCCGACGCGCTCGGCGAGGCCATCGCCGACGAACGGGTGGAGCGCGTCGTCCTGCTCGGCGACCTGAACGGCACGATGAACGACCGCTCGCTGAACGCGGTCACCGCGCAGATGCGCTCCACCCAGGGCGCGGCGGGCGACGGCTTCGGATTCAGCTGGCCCGCCTCGTTCCCGATGGCCCGGATCGACCAGATCATGGTCAAGGGTGTCGAGCCGTTGGCCTCCTGGACCCTCGCGGCGACCGACAGCGACCACCTCCCGATCGCGGCCCGCGTGGAGCTGTGACGTATGCGACAGGCCCGGCAGACCTGGCAGGTCCAGCAGGTCCTGCAGGCCCGGCGCAACGAGCCGTTCACCTGCCGGTAGGCGTCCCGGCATAAACCTCTGCGAGAATTTGTTCCGGTAACTTACATATGGCGTGAGCCGTTGTCCGGCACCCGGCGTGCCCCGGCAACGGCTTCCTGCTGTTCCCCTGCCGCGCGCCCCCGCGGGCCCCCGTCCTCCCTGAAAGGTCCTCTCCCCATGCCCCTGGCTCTCCTCGCCCTGGCCGTGAGTGCCTTCGGCATAGGCACGACGGAGTTCGTCATGATGGGGCTGCTCCCCAACGTGGCGGACGACCTGGGCACGTCCGTGCCCACCGCCGGATACCTCGTGTCGGCGTACGCGATCGGCGTCGTCCTGGGCGCGCCCCTGCTCACCGGCCTTGGCTCGCGGGTCCCGCGCAAGCGGATGCTCCTGCTCCTGATGGCGCTGTTCACCGTCGGCAACCTCGCCTCCGCGCTCGCCCCGGACTTCGGCTGGCTGATCGCGGGCCGCTTCCTCGCAGGCCTCCCGCACGGCGCGTTCTTCGGCGTCGGCGCGGTCGTCGCCGCCCGGCTGGTCTCCGAGGGCCGCCAGGCGCGGGCCGTCGCGACGATGTTCCTCGGCCTGACCGTCGCCAACATCGTCGGCGTCCCCGCGGCGACCCTGCTCGGCCAGCACCTCGGCTGGCGGGCCACCTTCCTCGTGGTCGCGGCGATCGGCCTCGCCGCGATGGCGGCCCTCACACGTCTGGTGCCCCACATCCCCGTCGAGGCGCACCAGGACGTCCGCCGCGAGCTGCGCGCCCTCGGCAACCGTCAGGTGATTCTCGGCCTGCTCACCGCCGTCTTCGGCTTCGCCGGGGTCTTCGCGGTGTACTCGTACCTCTCGGCCATGACCACGAAGGCGATGGGCTTCGGCGAATCCTCCGTCACCCTGGTCCTGGCCCTCTTCGGCATCGGGATGACCCTGGGCGCACTGGCCGCGGGCCCCCTCACGGACCGGGCGCTGCGCCCGACCCTGTACGGATCGCTCGGTGCGCTCGCGGTGATCCTGGTGGTGTTCCCGTTCACGGTGCACGTCCCGTGGGCAGCCCTGGTGATGGTGGTGCTGCTGGGCGGAGTCGGCTTCATGACGACGACCCCGCTCCAGATGCTGGTGATGAACAAGGCGAAGGACGCCCCGACGCTGGCTTCCGCCTCCAACCACTCCGCGTTCAACCTGGCCAACGCGGGCGGCGCCTGGCTGGGCGGCGTGGCGATCGCGGCGGGCTGGGGCTGGACGTCCCCGGCCCTGGTCGGCGCGGTGCTGGCCGTGATCGGCCTGGCGGTGGCGGCGACAGCGGGCTACCTGGACCGGGACCCGTCCCCGAAATCCCGCGTGGTGGCGGCCAATCAAGCCCGTCCGGCGCGTGAGGACACGTCGTCCAGCCGGACGAACCAGCACTCCACGCTCGGCCGCGGTTCAAGCCGGTCCGGCGCTTGAGGACGGAACGCGAAGCGCCGGCGGCCCCGACAGCCACGCCGAGGCCGCCGCACGATCAAGCCCGTCCGGCGCTTGAGGACAGAACGAAGCGCCGGACGGCCCCGGCAGCCACGCGTGGCCGCCGCACAACTCAGCCCGTCCGGCGCTTGAGGACGAAGGCGGCCACCGGACGCCCCCGGTAACCGCCCGCCCACCCCACCCGGCTACGACGACTCGCGCCACCGGTTCGTGATCGGCAGCCGCCGGTCCTTCCCGAACCCCTTGGGCGAGATCTTCGTCCCCGGCGGGTACTGCCGCCGCTTGTACTCGGCCGCGTCCACCATCCGCAGCGTCTTCGCCACCAGCTCCGCGTCGAACCCGGCCGCCACGATGGTGTCCAGCCCCTGGTCCCGGTCGACGTACATCTCCAGGATCGCGTCCAGGACGTCGTAGTCCGGCAGCGAGTCCGTGTCGACCTGCCCCGGCCGCAGCTCCGCGCTCGGCGGCTTGGTGATCGATGCCTCCGGGATCGGCGGGGTCTGCCCCCGCTCCTCGGCGGCCCGGTTGCGCCACTTCGCCAGCCGGAAGACCGACGACTTGTACACGTCCTTGATCGGCCCGTACGCGCCGACCGCGTCCCCGTACAGCGTGGAGTAGCCGACCGCCAGCTCGGACTTGTTGCCCGGCGCCAGCACGATCTGCCCCTCCTGGTTGGACAGGGCCATCAGCATCGTGCCGCGCAACCGCGCCTGGAGGTTCTCCTCGGCGAGGCCGGTGAGCTGGAGCGACCCCATGTAGGCGTCGAACATCGGCTCGATCGGTACGGTACGGAAGTTCAGCCCGGTCCGCCGCGCCAGCTCGGCCGCGTCGCCCTTGGAGTGGTCCGAGGAGTACTTCGACGGCATCGAGACGCCGTACACGTGCTGAGCGCCGAGCGCGTCGCAGGCGATGGCCGCGCAGATCGCGGAGTCGATGCCGCCGGAGAGCCCGATCAGCACGCTGCTGAAACCGTTCTTCGCGGCGTACGCGCGCAGCCCGACGACCAGCGCGGAGTAGATCTCCTCCTCGTCCCCCAGCCGCTCCGCGTACCCGCCCGCCAGCTCCGGCTCGTACGCGTCCACGGGCCGGTCGGACAGCACCACATGGTCGATGCGCAGCCCGTCGTCCACCACACCGGAGGGCGCCACGGCCTCGGCGGCGGGCAGCTCCAGATCGAGGATGACGCTGCCCTCGGAGAACTGCGGGGCACGGGCGATGACCTCGCCCTCCTTGTCGACGACGATCGAGTCGCCGTCGAAGACCAGCTCGTCCTGACCGCCGATCATCGCCAGATAGGCCGTCGTGCAGCCGGCCTCCTGGGCCCGCTTGCGGACCAGCTCCAGCCGGGTGTCGTCCTTGTCCCGCTCGTACGGCGAGGCGTTGATCGACAGCAGCAGCCCGGCCCCGGCGGACCGGGCGGCCGGGACACGCCCGCCGTCCTGCCACAGGTCCTCGCAGATCGCGAGGGCCACGTCGATGCCGTGGATCCGGACGACGGGCATCGAGTCGCCCGGCACGAAGTACCGGAACTCGTCGAACACCCCGTAGTTCGGCAGGTGGTGCTTGGCGAAGTTGAGCGCGATCCCGCCGCGGTGCAGCACGGCGGCGGCGTTGCGCGGGGAGCCGGCCGGCTGCCCGTAGCGCGCCGCGGCGTGCTCGGAGCGGTCCAGGTAGCCGACGACGACCGGCAGTTCGCCGAAGCCCTCCGCGTCGAGCCGGGCGGCCAGCGCGCGCAGCGCCTGACGCGAGGCCTCGACGAAGGACGACCGCAGGGCCAGGTCCTCGACGGGGTATCCGGTCAGCACCATCTCGGGGAACGCCACCAGGTGGGCGCCCTGCTCGGCGGCGTGCCGGGTCCAGTGGACGATCGCCTCCGCGTTGCCGGCGAGGTTGCCGACGGTGGAGTCGATCTGATTCAGTGCGAGGCGTAGTTGAGGCACGGAGCCCAGTGTAATCGTCTTTCTGACGCGATGTCCCGGCGGGCCGGGCAAAATCTGCTCCGGCCCGCCGAAACCGCAGGTCGAAGCGGCTATCAGCCCCGACCCGCCGAGGATCGCAGGGTCAGCTCCGGTAGCCGAGGACCGTCATCATCCCCGCCTCCGCGTGGTAGACGTTGTGGCAGTGGACCATCCACAGCCCCGGGTTGTCGGCGTCGAACTCCACGGTCAGCGACCGGTGCGGCAGCACGATCGCGGTGTCCTTACGGGCCCCGGCGGCGTTCCCGCCGAGCGCGAAGGTGTGCCCGTGCAGATGGAGGGGATGCCACATGGCCGTCCCGTTGTCGAAGACGACCCGCACCCGCTCGCCCGCCTCCACCGGCCGCCGGTGCTTCGCGCTGTACGGCTGTCCGTCGAAGGCCCAGTCGTACGTCGCCATCCCGCCGGTGAGCCGGATCCGGATCGTCCGGTCCGGCGCGCGGGCGGGCAGCGCCACCGACGGGTCCGGCACCAGCCGCCCCGCCTCCACCAGTTTCCCGTCCAGCTCCTTGGGCCGTACGGAGGCGGCGGGCGCGGCCCCGCTCCCGGTCCGCAGCACGGCCAGCGCGGACTCCTTCTTCCCCTCGGCCAGCGCGGTCAGCGGGAAGACCCCGTCGCCGGCGGTGACGAGGACGTCGTACCTCTCGCCCATCCCCAGCAGCAGCGCGTCACCCGTGGTGTGCCGCACCGGGAACCCGTCGGTGTGCGTCACGGTCATCCGGTGCCCGCCGAGCGCGACCCGGAAGGCGGTGTCGCCACCGGCGTTGATGATCCGCAGCCGGATGCGGTCGCCGGGCCGCGCGGAGAAGGAGGACGGGTCCCGCGGCACCCGCCCGTTGACCAGGTAGTGCGGGTAGGCCACATCGCCGGCGTCCCCGCCGAGCAGCTTGCTGGTGGCCCCCATCATCATCCGCGAGGGCCCGTCACCGCCCGCGCCCTTGCCCTCCGCGTCCTTACCACCCGCGTCCTTGCCGCCCGAGTCCTTGCCCCCTGTGTCCTCTTCGCCCGACATGGTGTGCGCGCCGTGGTCCATCCCGCCGCCCATGCCCCCGGACAGCTCCTTGAGGACGGCGTCCGGGGTGGAACCCTCCACCCCGTCGACCCAGTCGTCGAGGACGACGACCCACTCCTTGTCGTACGCCAACGGCTCCTTCGGGTCCTCGACGATCAGCGGCGCGTACAGCCCCCGGTCCTGCTGGACGCCGGAGTGCGGGTGGAACCAGTACGTCCCCGGGTGCGGCACGGCGAACCGGTACGCGAAGTCGGCTCCCGGTGCGATGTCCCGCTGGGTCAGCCCGGGAACCCCGTCCATGTCGTTGCGCAGGGCGAGGCCGTGCCAGTGCAGGGAGGTGGGCTCCGGCAGATGGTTGGCGAGGGTGAGGGCGAGCGTGTCGCCCGCCGTCACCCGCACCTCGCGCCCGGGCAGCCGGTCCCCGTACGCCCAGGAGGCGACGGTCCGCCCGCCGCCGAGGTCGAGTCGGGCACGGGTGGCGGTGAGGGTGACCTTGCGCACGGGGCCGGAGCCGCGCGCCGTCTCGGCCGCCTCGACTTCCTTTCCGCCGGGTGAGACGTACGTGCCGGAGTCCTGCGCTCCGCCGGGGGAGCGCCCCCCGCTGTTGTTGCCGCCGCCGTCGGAACAGGCGGCGAGTGCTCCGGTGCCGGCGACGGCGAGAGCGGCGCCGAGCACGGCGCGTCGGGTGGGTTTCGTGGGCATGCCGAATACACCTCTGAAGAACTGAAGGACTGTTGTCGCGTGGAGGGAAGGCGGAGGTGAAACGCCCACTCCTAAATACGCAGCACCGAAACGCTGGCGAGCACCGATATCCGGGGTGGCGGGATCGGCCGCAGGACCCGCAGCAGCCCCGCGCCCACCGGCGTACCGAGGGGTCGTCCGTCGGCGCGCAGCCCGAGCAGCCAGGAACCGAGGAGAGCGAGGCCCCAGACGCCGAGGACGGCGAGACAGACGGAGAGCGGATCCATACCGCTCATGGGCGCGCCGGAGCCGGGGGAGTCGTGCGGAGGCGGCTGCTGAGTGTCGGCGACGCCCGGAGCCGGGCCGTGAGCCGGGGCTGGGGCAGGGCCCTGGGCTCTATCCGGGCCTTGAGCCGGCCCAGGCGCCTGGGCCACGTGCTCGGTCAGGGCGGGGGGCGACGACGGCGAGCCGCCGCCGTGTTCCGCCGGATGCCCGACCGTATGCATGGTGACGATGCCGAACAGCAGAGCGACGAACAGCAGAAGCTGCCCGTACGTCACGCTCCTGCTCCGCGTCCTGCCCGCCATGCGGACCACCCTACCCACGGCGGGTATACGGACGGGGCGGGGGCGCCCGGCACCCCGCCACCCCTGAGTCGGGGCGGGACGGGGCGCGGGGCACCGTCGTACGGATGGCGGCTCAGCTGCGGGCGTAGACCTTCTCCGCCCAGCCCGCGATCTGCTCCTCGGTGAGGTGCTGCGCGAGGTCGGCCTCGCTGATCATGCCGACGAGCTTCTTGTTCTCGACGACGGGCAGCCGGCGGATGCGATGGGTCTGCATCTCCTCCAGGACCGCGTTCACATCGGCGTCCGCCTCGATCCAGCGGGGCGTGCCCTGCGCGAGATCGCCCGCCGTGGTCTTCGCCGGGTCGTGCCCCTTGGCCACACAGCCGACGACGATGTCGCGGTCGGTGATGATGCCGACCATCCGGTCGGAGTCACCGTCGGCGGACACCGGAAGCGCGCCCACGTTGTGCTCGCGCATCAGCTGGGCCGCACGGTCGAGCGTCTCGTGGGCGGGGATCCAGCGAGCCCCGCTGTGCATGATGTCTTTGGCGGTCGTCATGGGGGATTTCCTCCTGCGTGCCGATGGCACTGCCGTACGGCCCCGAGCGCAACCCATCGTCACCGGCCCGCCGGGGCCGCGCGACCGCAATCACCCGTTCGGGTGCGCCGCCGCGAGGACGAAAGCTGACGCACCCGTCGTCCGGGCTCAGGCCCGAAGGCATGGCTCAGGGCCGAGGCTCGGCTCCCCGCTCGGCCAGCATGTCCCGCATCAGCCCCAGCTCGGACTGCTGACCCTCGACCATGCCCCGGGCGAGCCGTTGCTCGGCCGGAACCGAGCACAGGGACGCGCAGGCCTCGGCCATGGTGACGCCGCCCTTGTGGTGGTCCGTCATCAACTGGAGGAAGAACACCTCGGCCTGCTCACCGTCGAGGCGGTCGAGCCGCGCCAGCTCCGAGCGGCTCGCCATGCCCGCCATGAGCACCCCGTCCGCACCGGAACCCGCCTCGGTACCGCCCGAGCCGTGCCCGTGCCCATGCCCACCCGTATCGGCGGCCATCCACGCCATGGGCTGCTCCCCGCCCGGGGCGACCTTCGGCAGCTCCCACAGGTCGAGCCAGCCCAGCAGCATGCCGCGCTGGTTGGCCTGGGTGTTGGCGATGTCGTAGGCAAGACGGCGTACGTCCTCGTCGTCCGTGCGGTCGCGGACGATGAACGACATCTCGACGGCCTGCTGATGGTGGACGGCCATGTCCCGGGCGAACCCGGCGTCGGCGGACGAGGCCCCCGGAACACGGGCACGGGCGTCCCCCGCTCCCGCCCCGTCCCCGTCGCCCCGCGCGGAGGCGACGGTGGCCGCCGCCGCGAAGAGCAGGGCGAGGGCCACGGCGCTACCGGCCGCCCAGCGAACACGCCGGGTCTTCCGCCGCTCCACGAGGGCGGCCTGAGAGGCCACGTCCTGGACCGTCCGCTCCTCGGCCGCCCGCTCCCCGGCCGTCACTGCGGCACCGTCGCCAGCCCGCCGGTGCAGGGGGCGCCGGGTTCGGGGGTCTGCGCGCCCTGGACGTACTGGGCGAAGAACTGGTCCACCCGCTTGTCGTCCGCGGAGTCGACGGCGACCTGCTTGCCCCAGGCGCTGAGCGTGATTGCGCCCTCCTGACCGGCGTACGGGCTCATCAGCGTGAACGGGGTCTTCTTGACGCGCTCGGCCAGCGCGGCGACATCGGCGTCGGCGGCCTTGCCGTTGTAGGTGACCCAGACCGCGCCGTGCTCCAGGGAGTGCACGGCGTTGACGTCCGGGAGGGCCTTTTCGTATACGTCGCCGTCGCAGTTCATCCAGGCCTGGTTGTGGTCGCCGCCGACCGGAGGCTTCATCGGATAGTCCACCGTGCCCGCGACGTGCTCGCGGCCGAGCTTCGTCGCGTCCCAGGACTTCAGCCCCTCGATGGCACCGCCCGTGGCGTTGCCGTGGGAGCCGCCGTGCCCGCCCGGGTGCTTGCCGTCCTGGGCCGCCGAGGCGTTGTCGGCCTTCTCGTTCGCCTCGGAGTTCTCCAGCAGCAGGTACGAGCCGAAGGCGACGAGACCGGCCACGACGGCAGCGCTCAGCCCTATGGCGATGGCCCGGTTGCGGGTGGCGCGGGCGCGCGTGTCGGGGGCCTGGGGCTGGGGGTACCGGGGGTCGAAACTCATGTCGTCGAGTCCTTCTGCGAAGGGGCCGGGAGGAGGGAGGACGGCCCGTGAACCGATGCGCGCGGACGGGCGGGAAGCCGGGTGGGAAGCCGGGCGGGAAGTCGGCCGCTGCTCGCCTGCCGCCCCCGTGCGCCACGGTCGCCGATCGTAGTGGGTGGCCGAGTGCTCTCTCTCACACCGTGTGCGTAATCTGGGGGAAATCCCGGGTCGCGATACTGAAGTGTCCCCCTACCCCGGGCGGTGGTGCACGGACCGTCTGAACTGCAAGGATGTGGCAATGGACAAGCAGCAGGAATTCGTCCTCAGGACCCTTGAGGAGCGCGACATCCGCTTCGTGCGGCTGTGGTTCACCGACGTCCTCGGGTTCCTCAAGTCCGTCGCCGTGGCTCCGGCCGAACTGGAGCAGGCCTTCGACGAGGGCATCGGCTTCGACGGCTCGGCGATCGAGGGCTTCGCCCGAGTGTACGAATCAGACATGATCGCCAAGCCGGACCCGGGCACCTTCCAGATCCTGCCCTGGCGCGCGGAGGCCCCCGGTACCGCGCGGATGTTCTGCGACATCCTGATGCCGGACGGTTCCCCGTCCTTCGCGGACCCGCGCTACGTCCTCAAGCGCATCCTCGCCAAGACGTCCGACCTCGGCTTCACCTTCTACACCCACCCCGAGATCGAGTTCTTCCTGCTGAAGAACAAGCCGGTCGACGGCACCCGCCCGACGCCGGCGGACAGCTCGGGCTACTTCGACCACACGCCGCAGAACGTCGGCATGGACTTCCGCCGCCAGGCGATCACCATGCTCGAATCGATGGGCATCTCGGTCGAGTTCAGCCACCACGAGGGCGCCCCCGGCCAGCAGGAGATCGACCTGCGGTACGCGGACGCGCTCTCCACGGCGGACAACATCATGACGTTCCGTCTGGTGATGAAGCAGGTGGCGCTGGAACAGGGCGTGCAGGCCACGTTCATGCCGAAGCCGTTCTCGGAATACCCGGGCTCGGGCATGCACACCCACCTCTCCCTCTTCGAGGGCGACCGCAACGCCTTCTACGAGTCGGGGGCGGAGTACCAGCTCTCCAAGGTGGGCCGCTCCTTCATCGCGGGCCTGCTGACGCACGCGGCGGAGATCTCGGCCGTCACCAACCAGTGGGTCAACTCCTACAAGCGCATCTGGGGCGGCTCCTCCCGCGCGGCCGGCGCGGGCGGCGAGGCCCCCTCGTACATCTGCTGGGGTCACAACAACCGCTCCGCCCTCATCCGGGTCCCGATGTACAAGCCCGGCAAGACCGGCTCGGCCCGCGTGGAGGTCCGCTCCATCGACTCCGGCGCCAACCCGTACCTCACCTACGCGGTCCTGCTCGCCGCGGGCCTCAAGGGCATCGAGGAGGGCTACGAACTCCCGGCCGGCGCCGACGACGACGTCTGGGCCCTCTCCGACGCCGAACGCCGCGCGATGGGCATCGAGCCGCTCCCGCAGAACCTGGGCGAGGCGATCTCGCTGATGGAGAAGAGCGAACTGGTCGCCGAGACGCTGGGCGAGCACGTCTTCGACTTCTTCCTGCGCAACAAGAAGCAGGAGTGGGAGGAGTACCGCAGCGAGGTCACGGCCTTCGAGCTGAAGAACCTGCTGCCGGTGCTGTAACCGCCTGCGGCCTGGAGAACGCACTACGGGCGGGTCGCCCGGTCCAACCGAAGCGACCCGCCCGTAGCCATGAGCAACTCTGGGCTCTCCAGGGGTCCTCCAGGGGCCGTCAGGCCCGGACGGGCGGCGGGCCCAACTACGCCTTGGCCACCGGGAAATCCAGTGCCGGATCAGGCGACGTCTGCCCTGTAGCGATCTTGATCGAGCGCGGCAGGTGGCCAGCGGGCACGCGACTTCGGCCGGCCCGAGCGTTCGCGGTCTCCGTGTGCTCGGGCGGCCCTGGTGGACCCTGCTCCGACGCGCTCAGCTGTGAGCAGGTAGTTGTCGGGCAAAGCGGCGGATGGCATCGGTGAAGGCATCTGGATCGTCGAAGTTCGCGAGATGCCTCGCCCGGGGGATCAGCTCGATGCGGGCCTGCGGATGCGCGCGGACGAAGTCCGCCTCGCCGGACCGGAAGACGGTGTCCTTCTCGCCGTTCAGGATGAGCACGGGAGCCGCCACATGACGCATCGCATCCGCGTCGAAGCGGCCCAGCACCTCGCCCCAGGCGGCCGGCAGAGCGTGGAATGCGTAACCGGAGCTGATGGTGGCGTCCACCACTTCGGGGGAATAGAGCCGACGTAGCAACCTGTCGTTCCAGCGGGTCAACCGGTCCGCAGGTATACGAGGGACGAGCCCAACAACCCACCGATACGGTGTTGCCCACGGACCACACGTTGAGGCGCTGGCTCCCGCGAGAACCAACCCCCGCAGCTGCTCCGGGCAGCGTCGTGCGAACTCCAGCGAGGCGTATCCGCCGAGCGAGTGCCCGACGACCAGAGCCGGCCCGTGGTCGAGCGAGTCCACCGCGGAAGCGATGATCTCCGTCGCCGCGTTCAGGCTCCAGGGTTGGGCAGAGCGCGCGCCGTGGCCTGGTAGGTCAACGGCGGCCACCCGAAAGTCCTTTTGGAGTGCGGGGAGCTGTTGGCTCCATTGACCCGCGCTGAACCGCGTCCCGTGTACGAAGACGATGGGCGGTGCATCCGCCGCAGCCGTCATGAATCCCCCCAGATCCGCGCTCTCTTCGGACTGACTCTACTTGGGGGGCGGTCCCCGGCGCTCAGAAGCGGAAACGGTGGCCAACGAGGACGCTCAGACCGTTCAACCAACCGCAACGGGGTACGAAGGTGACGCGCCGTTCGAGAGCGGCGCCGGGGCGCGTTGTCACCTGATCTTCGCTTATCCACACAACACCCGATGGTCAACGGTAGCTGCGGCCTCAGCCGCCGATCGAGAGATGGCTACTGGGCACCATGAGCGTCGGCCGACGGTGGAACAGCGCGGTTAGAGCGCCATGCGGCAGTAGAGTCCATGGTCGTGTGACCGAGCTCGTCCAGCCAGTGCTGCAAGCTCGTTGAGGAGGTCCGCGAGATTGCCGGGATCGGCATAGCCGTAGAACTCCTCCGCTTGCGACCACGGTACAGAGATCTCGGCCAAACGCTCGGCGGGTGCGTCCGCCAAGACATCGCGCAGCTCGTCGGGCAGAGTAACGATCCAGGTACCCTCCGCCTCCGGGCTCGTCACCAGATGAACGAATCGGGGATGTCCGGTAACCCGTGATACAGGTTCACGAATCAGTAGCGCCACCGCCTGTCCGAGCTGTACAGCGGGGTCGATCGTCTTGACGCGGAGCGTGTCGAAGCCGGCGTCATCAGGTCCCTCTGCAAAGGCTGATGCTGCTGCTTGATCGTCGGGTGCGCTGAAGTAGTCGTAGAAGGTGCTCACACTGAGGAGTTTGACAGTGCGCTCCGACAGTCGGCGAACTTTCGGGCCGTCAGGGTAAGTCGATGGTGTGAGGCCAGCGACTCTGGCTGCCTCCGCGCCACCCCCAGCCGCAAGATCACGATCTACGGCTGGAGTATTAGACACTTACGCGGCACTACCCAGGCAGGTTGCCCAGTCCAGCGGAGGCGATTCGCCCCGCAGGCGTGATCAGCCCTGAGCGCCCGCGCCGTCGGGCCGGGACGGGCCGCCACGTGGTCAGCTGACGCAGTCTCCGCGCCTGCCGGCCCGTACCCGCGCTGCGGAGGGTACGGGCCCACGGCGGCCCGGGCGCTACACCGGCGGCGTCCCCGGCGGTGACGGTGCGGGGGGCGGGTTGGGCAGCGGAGGGCCGGGGTCGGGTGGAGTCTTCGGGGGGCCGCTGCCGTGTTTGCCGTCGTTCAGGACCTTTCGGCGTGTCAGGCCGTAGACGCCGAACGGCGGAAAGAGGTCGACGCGGCGTGGGTAGTCGCCCTCCGCGCACTCCTCGCAGAGCAGGTCGCGGCCGGTGGGTGTGTGGCGGGCGGCGGTGACCGGGGCGTTCCAGCATGCCTCGCAGTCAAGAACGTCCGTCGTGGAGAGGGCGATCGTCATCCGGGCCTCCCGGGTGGTGCCGGTAACGCCTGGTGGGTTCTGCGCATCAGGTGCCTCCGTCTCTGATCGGTGGGTGGCGACCCGGCCCGGCCGTCGTCCTGCCGGGGATTGGGCGGCCGGGGCGGGGGTCAGGGGGTTTGTCCGGCCGTACGCCGTCGGCCGGTGGCGATCGCGACCCGTTCCTGCCGGCGCCCCGCACCGCGTCTCATCGGCGGGTCTCCCGCCAGACGCGGACGAGCTTCGTGGCGGCGGGGCAGATCGCGCCGGTCCGGCACGCGGTGCAGGTCATGGTGTGGCCGAGCAGGGCGCGGTACGCCGTGTCCGGGGATTCGGTCGTGGTCACGTTCGCCTCTCTGCTGATCTCGGCCCACACGTATTCGGCGGTGCGGTTGAGCGTGTGGCCGAAGCGGTCCGCCGTGGCCAGGGCGGCCAGGACGGCCGAGTGCGCGGTCGCGCTCAACTCGGAGGAGAGATCGGCCTCGACGCGGAAGGTGTCCAGGCCGGTGGTGATGCGCGGTTCGGTGCCTGTGGCGGCGGCGAGCATGCCGGTCAGCGCCGCGACCCGCGCTTGTGCAGAGCGCACACTTCTCCCCTGATGAACCGAATGTCACTCCATGTAATGCTGAGTATTCAGCTTCAACCTGATGGGTTAGCTTTGTCAACAGCGACGCCCATATCGACGCCGAACACACGGAGCTGCTCAAATGCCACGTGATACGCCGTACTTGCAGGTGGCGGATGCTCTGCGGGCTCGTGTCCGGGCCGGTGAATGGGCAGTGGGGGACAAGCTGCCGTCCCGGGCCCGGTTCGCCGAGGAGTACGGCGTCGGTCAGTCCGTGGCGCAGCGGGCCATGGAGCGCCTGATCATCGAGGGCATCCTCGAAGGCCGAGCCGGCTCCGGCACGTACGTCCGGCGGGCCCGTGAGCGCCGGCGCATGGTCCGCTCACGCCACCGCGAGCAGCGCGGCAACAGTCCCTTCGCCTCGGACATGAGTGAGCTCGACCACGAGGCCGACTGGGAGTGCACCAGCACGGCACGGGTCCCCGCGCCGGAGGACATCGCCGAACGGCTGGCGATCGAGCCCGGCGACCTCTGTGTCGTGACCGACTACGAGTTCCTCGCCGACGGCCTGCCCGTGCAGCTCTCCAAGAGCTGGGAGCCGATGGCCCTCACCGACGGGACGCCGATTCTGCTTCCGGAGATGGGTCCGCACGGCAAGATCGGTGTGGTGGAGCGGATGCGGTCCATCGGCGTGAACATCGTCACCGGCATCGAGCTTCCCCGCCCGGCCCGCGCGACGCGGGAGCAGGCGAATCTGCTCGGGATCTCCGTCGGTGACCTGGTCATCGAGGTGGAGCGCACGTACTTCGACCCCGAGGGGCGCCCCGTGGAGACGGCCGACATCATCGTGCCGGACATCCGCTGGGAGATCGCCTACGAGATCCGCGTGGATCAGCCTGATTCCTGACCCCCGTACTCCTGACCCCCGTACTCCTGATTCTTGATTCCTGAAGCGAGGGCCGAGGGCCGGGCTTCCGGGTGGCACCCCGCGCGAGGCGCCGGCGGGCCGCTGAGTCGTCAGTGGGGAGGTCGACGCGGGATCGGGCACCGAGCAGCCCGTTCCCGCGCCCCGCAAGGGCGCGGAAGCGGGCTGTTGTAGGGTTACGACCCCCGTACGCCACGGGACCGACGAGATCGACCGAGGAGGTGAGACCCATTACCGCTGGATCAGGCTGGGTGCTCACCCCGCGCGATCGCGTCGTACGACCGGCAGCAGCCGACCGGACGGCATAAGCCGATCGCGGAGCGCCCATCGGTTTTCCCGAAAGGCTTCGCTCGTATGCCGGTTCACCCCTTCAGTTCCCTCTCCCTCTCCTCCTCCGGTGCCCTCTCCTCCACGGTCGTCGCCCTCCGCCGCGCCGGCTGTGTCTTCGCCGAGGACGAGGCCCGCCTCCTTCACGAGGCCGCCCCCTCCCCGGACGAACTGGCCGCCCTCGTCGAGCGCCGTGCCGCCGGCCTCCCGCTCGAACACGTCCTGGGCTGGGCGGAGTTCCACGGTCGCCGCTTCGCCGTGGACACCGGCGTCTTCGTACCCCGCCGCCGTACGGAGTTCCTGGTGGCGCAGGCCGCCGCCCTCGCACCCCGCCGGGCTGTCGTCGTCGACCTCTGTTGCGGTTCCGGTGCGCTCGGAGTCGCCCTCGCCACCGCGTCGGACGCCGCCGAACTGCACGCCTGCGACGTCGAACCCGCCGCCGTGCGCTGCGCCCGGCGCAACGTCGGCGACCTCGGGCAGGTCTACGAGGGCGATCTCTTCGGTCCTCTTCCCGCCGGCCTGTGCGGCCGGGTCGACGTGCTGCTCGCCAACGTCCCCTACGTCCCCACCGACGACGTCGAACTGCTGCCCGCCGAGGCCCGCGTCCACGAACCGCGCGTCGCCCTGGACGGGGGCGGCGACGGGCTCGACGTCATGCGCCGGGTCGCCGCCGAAGCGCCCGAGTGGCTCGCGCCCGGCGGCAGCCTGCTCGTGGAGGCGAGCGAGCGGCAGCGGGACACGGCGGTCGAGGTCATGCGCGCCGCCGGGCTGAGCACCCGGGTCCTGGTCTCCGAGGAGTGGTACGCCACCGTCCTCGTCGGGACCGTGGGAGCCGGGACGGCGGGGAAGGCTACGCGAAGCGGTAGCGCGTCTGGCTGAACGGCTCCCCCTTGCCGAAGCCGAAGGCCGTACGGGGGCGGACCGCGAACACGTGGGCGTGGCCCGCCCCCGCCTGGACAAAGCTGCCGTCCTCGACGTCGAAGTGCCAGTCGCCGCCGTACTTCGCCTCCCACTCCCGGGCCAGAGCGGTCAGCCGGTCGTGGTCGGTCACCCGGTCCGCCCGGCCCTCCACCACCAGGTCGAAGCCGGAGTCCAGGGTGTTCGCGCCCGTCGTCAGGACCACTTCGGGGTTGGCCGCCAGGTTGCGTGCCTTGCGCTCCTCCGGGCCCGTACAGAAGTGGAGGGCGCCGTCGGACCAGATGCCGATCAGCGGGGTGGCGTGGGGGCGGCCGTCCGGGCGGACCGTGGACAGCCAGTACAGCGGGGCATCGGTGAGTACGGCGGCCGCCTCCGGCCAGAGGCGGGCGCTCGCGCCCTCGCTGCTGTAGCGGGCGTCCAGCTCGGTCGCCGGGGGACTGGCGGGGGCCTGGGC
>NZ_NTGZ01000119.1 GCF_002551245.1 Streptomyces sp. rh34
GTCCACCCCGACCCGGGCCCCGGGCCCACGCTCCGGGAGCCCGCCGCACCCGGCCCCCATGCCCCGGCCCCCGCCGCCCCGCGCGGCTACCGGGCCGTCTTCGCCGTCACCGAGTTCCGGGCCGTCTTCGCCGCGCACCTGCTCTCGCTGCTCGGCGTCGTGGTCAGTGAGCTGGCGCTCACCGTGCTCGTCTACGACCTCACCGGCTCCCCGCTGCTCAGCGCGCTGACGTTCGCGCTGGGGCTGCTCCCGTACATGGTCGGCGGGACCCTGTTCGCGGGGGTCGCCGACCGCTACCCGGCCCGCCGCGTCCTGGTCGTCTGCGACCTGCTCTGCGCGGCCTGCGTCGCCGTGATGCTGGTGCCCGCCACCCCGGTCGCCGGACTCCTCGCCCTGCGCTGCCTGGTCGCCGCCATCGCGCCCGTCTTCACCGGGACCCGGATGGCGGCGCTCACCGACATCCTCGGCGAGGGCGACCTCTACGTGCTGGGCCGTTCGCTGCTGCGGATCGTCTCGCAGAGCGCGATGCTCATCGGGTTCGGCGCCGGAGGGGTGCTGCTCACCGTGCTGTCCCCGCGCGGCGCGATCTCCGTCACCGTGGTGACCTTCCTGTGCTCGGCCGCCCTGCTCCGCTTCGGCACCCGCGACCGCCCCGCCCGTAACGCCACCGGCGACGGCGGCGGGACGCTGCTGAAGGAGTCGCTCTCCGGAGCCCGTCTGGTGCTGGGCGACCGCCGTGTCCGGGCGCTGATGCTGCTGTTCTGGCTGCCCGCGATGTTCGTGGTGGCCCCGGAGGCGCTCGCCGCCCCGTACGCCGACGCGATCGGGGCCTCGCCCGCCGCGCTCGGGCTGCTGCTCTGCGCGATGGCCGTCGGGCACATCGGGGCCGAGCTGTTCGTGGGCTCGGCGCTCAGTCCCCGTAACCGCTCCCGGATCGTCCTGCCGGTCGCCGCCGCCGGCCTGCTCCCGCTCCTCGTGTACGTGGTCCGCCCCGGACTGCCGCTCGCCCTGGCGGCCCTCGCGCTGGCCGGCGCGGGAGCCGCGTACGTGATCGGGCTCGACCAGTGGTTCGTCGACGCCGTGCCCCAGGAGCTGCGCGGCCGGGCCATGACGCTGCTCACCGCCGGGCTGATGACCGTCCAGGGCCTCGGGATGGCGCTGGCGGGGCTCGCGGCCGAGTTCTTCCCCGTGCACCAGGTGGTCGCCGGATCCGGAATCATCGGTACCGTCTGCACGCTCCTGCTCGTCGCCGAGGTCCGCGGGACCGCCCCCGGACGGATGTCCGATACCGAAGGACGAGACGGGGCTGACCGGCATGTGACCAGTCGGTAAGGTCATTGCCGTGCCGAAGCCGCTCCGTCTTCCCTTCGATCCCATCGCCCGCGCCGACGAGCTCTGGCAGCAGCGCTGGGGACCCGTGCCCTCGATGGGGGCGATCACCTCGATCATGCGGGCCCAGCAGATCCTGCTCGCCGAGGTAGACGCCGTCGTCAAGCCGTACGGGCTGACCTTCGCCCGGTACGAGGCGCTGGTGCTGCTCGCCTTCTCCAAGGCCGGTGAGCTGCCGATGTCCAAGATCGGGGAGCGGCTGATGGTGCATCCCACCTCGGTCACCAACACCGTGGACCGGCTGGTCAGGTCCGGTCTCGTCGACAAGCGGCCGAACCCGAACGACGGCCGCGGAACGCTGGCGTCCATCACCGAAAAGGGCCGCGACGTCGTCGAGGCGGCCACCCGGGACCTGGTCGCGATCGACTTCGGGCTCGGGGCGTACGACTCCGAGGAATGCGCCGAGATCTTCGCCATGCTGCGTCCGCTGCGGGTGGCTGCCCAGGACTTCGAGGAGAAGTGAACGCGGGCTTCCGGTGAGGCCGGGGTCGCGCGAAGATCGCCCCGGTCGTCCCGTTACGCTCGTAGCCATGAAACAGAACGTGCTCACCCGCTACCGGGTGATGGCCTACGTCACCGCCGTCTGGCTGCTCGTCTTCACCGCGGCGATCATCGCGAAGTACGGCTTCGAGACCGGCGACACCATGCTGATCTCCCAGATCCACGGCGTGCTGTTCATCGTCTACGTCGTCTTCGCCTTCGACCTCGGCTCCAAGGCGAAGTGGCCCTTCGGCAAGCTCCTGTGGGTGCTGGCCGCGGGCTGCATCCCCTTCGCCTCGTTCTTCGTCGAACCGAAGGTCAGCCGCGAGGCCCGCGCCCTGGTCACCGACCCCGCGCCGGTGACCGCCAAGGCCTGAGCCCCGGGCTCCCGGACCACCCCGAACCGCCCGCGCGAAAGCGCCGGGCGGTTTGCCATCGACATTTACTAGGACGTCCTAGTAAATTCGAAGGTATGGACGCTGACGCGATCGAGGAAGGCCGCCTCCGCTGGCAGGCCCGTTACGACAAGGCCCGCAAGCGTGACGCGGACTTCACCACGCTCTCCGGGGACCCGGTCGAGCCCGCGTACGGGCCACGCCCCGGTGACACGTACGAGGGATTCGAGCGGATCGGCTGGCCGGGGGAGTACCCCTTCACCCGGGGGCTGCACCCCACCGGCTACCGGGGCCGCACCTGGACGATCCGCCAGTTCGCCGGCTTCGGCAACGCCCAGCAGACCAACGAGCGCTACAAGATGATCCTCGCGGCGGGCGGCGGCGGCCTCAGCGTCGCCTTCGACATGCCGACGCTGATGGGCCGCGACTCCGACGACCCGCGCTCGCTCGGCGAGGTCGGCCACTGCGGCGTCGCCATCGACTCGGCGGCCGACATGGAGGTCCTCTTCGGGGACATCCCCCTCGGCGACGTCACCACCTCGATGACGATCAGCGGCCCGGCCGTGCCCGTCTTCTGCATGTACCTGGTCGCCGCCGAGCGCCAGGGCGTCGACCCGGGCGTGCTCAACGGCACGCTCCAGACCGACATCTTCAAGGAGTACATCGCGCAGAAGGAGTGGCTCTTCCAGCCCGAGCCCCACCTGCGCCTCATCGGCGACCTGATGGAGCACTGCGCCCGCGACATCCCCGCCTACAAGCCGCTCTCCGTCTCCGGCTACCACATCCGTGAGGCCGGGGCGACGGCCGCGCAGGAGCTGGCGTACACCCTCGCGGACGGCTTCGGCTACGTGGAGCTGGGCCTCTCGCGCGGCCTGGACGTCGACGCCTTCGCCTCCGGGCTCTCCTTCTTCTTCGACGCGCACCTGGACTTCTTCGAGGAGATCGCCAAGTTCCGCGCCGCCCGCCGCATCTGGGCCCGCTGGATGAAGGAGACGTACGGCGCGAAGACCGACAAGGCGCAGTGGCTGCGCTTCCACACCCAGACCGCCGGTGTCTCCCTCACCGCGCAGCAGCCGTACAACAACGTGGTGCGAACGGCGGTGGAGGCGCTCTCCGCCGTTCTCGGCGGCACCAACTCGCTGCACACCAACGCCCTCGACGAGACCCTCGCGCTCCCCTCGGAGCAGGCCGCCGAGATCGCCCTGCGCACCCAGCAGGTGCTGATGGAGGAGACCGGCGTCGCCAATGTGGCCGACCCGCTGGGCGGCTCCTGGTACGTCGAGCAGCTCACCGACCGGATCGAGGCCGAAGCCGAGAAGATCTTCGACCAGATCAGGGAGCGCGGCACCCGGGCCCACCCCGACGGGCGGCACCCCATCGGGCCGATGACCTCCGGCATCCTGCGCGGCATCGAGGACGGCTGGTTCACCGGCGAGATCGCCGAGTCCGCGTTCCAGTACCAGCGGGCCCTGGAGAAGGGCGACAAGCGGGTCGTCGGGGTCAACGTCCACCACGGCTCGGTCACCGGCGACCTGGAGATCCTCCGGGTCAGCCACGAGGTCGAACGTGACCAGGTCAGCCAGCTCGCCGACCGCAGGTCCCGCCGCGACGACGCCAAGGTGACCGCCGCCCTCGACGCGATGCTCGCCTCCGCCCGCGACGGCTCCAACATGATCGCGCCGATGCTGGACGCGGTACGGGCCGAGGCCACGCTCGGCGAGATCTGCGGAGTGCTGCGCGAGGAGTGGGGCACCTACACGGAGCCGCCGGGCTTCTGAGCCCGGCTATCCGGCCTGCGCGCCCGCCAGCCCCAGCAGCAGCAGCGAGGTGAAGCCGGTCGCCCAGTCGGAGTCCACCGGCTCCGCACTCACCAGGGTGCGGTGCACCACGGCTCCGGCGATCACGTCGAAGATCAGGTCCGCGTTGCGGGCGGCCGTCGAGGCATCGTCCTCGTACCGCAGCTCGCCGCGGGCCTGGGCGCGTTCCCGGCCCAGCAGCACCAGCCGCTTCTGCCGGTCCACGATGGCCGAGCGGATCCTCAGGCGCAGCGAGTCGTCGCGGGTGGACTCGGCGACCACCGCCATCAGCGCCGTACGGGCCTCCGGCCGCTCCAGCAGGGCGGCGAACTGGAGCACGACGCCCTGCACATCGGCGGCCAGGCTGCCGCGGTCGGGCAGCTCCAGCTCGTCGAACAGGACGGCGACCGCGTCCACGACCAGCTCGTTCTTGCCCGCCCAGCGCCGGTAGAGGGTCGTCTTGGCGACACCGGCCCGGGTCGCCACATCACCCATCGTCAGCTTCGACCAGCCGAGATCGACCAGGGAGGCCCGCGTCGCTTCGAGGATCGCGGCATCGGCCGCGGTGCTCCGCGGACGTCCTGTTCGGGTGGCTCTGGGGTCGCTGTCGTTCATGATGCGGCGACCATACCGGCCAGTAGGGGAAACGGTTGTGCTCCGATGCCCGTGAGACAGATCACCGGGATCACCTGTCCGGGCGGGGGGATCGACAGTTACGCTACGGGTCGTAGCGTAAGGAAGGCGGCCGGATCGCCCCCGTACGCCACGGAACGAACGAGCGAGCGACAGCCACCGGGGTCTCCATGGAGATCCCAGGCGCCGGGTGGGGACCCGGGGCCGCACGGACCGGCCGGATGGGGATCCGGAAGGTCCAGCCGGGTCTTTCGGGGCCCGGTCAGTTCCAGCCAGGGTCTTTCAGGGGCCCGACCGGTCTCACCGGGGCCTTTCGAGCGCTTCGGGGAGCCAGGACCGCCTCGGTCCGTCCGCCCCCGCACGCCGGTGGGGGCGGACGGACCGGTCCGGTTCTCGCACTCGCTTTCCGGAACGGTGTGCTCAGGGGGGAGGATGTACGCATGCAGCCTAGGAACATGTCCATGAGCGGCGTTGTCGACCTCGCCGCTGTCAAGGCGGCCGGTGAGGCCAAGGCCAAGGCGGAGCAGGCCCGCGCGGAGGCCGCCCGTACCGGAGGCGCCGGCGCCGTCGCGCCCGCCGCCCTGGTGATCGACGTCGATGAAGCCGGATTCGAGCGCGATGTCCTCCAGCGCTCCGCCGAGGTCCCCGTCGTCATCGACTTCTGGGCCGAGTGGTGCCAGCCATGCAAGCAGCTGGGCCCCCTGCTGGAGCGCCTGGCCGTCGAGTACAACGGCCGCTTCCTGCTGGCCAAGGTCGATGTCGACGCCAACCAGATGCTGATGCAGCAGTTCGGCATCCAGGGCATCCCGGCGGTCTTCGCCGTCGTCGCCGGGCAGGCCCTGCCGCTCTTCCAGGGCGCGGCCCCCGAGGCCCAGATCCGCGAGACGCTGGACCAGCTGATCCAGGTCGGCGAGGAGCGCTTCGGGCTGACCGGGATCGCCGTCGACCCGGCCGCCGCCACGGAGGACGCCGTCCCGGCCGAGGTTCCCGCCGGCCCGTACGACGCCCTGCTGGAGGCCGCCGCGTCCGCACTCGACGCCAACGACTTCGGCGGCGCGGTCCAGGCCTACAAGAACGTCCTCGTGGACGACCCGGGCAACCCGGAGGCCAAGCTCGGCCTGGCCCAGGCGGAGTTGCTCGGCCGCGTCCAGAGCGTGGACCCGCAGGCGGTCCGCAAGGAAGCCGCGGAGAACCCGGGCGATGTGAACGCCCAGCTCGCCGCCGCCGATCTCGACCTGGTCGGCGGACATGTCGAGGACGCCTTCGGCCGGCTCGTCGAAGCGGTCCGCCGCACCGCGGGCGACGACCGCGACGCCGCCCGGCTGCGGCTCCTTGAGCTGTTCGAGGTGATCGGTCCGGAGGACCCCAGGGTCACCGCCGCGCGCACCTCGCTGGCCCGCGTCCTGTTCTGATCCCGGCTCGCCGTCCGCTCCGGGCGAGCCCGATTGTTCCGATGTGACAAGACGGCCGCACCGCCCTCCGGGCGGCGCGGCCGTTTTCCTGTCCCGACGCGAAACAAGAGCGCGAGAAGCCTTCGCTTTACCAAATCTTGACAAAGATGCGAGCTGTTACTCGCAGTAAGGCGGGTCGGTGGTTCTGTCCCGCTTCCATGGCGTTTTCCGCCATTTCGATGTCCCTTTCGTGCCACCCTGTGTCGCCGCGTGATGCCGCCCTGTCGCCCTCCGGTCATCGAGCCGCTACTAGCCAGTAACGATCCCCCTTGTGTCGCGGCCGTGAATGCACCACGATCGGCCACGCTCGGTCCCCTACCTTCGGCCCGGTCTCCAGTCGGTGCCCGAGGGTCTGTTGGGTCCCCACCGAGTGGTCGGCGGCAGTGGCGCCGACCGCGGACAGGGGGGTTCCCGCCCACGGGCGGGGCCTGTCCGACCGGCCGCGCGGAAAGCGCGGCCAGTGGTTGTCGCTCGGGGGTGAACGCCGGTGGATCGGATACGGGACACGTCTCCGAGCGCGGGCGCTCTCCTTCCCGAGGACGTAGCACTTCTCCCATCCCAGGACGGGCACGACGCCCGGACCGGAGATGTACGTCCGAGAAGAAGGAGCAAGTATGAGTTCCCAGGTTCGCGGTGGGACGAGATGGAAGCGGTTCGCTCTGGTCATGGTGCCGAGCGTCGCCGCGACGGCCGCGGTGGGCATAGGCCTGGCGCAGGGCGCGCTGGCGGCCTCGTTCAGCGTTTCCGGCCAGGAGTTCAAGGTCAAGGCCAAGGAGCTTGAGGGCTACGACTTCGTCCAGTACGGCAGTGTGGCGTCGGGCAAGACGCTCGAAGGCGAGAAGATGGCGGCTCCGGTCGCCGTGTCCGGCTTCAGCCGGGCCTACATCACCAACATGTGCCAGTCGGTGGTGACCCCGAACCTGCCGTTCGGTCTGGGGAATGTCACTCTCCGCCTGACGGCCGGTACCGGCAAGGAGAGGGTCGACGCCAAGGACCTCTACCTCGATGTGTCGCAGCTCGACGCCGACGCCGAGTTCACGAACATCGACATCGGTGTCCGGGCGGGTGACCTCACGAAGTTCCCGGACAAGGAGACGAAGACGGGCATCCAGCCCAACACGTCTGCCAACCCGAACGGTTTCTCGCAGCGCGCCGAGAAGGCCGTACTGAAGAACGTCGAGCAGAAGGCGTGGGCTACGACGGCCGGGACGTTCAAGCTTCCCGACCTGTCGCTGAAGCTCGTCTCCGGCGTCAAGGAGTGCTACTAGCACCCGCCTGGGCGGCCGATGCTCCGACCGGGGCCGGCCGCCCACCTCTACTCTTCTCACGGCAGTACCGGTTCCAGGGAGCTGTTTTCCATGAGCCCCGAGTCCACAGGGCAGAACGAGCACTACATCCGCGTCTATCGGCGACGCTTCCGCGCCTGGCGGGGTCACCGGCCGTTCTGGGCCGGACTGTTCACCATGGCCGGTGGCGTTCCCATCGCCTACTTCCCGTACGCCAACGTGCACCTCGGCAACGTGACGCTGGCCATGTCCACCACGGCCGGTGCCGGATCCCTGATCATCGGCGTGCTGCTGGTCACGCTCGGCCTGACGATGTGGTTCCACAGCATCGTCCGGGTCTTCGCCGGTGTCGCCGCCATCCTGCTGGCACTGATCTCCATACCCGTCGCCAACATCGGCGGCTTCGTCGTCGGATTCCTCCTCGCCCTCATCGGCGGAGCCCTGTCCATCTCCTGGGCCCCGGGCGAGGCGAAGAGCGACGAGGAGCCGTACGACGAGCAGGGCTCACGGCGCGCCCCGCCGGCGAAGCACCTGCCGTACGAGGAGCGCTCCGAGGGCGCGCTCCATGGAGCGGCCGTGCCCCAGCAACAGGGCGCCGGGTCCGACCAGGCAGCCGACGTCGAGGCTGGGGGGCATCGTGCGGGGTGACGACGGACAGCAGGTGAACGCCCACCCCGGCGACGCCCTCCGCGAGCGCAAGGGCCCCCGTCACGCGGCCCCCCGGAAGTCGCTGCTGACCAAACTCCACCTGCCCAGCGGCAAGAAGGCCCTGGCGCTCGCCGCGATGCCGACGGCGGTTTTCGTGGGCATGGGGCTGACGCCCAAGCTGGCCCTGGCCGACGACCGTGCCGACATCCCGTTCGCGCCCGGACCGTGTGTCACCCGGTCCGACGAGCCGAGCGATTCCGAGTCGCCGAAGGCCACCCCGTCCCCGTCGGCCACGGCGAAGGACGAGGCCGACGAGAACGCGCAGCCCGGCGACGGCGACACCGTCACGCCCACGCCCAAGCCCTCGGCCGGCGGTTCCGCCGACGGGGCGAAGCCCGACGCGGACGCGGACACGTCGGCGCGGACCGCCGGGGAGACGCCCGCCGAGGCGCCCTCCGCGACCCCGACGCCCACGAAGTCGAAGAACCCGCTCGACCCGCTCGGCGTCGGAGACGCGCTCAAGGACCTCTTCGGCGGGCCCGACCAGAAGACCGAGCAGCCGGCGAGCCCGTCCCCGAGCCCCACGGCCGAGGCCCCGAAGCCGTCCGACGAGCCCTCCGACCAGCCGAAGGACCCGGCCGGGAGCGCGGCGGACAAGGCGAAGGAGACGTCCGACAGGACGGCCGAGGCCATCCGCGAGGCGGCCGAGAAGGCGGGCAAGGACGTCGAGGAGCTCGACGAGGACGTCAAGGGACTCGACCCCAAGACGGACGAGGCCATCCCGGACGGCGCCAAGCCCCGCTTCCCGTGCCCCGAGCCCGACCCGGACGCACTCGCCGCGGCCGAACTGGAGCCCGGCCTCCCGCTGCTCCCGTCCGACCCGTGGATCCTGAAGTCGACGCTGCTCACCCTCAACGGCCTGGACTACCACGGCATCGTCGAGGTGAAGAAGGGGGACGGCAGCATCAAGAAGGTCCTGAAGTTCACCGCCAGCTCCATCGACATCAAGGACCTGCACCAGCTGACCGTCGGCCCCGCGGGGACCACCGGCCATGTGAAGTCGCGGCCCGGATCCACGTCGACGATCCGCGACGGCGAGGTGACGATGTACACGGAGGAGCTGAAGGGCAACCTCTTCGGTCTCATCCCGATCACCTTCAGCCCCGAGACCCCGCCGCCGCTGAACGTCCCCTTCGCCTTCTTCACCAAGGTGACGGTGGTCCAGGCAGGCCAGTTCGGCGGCACGCTCACCGTTCCGGGCCTGAAGAACTACCTCGACGGCGGCAACGGCTAGCAGGCCGCCCCGATCTCGTCCGGGAGCCGCACAGAGCCGTGGGCCGTACTCCTCACCAGGAGTACGGCCCACGGCTTCGCGGTGCGGGGTGCGGTCAGTCCCGCTCGCCGCCGCCCAGGTGGTGAACCCGGACCATGTTGGTGGTGCCGGGGATGCCGGGGGGCGAACCGGCGGTGATGATCATCGTATCGCCGTCGCTGTAGCGGTTCAGCTTCAGCAGCTCCGCGTCGACCAGGTCGACCATCGCGTCGGTGTTGTCCACGTGCGGGACGACATGGGCCTCGACGCCCCAGCTCAGCGCGAGCTGGTTGCGGGTGGCCTCGTCCGTGGTGAAGGCCAGGATCGGCTGGGCCGTGCGGTAGCGGGAGAGTCGGCGCGCGGTGTCGCCGGACTTGGTGAAGGCGACCAGGGCCTTGCCGTCCAGGAAGTCCGCGATCTCGCAGGCCGCACGGGCCACCGAACCGCCCTGCGTACGGGGCTTCTTGCCGGGGACCAGCGGCTGGAGGCCCTTGGAGAGCAGCTCCTCCTCCGCGGCGACGACGATCTTCGCCATCGTCTTGACGGTCTCGATCGGGTACGCGCCCACCGAGGACTCGGCGGACAGCATGACCGCGTCCGCGCCGTCCAGGATCGCGTTGGCGACGTCGGACGCCTCGGCGCGGGTCGGCCGCGAGTTGGTGATCATCGACTCCATCATCTGGGTCGCCACGATCACCGGCTTGGCGTTGCGCCGGCACAGCTCCACCAGGCGCTTCTGCACCATCGGGACCTTCTCCAGCGGATACTCGACGGCCAGGTCGCCGCGGGCCACCATCACACCGTCGAACGCCGCGACGACGCCCTCCATGTGCTCGACCGCCTGCGGCTTCTCCACCTTGGCGATGACGGGGACCCGGCGGCCCTCCTCGTCCATCACCTTGTGGACGTCCTTGACGTCCTCGGCGTCCCGGACGAAGGAGAGGGCGACCAGGTCGCAGCCCATCCGCAGCGCGAAGCGCAGGTCCTCGACGTCCTTCCCGGACAGGGCCGGGACGTTGACCGCCGCGCCGGGCAGGTTGATGCCCTTGTGGTCGGAGATGACACCGCCCTCGATGACGATGGTCGTCACCCGGGGGCCCTCGACCGCGACGACCTTCAGTTCGACGTTGCCGTCGTTGATCAGGATCGGGTCGCCCTTGGTGACGTCGCCGGGCAGACCCTTGTAGGTCGTGCCGCAGATCGACTTGTCGCCCGGGACGTCCTCGGAGGTGATGGTGAACTCGTCCCCGCGGACCAGCTCGACCGGGCCCTCGGCGAACTTCGCCAGCCGGATCTTCGGGCCCTGGAGGTCGGCGAGCACGCCCACCGCGCGGCCGGTCTCGGCGGCCGCCTTGCGGACACGGTCGTAACGGCCCTGGTGTTCCTCGTGGGTACCGTGACTGAAGTTGAAACGGGCCACGCTCATGCCGGCCTCGATCAGAGCGACGAGCTGCTCGTGGGAGTCGACGGCGGGACCGAGGGTGCAGACGATTTTGGAACGGCGCATGGGGCGGATCCTATCGGTTTGTTTCGCTGCGGAATATTCCGTCTGGTGGAAGGTACAAAGGGGCGCGGGGGTGCTCAGTTGTCGACCCCTCCGAGGCCCGCGGGCTCCGGTCGGCCGACGAGCGCGAACGTCTGGTCGGCGATCTCCAGCTCCTCGTCCGTCGGCACCACGGCCACCGCCACCCGCGCGTACTCCGGCGAGATCAGCCGCGGCTCTCCGGACCGTACGGCGTTGAGAGAGGCGTCCACCGCCATGCCCAGCTCCTCCAGGCCCGCGATGGCAGCTTCCCGCACCGGGGCCGCGTTCTCCCCGACCCCCGCCGTGAACGCCACCGCGTCCACCCGGCCGAGCACCGCCGTATAGGCGCCGATGTACTTCTTCAGCCGGTGGATGTAGATGTCGAAGGCCAGCGCGGCCCGCTCGTCGCCCTCGTCGATCCGGCGGCGGATCACCCGCATGTCGTTGTCGCCGCACAGGCCGACCAGTCCGCTCTTCTTGTTGAGCAGGACGTCGATGTCATCGGCCGACATGCCCGCCACCCGCTTCAGGTGGAAGGTGACCGCCGGATCGATGTCCCCGGAGCGCGTACCCATCACGAGCCCTTCCAAGGGCGTCAGCCCCATGGAGGTGTCCACGCACCGCCCGCCCGCGACCGCCGAGGCGGACGCCCCGTTGCCCAGGTGCAGCACGATGACGTTCACGTCCTTGGGCGCCCGGCCCAGCAGCTCGGCCGTCCTCCGGGAGACGTACGCGTGCGAGGTGCCGTGGAAGCCGTAGCGGCGGATGCGGTGCGCGTCGGCGGTCTCCACGTCGATCGCGTACCGCGCGGCCGCCTCCGGCATCGTCGTGTGGAACGCCGTGTCGAAGACCGCGACCTGCGGCAGGTCCGGCCGCAGGGCCCGCGCCGTGACGATGCCCGTGATGTTCGCCGGGTTGTGCAGCGGCGCGACCGGGACGAGGCGCTCGATCTCCTCCAGCACCTCGTCGGTGATCACGGTCGGCGCGCTGAACCTCAGCCCGCCGTGCACCACCCGGTGCCCGATCGCGGCGAGTTCGGGGGAGTCGAGGCCGAGGCCGTCCGCCGCCAGCTCCTCGGCCGCCGCCTTGAGCGCCGCGTCGTGGTCCGCGATCCGCCCCGTACGCTCACGGGGCTCGGCGCCGTCGCCGGTCAGCGGCGTGTGCACCAGGCGCGAGGTCTCCTCGCCGATCCGCTCGACCAGGCCCGAGGCGAGCCGGGAGCGGTCGCGCATGTCGAGGAGCTGGTACTTCACCGACGAGGAGCCGGAGTTGAGGACGAGTACGCGGTGTGGTTCCACAGGGGCTGCCGTGCTTTCGTTTCCGGAGTCAGTGGCCGGGGGAGTGGGTGTCGTCATGCGGGGCGCTCCTCGCCCTGCGCCTGGATCGCCGTGATCGCCACGGTGTTGACGATGTCCTGGACGAGCGCGCCGCGCGACAGGTCGTTGACCGGCTTGCGCAGACCCTGGAGCACCGGTCCGACCGCCACCGCGCCCGCCGAGCGCTGCACCGCCTTGTAGGTGTTGTTGCCGGTGTTCAGGTCCGGGAAGATCAGCACGGTGGCCTGCCCGGCCACCTCCGACCCGGGCAGCTTCGTCGCGGCGACGGACGGCTCGACCGCCGCGTCGTACTGGATCGGCCCCTCCACCCGCAGCTCGGGCCGCTCCGCCCGCACCCGCTCGGTGGCCTCGCGCACCTTGTCGACGTCCGCACCGGAGCCGGAGGTCCCGGTGGAGTACGACAGCATCGCGATCCGGGGCTCCACGCCGAACCGGGCCGCCGTCACCGCCGACTGCACCGCGATGTCCGCCAGCTGCTCCGCGTCCGGGTCCGGGTTGACCGCGCAGTCGCCGTACACGAGGACCTTGTCGGCCAGGCACATGAAGAAGACGGACGACACGATCGACGCGTCCGGCTTCGTCTTGATGATCTCGAACGCCGGGCGGATCGTCGCCGCCGTGGAGTGCACCGACCCGGACACCATCCCGTCGGCCAGCCCCTCCTGCACCATCAGCGTGCCGAAGTAGTTCACGTCCGCCACCACGTCGACGGCCAGCTCCACCGTCACCCCGCGGTGCGCGCGCAGTTCGGCGTACCGCTCGGCGAAGAGCCCTCGCAGCTCCGAGGTGTGCGGGTCGATCAGCTGGGTGTCCGCGAGGTCGATGCCGAGGTCGGCGGCCTTCTTGCGGATCACGTCCACGTCGCCGAGCAGCGTGAGGTCGCAGACGTCCCGGCGCAGCAGTACGTCGGCGGCGCGCAGCACCCGCTCCTCGGTGCCCTCCGGCAGCACCACGCGCTTGCGGTCGGAGCGGGCCTGCTCCAGCAGCTCGTGCTCGAACATCATCGGCGTGACGCGTCCGCTGCGGGCCACCGAGATCCGGTCTAGGAGGGCGCCGGTGTCGACATGTCGCTCGAACAGGCCGAGGGCGGTCTCCGCCTTGCGGGGGGTCGCCGCGTTCAACTTGCCTTCGAGGGCGAAGAGTTCCCCGGCGGTGGGGAAGGAGCCGCCGGCCACCGACACGACCGGGGTCCCCGGTGCGAGCCGGGCGGCCAGCGTGAGTATCTCCTCGCCGGGGCGCTCGTTCAGGGTCAGCAGCACGCCCGCGATGGGCGGGGTGCCCGCGCTGTGCGCGGCCAGCGAACCCACCACCAGATCCGCCCGGTCCCCGGGGGTGACCACCAGGCAGCCGGGCGTCAGCGCGTTCAGCAGGTTCGGCAGCATGGCCCCGCCGAACACGAAGTCCAGCGCGTCGCGCGCGAGCCCCGCGTCGTCGCCGAGCAGCACCGTGCCGTCCAGCGCCGCGGTGATCTGGGCGACCGTGGGCGCCGAGAGCGCCGGGTCGTCCGGCAGGACGGAGACGGGCACCGGCAGCCGGGCCGCGAGCCGCTCCGCGATCGTCGCGCGGTCCTCGGCGGCGACCCGGTTCACCACCATGGCCAGCACATCGCAGCCGAGGCCCGCGTAGGCGCGGTAGGCGTTACGGGTCTCGGCGCGGACGGACTCCGCGTTCTGCCCCTTGCCGCCGACGACCGCGATCACCGAGGCCCCGAACTCGTTGGCCAGCCGGGCGTTCAGCGCCAGCTCGTCGGGGAGCTGGGTGGCGGCGAAGTCGCTGCCCAGGACCAGGACCACCTCGTACTCACGGGCCACCTGGTGGAAACGCCCGACGAGCCGGGAGACCAGCTCGTCCGTGCCCTTCTCCGCCTGCACGGCGGAGGCCTCGTGGTAGTCCAGGCCGTAGACGGAGGCAGGGCTCTGGGAGAGCCGGTAGCGGGCCCGGAGCAGCTCGTAGAGCCGGTCGGGTCCGTCATGGACCAGCGGACGGAAGACGCCGACCCGGTCCACCTGACGCGTCAGAAGCTCCATGACTCCCAGCTCGACGACCTGGCGGCCGTCCCCCCGGTCGATCCCGGTCACGTACACGCTGCGCGCCACGCGTGCTCTCCCGTCCTTGTGTTCGGTGCCGCGACCCGTCGGGCGTCCGGACGTGCGGTGATGCCCCCGTGCCCGCCCGGTGATCCGCCGGGTGCGGCATTGGCCTGCATTGCCTCTTGACGATACCTGCGGGGGTCGCTAGGCCGCCCGCCGGAGAGCCCGCCCCGGCAGGGACCCGGGCTCCCCACCCGAGAGGGCCTCCTACCCCCCGCGCCCGGCCGAAAGCGCGGGGCCCGTGCCGGGCGTGGGACAATCGTCCTGGTTCAGGGCACGGGGACCGCCACGGTCGGCCCCCGGAAAAAGCGCGACTAACGAGCAGGAGACACACCTCGATGCGCATCGGAATTCTCACCGCGGGCGGCGACTGCCCCGGCCTGAACGCAGTGATCCGGTCGGTCGTCCACCGGGCCGTGGTCGGCCACGGCGACGAGGTCATCGGCTTCGAGGACGGCTTCAAGGGGCTGCTCGACGGCCACTTCCGCCCCCTCGACCTCAACGCGGTCAGCGGCATCCTCGCCCGCGGCGGCACCATCCTCGGCTCGGCCCGCCTGGAGCGCGACCGGCTGCGCGAGGCCGCCGAGAACTGCGAGGAACTGGCCCGCCGCTACGGCATCGACGCGCTCATCCCGATCGGCGGCGAGGGCACGCTCACCGCGGCCCGCATGCTCTCCGACGCGGGCATGCCGGTCGTCGGCGTCCCGAAGACCATCGACAACGACATCTCCTCCACCGACCGCACCTTCGGGTTCGACACGGCGGTGGGCGTCGCGACCGAGGCCATAGACCGTCTGAAGACCACCGCCGAGTCCCACCAGCGCGTGATGGTCGTCGAGGTCATGGGCCGGCACGCGGGCTGGATCGCGCTGGAGTCCGGGATGGCCGGCGGCGCCCACGGCATCTGCCTGCCCGAGCGCCCCTTCCAGGTCGACGACCTGGTCAAGATGGTCGAGGAGCGGTTCGCGCGCGGCAAGAAGTTCGCCGTCATCTGCGTCGCCGAGGGCGCGCACCCGGCGGAGGGCTCCATGACGTACGCCAAGGGCGCGATCGACCAGTACGGCCACGAGCGCTTCCAGGGCATCGGCAACCGCCTGGCCATCGAGCTGGAGACCCGGCTCGGCAAGGAGGCCCGGCCGGTCATCCTCGGCCACGTCCAGCGCGGCGGCACGCCGACCGCGTACGACCGGGTGCTCGCCACCCGCTTCGGCTGGAACGCCGTGGAGGCCGTGCACCGCGGCGACTTCGGCCGGATGACCGCCCTGCGCGGCAACGACATCGCCATGGTCCCGCTCGCCGACGCCGTCACCCAGCTGAAGAGGGTGCCCGCCGAGCGGATGTACGAGGCCGAGTCCGTCTTCTGAACCGTACGGTCGGTTAACGCAAGCGGGCCGCCCCGGGCCGGAACCGGTCAGTCCGCATGGACCGGTCAGTCCGCATGGACCGGACAGTCCGCACGGACCGCACGGGCGGCCCGTGCGGGGTCATACCCCGGCGGTCCGCCAGAACTGCTCCACCACCCGGGCCAGGAACGCCCGCCCCGCGTCGCCCGTCGACCCGGAGCGTTCCTGGCCCGTGCTGCTCCAGCTCAGCGTGGAGACCATCAGGGCCTGGTAGTCGGTGTGCAGCTGTTCCAGCACGTCCTGGACCAGCGCCCGGTCCAGCGGGACGATCTTGGCCACCGGGCGGACGTACGCCTGCCAGCGCGTGGTGACCGCGTTGCTCAGCAGCTCCGCCAGCTCCTCGTCGCGGCCCGTAGCGGTCAGGAACTGTGCCGCCGTCAGCTCCAGCGCCCGGCACAGCGCCGCCGACTGCTTCTCGTTGCCCCGCCAGCGCCCCGACTCCTCCATCCGCAGGTACGAGGCGCCGGTCATCCCCAGCAGGCGGGCCAGGTCGTCCACGGTCAGATTCCGGGTCATCCGGTGCTCGCGCAGGGTGGCGGCGGCCGCGAGCAGCTCCCCGGGGGCGCACCAGAGGACGCCGGCGAGGGCGGTCAGCTCACGCTCGCCGGGGGTCGCGAGGCCGCGCTCCCAGGCGATCACGGTCTCTGCGCTGATCCGGAGTCCGTACTGGGCGGCGAGCCCGTAGGCGACATGGCCGGGAGCCATCCCCAGAGCCTCGCGGAGACGGCGCGCGGCGGGGGCGTTGAATGGCGGGGTGGGGTGCACGGGCCCACCGTAGAAGTCCATTTCCGCCCTGGCTACGGTAGGTTCCCCACGGATCACGCTTCGTAGGAACCTCCAGCCACGAACCGGGCGGGCGGTACGCGAATGCCGTCCCACCAGCGCTTTCTTTTGCCCCTCCGCCGGAGCACACCACGACCGTGAAACCGACCGGCAAGCGCTTGTCGGCCACGGTCGCGGCGGCCGGTCAGCGTCCTGCGGCCAGCCAGCGGTAGTGCAGCTCCGGTCTGCCGACCTGCCCGTAGTGCGGACGCCTCGTGGCGCTGCCGACGGTCACCAGGTGCTCCAGGTACCGCCGGGCCGTGATCCGGGAGATGCCCAGCCGCTCCCCGGCGGCGGCCGCCGTCACCCCCTGCGGCGACTCCTTCAGCACGCGGGTCACCGCCTCCAGCGTCGGGCCGCTGAGCCCCTTGGGGAGCGCGGCCGGATGCGCGACCCGCAACGCGCCCAGCGCCCGGTCCACCTCCTCCTGCCCACTCGCCTCCCCGGCGGCGCCCCGGAACTCCGCGTACCGGACCAGCCGGTCCCGCAGCGTGGGGTACGTGAACGGCTTCAGCACGTACTGCACGACGCCGAGCGACACCCCCTCCCGGACCACCGCGAGATCCCGCGCCGAGGTCACCGCGATCACGTCCGCCCCGTGCCCGGAGGCGCGCAGCGAGCGCAGCAGCCCGAGCCCGTGCCCGTCGGGCAGATAGAGGTCGAGCAGCAGCAGATCCACCGGCGTCCGCTCCAGCGCCCGCACCGCCGCGGCCCGGGTGTGCGCCACGGCCGTCACCGTGAAGCCCTCCACCCGCTCCACGTACATCTGGTGGGCGTCGGCGGCCACCGGATCGTCCTCCACCACCAGGACCCGGATCATGCGGTGACCTCCTTGTACCCGGGCGCGGACCCGGGCGCGGACCCGGGCGCGGGCCGCGAACCTGCCGTACGGGCCGGCAGCGGCAACCGTACGGTGAACCGCGCGCCGCCGTCCGGGCCCGCGTCCAGCTCCACCGTGCCCCCGTTGCGGTACGCCGCCTGCCGCACCAGCGCCAGACCGAGCCCGCGGCCCGCCCCGTGGGTGGACCAGCCGCGCCGGAACACCTCGTCCGCCTCCTCCGGGCCGATGCCCGCCCCACTGTCCGCGACCCGCAGCAGCAGCTCCCGCTCGTCCGCGAGCGCGGTCACGGTGACCCGGGCCCGCCCCGCCGGGCCCCCGGGCTCCCGGGGCGCGAGCACCGCCCCGGAGCCGTCGTCGGCGCCGTCCGAAGCCGCCTCCACCGCGTTGTCGATCAGATTCCCCAGGATCGTCACCAGATCACGCTGGGCCAGCGAGGGCGGCAGCGCCCCGTCGTCGATCAGGCTGTCCTCCGCGAGCACCAGCTCCACGCCGCGCTCGTGCCCCTGGGCCGCCTTGCCGAGCAGCAGCGCCGCGAGCACCGGCTCCTCCACCGCCCCCACCACCCGGTCGGTCAGCGCCTGGGCCAGCTCCAGCTCCGCCGTGGCGAAGTCCACCGCCTCCTCCACCCGGTCCAGCTCGATCAGCGACACCACGGTGTGCAGCCGGTTCGCCGCCTCATGGGCCTGGGAGCGGAGCGCCTGCGTGAAACCGCGCTCGGAGTCCAGCTCACCGGAGAGCGCCTGCAACTCGGTGTGGTCCCGCAGGGTCACCACCGTGCCGCGCCGCTCACCGCCCACCACCGGACGGGTGTTCACCACCACAACCCGCTCCGCCGTCAGGTGCAGCTCGTCCACCCGCGCCTCCGACGCCAGCAGCGCCCCGGTCAGCGGCGCGGGCAGGGCCAGCTCGTCGACCGTACGGCCGACCGCCTCCGCGTCCGGCTCCAGGCCCAGCAGCTCCCGCCCGGCGTCGTTGATCAGCGCGATCCGCCGCTGCCCGTCCAGCATCAGCAGCCCCTCGCGCACCGCGTGCAGGGTGGCCTGGTGGTAGTCGTGCAGCCGGCTCAGCTCGGCCGCGTTCATCCCGTGGGTGTGCCGCCGCAGCCGGGCGTTGACCACGTACGTGCCGATCCCGCCGAGCGCCAGCGCCCCACCGGCCGCGAGCCCGAGCGCGCCGAGCTGGTCCCGCACCTGCGAGGAGACCCGGTCCACGGTGATGCCCGCGCTGACCAGGCCGACGATCCGCCCGTTGTCGCGGATCGGGGTCACCACCCGTATCGAGGGGCCCAGCGTGCCGGTGTACGTCTCGGTGAAGGTCTGCCCGCGCAGGGCCTTCGCGGTGTTCCCGAGGAAGACGTCCCCGATCTGCTCCGTGTCCGGATGCGTCCAGCGCACCCGCCCGGGGTCCATGATCGTGATGAAGGTGATCCCGGTGTCCTCCCGCACCCGCTCCGCGTACGGCTGGAGTGCGGCGGACGGGTCCGGGGTACGGATGGCCTCCCGTACGGAAGGGGAGTCGGCCACCGCCAGCGCCGCCACCCGCACCTGCCGGGCGGCCGTCTCCTCGGCCTGCGCGCTGCCCGAGACGTACGCGAAGACGGCGCACCCCGCCACCACCGCGGCGATGAGCACGACCTGCATGGCGAACAGCTGGCCCGCCAGGGACCGGGGGCGGGTACGGGGGAGGCGCATACCCCACAGTCTGCCTCGCGCCGCCGGGCCTTCCCGGGGCGGCCGGAAGCCGACCGTGAACGATATGAACGCAAGGGTGACCGGGGTCACAGGGAGGTGGATAGTCACCGAAGCCCCCAGGGACGGGGGCGCAAGCCCACCGAGCCCAGGAGCCCCACCATGGCTGTGGCAGCCAAACAACGGGACCGAACCCACTACCTGTACATCGCCGTGATCGCCGCCGTGGCGCTCGGCATCCTGGTGGGCTTCGCCGCCCCCGGGGTGGCCGTCGAGCTGAAGCCCATCGGCGCCGGCTTCGTGAACCTGATCAAGATGATGATCTCGCCGATCATCTTCTGCACGATCGTCCTGGGCGTCGGCTCGGTGCGCAAGGCCGCCAAGGTCGGCGCGGTCGGCGGTCTGGCGCTGGGCTACTTCCTGGTCATGTCGACCGTGGCCCTCGCCATCGGCCTGCTCGTCGGCAACGTCCTGGAGCCCGGCTCCACCCTCCACATCACCGAGCAGGCGCGGGCCGCGGGCGAGGCGCAGGCGTCGGGCGCGAGCGAGTCCACCGTGGACTTCCTGCTCGGCATCATCCCGACCACCATCGTCTCCGCCTTCACCGCGGGCGAGGTCCTCCAGACCCTGCTCGTCGCGCTGCTCGCGGGCTTCGCGCTCCAGGCGATGGGCTCGACGGGCGAGCCGATCATCCGTGGCATCACCCACATCCAGCGCCTCGTCTTCCGCATCCTCGCCATGATCATGTGGGCCGCCCCGGTCGGCGCGTTCGGCGCGATCGCCGCGGTGGTCGGCGAGACCGGCCTCGACGCCCTGAAGTCCCTGGCGATCATCATGATCGGGTTCTACATCACCTGCGCGCTGTTCGTCTTCGTGGTGCTCGGCGTGATCCTGCGCCTGGTCGCCGGGGTCAACCTCTTCTCGCTGCTGAAGTACCTGGGCCGCGAGTTCCTGCTCATCCTGTCCACCTCCTCCTCCGAGTCGGCCCTGCCGCGGCTGATCGCGAAGATGGAGCACCTGGGCGTCAGCAAGCCCGTCGTCGGCATCACCGTGCCGACCGGCTACTCCTTCAACCTCGACGGCACCGCGATCTACCTCACGATGTCCTCGCTGTTCATCGCCAACGCGATGGGAGACCCGCTGAGCGCGAGCGAGCAGATCTCACTCCTGATCTTCATGATCATCGCCTCGAAGGGCGCGGCGGGCGTGACCGGCGCGGGCCTGGCGACCCTGGCCGGCGGACTCCAGTCCCACCGCCCCGAACTCGTCGACGGCGTCGGCCTGATCGTCGGCATCGACCGCTTCATGAGCGAGGCCCGCGCGCTGACCAACTTCGCGGGCAACGCGGTCGCCACGGTGCTGGTCGGCCACTGGACCAAGGAGATCGACAAGGACCGGGTGAGCGAGGTGCTGGCCGGCCGGGTCCCGTTCGACGAGAAGACCCTCGTCGACGACCACGCCCCGGCAGGCGGCTCCGGCGACTCCGGCGAGGTCCCCGAGCAGCGGGACACCGCAGAGCAGCCCGCGAAGGTCTGACCCGACGCGCCGCGCACCCACACCCCTCACAGCCACCGCGGCACCCCCCACCCGAGGACACCCGTACCCCCGGTACGGGTGTCCTCGGTTTCCGTGTCCGGTACTGGTGCCTTGTGTCCGTGTTCTGTCACGACCGCTCCGGACCGCACAACCCTCCTCGTCCGGCACCGGTCCTGAGAGGTGAAGGACCGCAGTCCGCCCACGAGCCCCCACGACCGAAGGACTTCCATGCGCATCCCCCCTTCCCGCAGCCGTACCCTGCGCGGCGGGACCGCCGCCGTGGCCGCCACCGCGCTGGTGGCGCTGGGCGCCTCGCCGGCGGCCGCCGAGCCGGAGCCGGACCTCGGCGTCGGAACGATCGCACCGATCAAGGGGGTTCAGGCCGGAAGCGCGTTCTCCACCCCCCTGACCTTCCTCAACAAGGGGACGGAGGAGGTGCCCGTCTCCTACGTGACGTACGTCGTGTCGCCCGGTCTCCAGGCGGACGAGATGCACAAGAACTGCAGCTACTACACGATCCCCTCCCACGACGAGATACCCGACTCGCACGTCGCCGCCTGCAAGATCGACCAGCCGCTGAAGCCGGGCGTCGTCTACGGGACGGAGAAGCCGCTCTCCCTCAAGGCGCTCGACTCCGCGCTCAACGACGACCTGCGGGTGAGGATCGGCGTCGTCGAGCCGGACCCGGACGAGGGCGACAGCGGCTCCACCGATCCGGTACAGGGCACCGGTGACCCGCTCACGCTGGTCGAGAAGGGCCCGGCCACCGACGCCGACCGGAAGAACCACCCCGAACCGGCCGCCTCGGCCGACGTCACCGCGGCGAACACCGCCGACTTCGGCCTGACCGGAGCCGAGCTGAAGGGCGGGGTCGGCGACAAGGTCACCGCGACGGTGAAGTTCGCCAACAAGGGCCCCGCCCGGGTGCAGGGGGAGATGGACCAGAGCGTGACCACCGTGGACATCCGGATCCCGAAGGGCACGTCCGTCGTCAAGGCGCACGGATACTGCGACGCGGTCACCACGACGCACTACCGCTGCGGGACCTCGCAGTCCTGGGTGGATGCGGGCGGCGGCGAGAGCTACCCCTTCGTCCTGCGCATCGACAAGGCGGTCGGTCGCACCACCGGCGAGGTCTCCTTCAGCGGGCAGGAGCGCCCCTTCGACCGGAACGCGGCCAATGACACCGCGCAGATCGTGATCGACACCGGCAAGGGCTCGGACACCTCCGGCTCCTCCGGTTCCACGGACGGTACGGGTAGTACGGGTGGTACGGGTGGCTCCTCGTCCACCGGCGGCTCCGGCTCCACCGGCTCGACCGGCTCCACGAGCGGCGCCGGCGGGACCGGCACCACCGGCGGCTCCGCCGACACGGGCGGTTCGACGACCGGCGGCGCGACCCCGCAGACGACCGGCGGCGGCAACCTCGCCGCGACCGGCTCGGACTCCACCGTGC
>NZ_NTGZ01000012.1 GCF_002551245.1 Streptomyces sp. rh34
GAGACAGGCGAGCGCGTCGGCCGCGTCGGCGGTGTCGTCCGCGCCGAGCAGCTCGGCCGGGGTGTCGCGCAGCTCGACGCGGGCCAGCGGGCGGGTCTCGTCGATCGCGGTGAGCCGGGTGCGGGCCAGCCCCGCCGCTCCGGGGTCCACCAGGAACAGGAGCGTACGGCTGCGCGGGTAACCCCCGGCGTGGGCGGCGACGAGGAGCAGCCCCGCACTGTGCCCGTCCAGGACCCGGCAGGCCTCCCCGTAGAGCCGCCGGCCGCCGGCCTCCCCGGGCCCGCGGGCCTGGATGCCACCGGCCCGGCCGCCGCCCGCCCAGGCCCCGTCGCGGTTGTCGCCGGTGAGGCCGAGGGCGGCGGCGAGCGAGCCGCCGGGGACGGCGAGGGCGGCGGTCAGGGTTCCTTCGGCGATCCGGGGCAGCAGGGCGGCCCGCTGGTCCGGGGTGCCGAGAGCGGCGATCAGGGGTGCGGCGAGGGCGGCGGTGGCGAGCAGCGGCGAGGGCAGCAGCGCGCGCCCGGTCTCCTCGCAGGCGAGGGCCAGCTCGGTGGCCGTGCAACCCGCTCCGCCGTACTCCTCCGCGAGCGCGAGGCCCGGCAGCCCGAGGTCCCCGGCGAGCCTGCGCCACAGGACCGGGTCGTAGCCCTCGGGGGTGGACACGGCGGCGGGGATCGCGTCGGGTCCGGCGCTCCTGGCGAGCAGTTCGCGCAGGGTGCGACGGATCTCGTGCTGTTCCGCGGTGAAGGCGGCGTCCATCTGCGGGCTCCTTCCACCCAGGGGCCGGCTGCCCCTGACCTGACGGGGCGTCATATTAGGTGCGGGGGGCGGGAATTCCCAGGGTTGCGTACGCGCGTGGGCGAAGGAAGCCGTTGGGCGCAACCGGTTGCGGAGGTCGCTATCTGATGTACCGTCAGATTCATGTCCCTGGCCCCGGCTTCCCCCACTCCAGCCTCCCCCACCCCGGCTTCCTCCGTGCCGGCTTCCCCCGCTCAGGCTTCCCTCGTCCCGGCTCCCCCTGCCGCCTCCCGTCGTCCGCGCAGGGTCGCCGTCGTCGGCGTGGCGCTCGCGGACTGCGGCCGTGTCGACGACGCCACTCCGTACGCCCTGCACGCCCAGGCCGCCCGCCGCGCGCTCGCCGACTCCGGCCTCGACCGCTCGGTCATCGACGGCTTCGCCTCGGCGGGGCTCGGGACGCTCGCCCCGGTGGAGGTCGCCGAGTACCTGGGACTGCGGCCCACCTGGGTCGACTCCACGGCGGTGGGCGGCGCCACCTGGGAGGTGATGGCCGCCCACGCGGCGGACGCCATCGCGGCGGGCCGTGCGCGGGCGGTGCTCCTCGTCTACGGGTCGACGGCCCGGGCCGACATCAAGGCGGGCCGCCGCACGTCGAACCTCTCGTTCGGGGCGCGGGGGCCGTCGCAGTTCGAGGTGCCGTACGGGCACTCGCTGATCGCCAAGTACGCGATGGCCGCCCGCCGCCACATGCACGCCTACGGCACGACGCCGGCGCAGCTCGCCGAGGTGGCGGTGACGGCGCGGGCGAACGCGGCGGCGAACCCGGAGGCGATGTTCCGGGAGCCGATCACGGTCGACGACGTCCTCTCCGGCCCGATGATCGCGGACCCGTTCACCAAGCTGCACTGCTGCATCCGCAGCGACGGGGGCTGCGCGGTGCTGCTGGCCGCCGAGGAGTACGTCCCCGACACGGCGAAGGAGCCCGTCTGGATCCTGGGCACCGGGGAGCACGTCTCGCACTCCACGATGTCCGAGTGGGAGGACTTCACGGTTTCGCCCGCCGCCGTCTCCGGCCGCCTGGCCTTCGAACGGGCCGGGGTACGGCCCGCCGACGTCGACCTGGCCGAGATCTACGACGCGTTCACGTACATGACGCTGGTGACGCTGGAGGACCTGGGATTCTGCGCGAAGGGCGAGGGCGGCGCGTTCGTCGAGAACGGCCGCACCGGGCTGCGCGGCGAACTCCCGGTGAACACGGACGGCGGCGGCCTGTCCGCCTGCCATCCCGGGATGCGGGGGCTGTTCCTGCTGGTGGAGGCGGTACGGCAACTGCGCGGCGAGGCCGGCGAACGACAGGTCCGCAAGGCCGGCGGCCGTCTCCCGGAGTTGGCGGTGGCCTCGGGGACGGGCGGCTGGTTCTGCTCGTCGGGGACGGTGTTGCTGGGGCGGGGGTGACGGGGTCCGCCCCGTGCGTCCCGGCTGCCCGCCCGACTCACGGCCCGACTGCCCCGCCCGGCTCACAGCCCGACGACAGTCAGCACGCTCTCCAGCTCTTTGAAGTCATCGGCGTTCCGCGTGTAGAGCGGCAGGTCCCGGACCGACGCGATGGACGCGATCATCAGGTCGAGGTGTCGCGGCCGAGGGTCGCGACGGGACCTCACTGCAGCCCGCTGTGTCTCAGCGTGCTACGCCCTGCGGACGGAGCCCTGTGCGGTCCAATGGCCTCCATGAGCGACCACACACCGCACGCCTTCCGCGACCTCCTGCACACCCAGCGCGTCTGGGACACCGAGCTGCCGTCCTTCGACCCGGCGTCGGCCCCGCCCGCCCCGGTCCCCCTCTTCCACACCTGGTTCGCCGAGGCCGTCGCGGCGGGGCAGCCGGAGCCGCACGCGATGTCGCTGGCCACGGCCGACACCGAGGGCCTCCCCGACGTACGCACGCTGCTCCTCCACGACGCCGACGAGCGCGGCTTCCACTTCGCCACCCACGCCACCAGCGCCAAGGGTCGCCACCTCGCCGTCCGCCCGCACGCGGCGCTCGGCTTCTACTGGCCCGCGCAGGGCCGGCAGGTACGGGTCCGGGGTGCCGTCGTCCGCTGCACGCCCGCCGAGAGCCACGCCGACCTGCACGCCCGGTCCACCGGGGCGCTCGCCGCCGCGCTGACCGGGTCGCAGAGCGAGGTCGTGGGCTCCGTGGCGGAGCTGCACCGGGCGGCGGACGCGGCCTGGGACCGGGCGCGGGCGGAACCGGACACGGAGGCTCCGACCTGGACCCGGTACGTGGTCGAGCCGGCCGAGGCCGAGTTCTTCCAGGGTGACGCCCGGCGCCGCCACATCCGACTGCGTTACCGGCGCCAGGAGGACGGTGGCTGGACGCGCGAGCTGCTCTGGCCCTGACCGGCGCGGACAGCGACCGGCGCAAGCACCGCTTTTACCCGGTTCAGACCGCAAAGGGGCACTATGGGAGTCAGGTGAGAGGGAGCTGTTGGGAGGCACCGATGCCACGAGCCCGCTCGCGTTACGCCCCCGACCGGGGCCTGACCGGTCGCATGGTGACCACCATGTTCCTGATCGGCCTGCTCTACGTCGTCTTCGTGGGCGTGCTTCTCGCGGCCCTGCAAGGCTCCTGGCCGATCATCCTGGTCATCACGGGCGGCCTGTTCATCGCCCAGTTCTGGTTCAGCGACCGCATCGCCGCGTACGGCATGGGGGCCCGCGAGGTCACCCCCGAACAGGCCCCCGAGCTGCACGGCACCATCGACCGCATCTGCGCGCTGGCCGACATGCCCAAGCCCAAGGTCGCCATCGCCGAGAGCGACGTACCGAACGCGTTCGCCACCGGCCGCAGCGAGAAGACGGCCCTGGTCTGCGCGACGACGGGCCTGCTGCGCCGACTGGAGCCGCAGGAGCTGGAAGGGGTCCTCGCCCACGAGATGTCGCACGTCGCGCACCGGGACGTCGCCGTCATGACGATCGCCTCGTTCCTCGGGGTGCTGGCGGGCATCATCACCCGTATCGCCCTGTGGGGCGGCTTCGCCCGCAGCAGGCCGGGCAACGACCCGGCGGGCATCCTCCTGCTGCTGATCCCGCTGATCAGCGCCGTCGTGTACGCGATCAGCTTCCTGCTGACCCGGCTGCTCTCCCGCTACCGCGAGCTGTCCGCCGACCGGGCCGCCGCCCTGCTCACCGGACGGCCCTCCGCGCTCGCCTCCGCCCTGACGAAGATCAGCGGGCAGATGGCCCGCATCCCGACCGAGGACCTGCGGAAGGCGGAGCCGTACAACGCGTTCTACTTCGTCCCGGCGTTCTCCTCGAAGGAGAGCCTGGGCCGGCTGTTCTCCTCCCACCCGACGCTGGAACAGCGCCTGGACCAGCTGTCGCGCATCTCCACCGACCTGTCCCGCTGAGCGCTTCAACGTTCTAAGGAGTTACGCCCGTGGGCCTGCTCGACGTGATCCTCGGCCGGAGCAAACCGGTCCGTCCCGACCTCGACCAGCTCTTCGCCGTCCCCTCGGCCGCTCTCACCCTGCAGGCCGCCACCGGCCTCACCCCGACCGGTCTGGGCTCGGTCTGCTTCGCAGGAGTGGAGGGTGGCGGTTTCGCGCGCCTCCAGGAGGACGTACGCGAACTGCTGGACGCGGACACGGAGCGCGGCGGCATCCCGGTGGAGTTCAGCCGGGACGCGTACGGCTACACCTGGCTGCTGGCCAGCCATCCGGCCGAGGACACGGCGGGGCTGGTCAACGACCTCCACGCGGTGAACACCCTGCTCCAGGACGGCGGCTTCGGCCCGCACCTGCTCTGCTCGCTGATCGGCTTCCGGGACGCGGAGGGACGGGCCCTCGCCCTGGTCTACCTGTACAAGCGCGGCACGTTCTATCCCTTCGCGCCGCTGCCCGGCGGCGCCGAGAAGCGGGACAACCAGCTGGAGCTCCAGGTCAGGGGCGCCCTCGGCGACGACCTCCGGGTGGAAAAGGACCTGTCCCGGTGGTTCCCGGTGTGGGGGGCGCCGGGGCTGTGAGCTCCGCCCCGGCACTCTGCGGCTCTGGCGCCTCCGGCACTCCGGCAGCGCGCCGGGGCCGGGTCCTGCACCGGCCCCTCATTCCGGCCAACCTTCCTGTCATGACGGCGAGTTGCCGGGCTTCTTCCCGCCGCTCCGTTTATCGACAGCCACATCGGGCTATGCCTCAACCGCTGACGACGGTGGTCACGCCGTCGATGTTCCCCCCGTCCTAGGAGGTGTCCGATGGCCAAGCGCATTCTTTACAAGGCTGCGAGCAAGTTCGGCTTCACGACCAAGGGAGCCGCCGGGGCCTACCCCTGGATCCCGTAACACGTCAGGCCCGATGACGGCCCGGCCCCGCCTGTCGGGGCCGGGCCGTTCTCCGACCCAGGGGTATCACCGTTGACCGAACAGACCATGCCCCGCCTCCCGGTCCGTACGGGCGCGACGCAGGCCGGGCTGATGGAGCAGTACGAGAAGGACCGCCTCGGCCATCTCCTGGCCTCGGTCGAGCGGCACGGCCCGGTGGTGGAGCTGACCGGGGGCACCGTCCTGGTGAACGACCCGGCCGCCGTCCACGACGTACTCCGCTGCACCAACACCGACTTCCTCGTCACCGGCAACATCCGGCGCGACGAGGTCAGCGGCGAGCGCGGCGATCCGGCCACCGAAGCGTGGATGCGGGGCCGGCGTGCCACCCAGAAGGGCATGTCTCCCCCGGCGCTGGAGGCCCACCGCGCCTGGCTGGAGGAAGAGACCGGCCGGCTGTGCGACCGCTGGCGGACCCGTTCCTCGGTCATCGATCCCGTCGCCGAGCTGGAGCAGTTGTCCGCCCGCTCCTTCGCCCGGTTCTGCTTCGGCACTCGCGACGCCGGGGCCGCCGCCCGGCGCACCGGCGACCTGCTGAACTCGCTCACCCCGCTGATCAGCAGCCCCTTCCACTTCCCACCCGCCGTGCGCCGCCTCCTGCCCCGCTACCGCCGGTCGGTCAGCGCGCAGAAGAAGCTGGAGGAGGAGCTGCGCCGGGTGCTCGACGGGCCGGGCGAGGGCGGGCTCGTCGCGTCGCTGGCCGCCGCCGGGCTCGACGGCGAGGCGACGGTCCGCATGCTCGTCTCCAACGGCCTCGCCTCCTACCGGGTCCCGGCCGCCGCCGTCACCTGGGCGCTGGTGGCGCTGGCCCGTGAGCCGGACGTGGCCGAGGAGTGCGCCACCGCCGTGGACCCGGGCGGCGGCGACACCACCCCGGACATCCTGCGCTGGACGATCGCCGAGTCACTGCGCCTGTGGCCGCCCAACTGGCTGATCCTGCGCACGGCCAACGGCGAGCAGACCTGCGGCGGCTGGAGCCTCCCGGCGGGCGCGGCGGTCATGATCTCGCCGTACGTCATGCACCGCACCGCACCGGTCTTCACCGACCCCTCGGCGTTCCGCCCGCACCGCTGGGCGTCGCTCCAGCCGGCCGCCGGGGAGTACCTCCCGTACGGGATCGGCAGCCGCTGGTGCGTCGGCAAGGCGCTGGCGGACCTGGAGCTGGCGACCGTCCTGTCCACGCTCGTGGCCCGGTTCCGCTTCACCGTGGAGCACATGGACCCGCTCCCGGACGTACGGACGACGCTGCTCCCGGCCCGCCTCACCCTGGGGCTGAGGCCCCGCTGAGGCGCGGCGGCACCGGCCTTCGGCCGTCGAACGTCAGCCGTTGACGGTGGCGTGCTCCAGGAACGCGGTCCAGGCGGCCGGGGCGACGGCGAAGGCGGGCCCGTCGGTGACCTTGGAGTCGCGGAGGTGGACGGTGTGGGGGCAGGGGGCGACCTCCACGCAGGCTTCGGCGGAATGCTGCTAGCCAGACGAGCAAGAAACTCCCCGATCGGGTAACCCGTCGCCGGGCACCGACTGCACCTCTCCGGTATCCACTTCGACGCCATCCGGCTCCGGGGCGTCCGGGGCGAGGCCGTGCTCCAGCATCTGGCCACCCTGACGGAGGGCGAACCGGGCCCGGTCGTGCGGGAGATGGCGGGGGCGCGGTGGACGTACTTCCTGATCCCGCCGGGGTCGAGCGACGGGTACGACTGGCCGCCGGGCGCGACGTGCTTCGGGCCGGCCGCGCGCGACCAGTGGGTGGGCATCCCCGCCCCGGACGGCAACACCTACCCGCTGAGCTGGCGGTGCGGGGCACCGGAGGAGGACGCGTTCGTGGACGCGGAGTGCTGCACGGGCTGGTGATGGCCCAGTTGGCCCCGGCGGCGGCGGAGGAGTGAGCACCGGGCCGGGCGGGGCCCACGGACTCACGGCTCACGGGCTCACGGGCTCACGGGCTCACGGGCTGAGCGTGATGCCGTGGCGTGCCGGCCCCAGGCTCGCCCGGTAGCGGCGGACGCCCCAACTGCGGTGCTCCAGCTCGGCGGCGACCAGTACCTCCGCCGTGTTCGCCGCGCCGGGGACCAGCTCCACCAGGGCGGCCACCGGGTGGTCGCCGACCAGCGGCAGGCGGCGCAGGCTGCGAAACTCCCACTGCGGGTCCGGCTGGGACGCCCCGTGGCCGCGCACGATCCACTCCTCCCGGCCGGGGCCCGCGTCCGGCTGCCGCTCGACGCCCAGGTCCACGATGCCGGTGCTCACCGTGAAGCTGAGTCCGGTACCGGGGCCGGCCGCCGCCGGGCGGGTGCGTTCGCCCGGGTCGATGAGCCGGGCCACCGGCCGTACGGCGGGGTCGGGGGTGGTGAGGGAGACCGCCAGGGAGGCGTGCCGGAAGACGCCCGGTGACTGCGGGGTCTCCGGCCGGAAGGAGCACACCAGCAGCAGGTGGCGGTAGTCCCGCCCGGGCGTGCCGCGGACCTGGGCGAGCCAGTCGGCGGGGGCGCTCGGGTGGTCGGCGGGCAGCAGGTCCCAGCCGAAGGTGAGCCGGCCGCGCAGCGGTCCGTCCTCGGCCGGGGCGCCGAGGGTGCGCTCCGGCACCAGCGCGACATCGTGCAGCTGGACCTCGGTCATGTGCTGGCTCCCTTGCTCCGGCCCAGTAGGAAGGTGAACGCTCCCCAGTCCCGGTAGTGGGGGTGGCGGGCCCGGGTGGCGGTCTGCGCTGCGCGGAACGCGCGCTCAAGATCCTCTCCCGAAGCGGCCCGCTGGTGCAGGCGGTGGTAGAAGTACGTCGCCGGTTCGGGGCGGACGGCCCACAGGCAGCCCACGACGGCCTGCACACCGGCGGTGATCAGCGCGGCCGGGACGCCGCGGATGTTGTCCGCCCGGTCGAACCGGCCCAGCGCCGACTCGCACGCGGCGAGCGTGACCAGGCGGACGCCCCGCAGGTCGAGCCCGAGGAAGTCGTGGGCGAGGAGCCGGCCGTCGTCGTCCTCGTCCGGGGTGAGGTAGAGGCAGTGCAGCCAAGGGGCGTCCTGGTCCATCGTGCCGTGGACGGCGAGGTGGACGACGTCGGCCGTGGCGAGTTCGGCGAGCAGCGCGGCGCGGGTGGCGGCCGGACCGGTGAGCACGGTCGCGCCGACCGCCGCGGCGACCGTCCTGGCGTGCTCCTCCAGCGCGGGTTCGGCGGGCATGCCGTAGGGGACGCCGCCGTTGGCGGAGGCGAGGACGGCGGTGCGGCGGGGGCGTACGGGGCCGGCGGCGGGGAGGAGCGCTTCGAGACCGGCGATGGTGGTGACGGTCCAGTCGTCGGCGATCACGCGGCCCCCGGCGGTGCAGAGCGCGACCGGCAGGTAGTGCAGTGCGCCGTGCGGCCAGAGCAGGAGGCGGTCCTTTCCCCGCGCGCGCCACGCGGCCCACCGGTCGCCCGCGACGAGCGGGAGTTCGTGTCCCGTGAGCAGCCGGCGGCCCTCCGGTGTCACGTCGCCGAAGAGCGGGTCGCGTTCGACCTCCGTGCGGACCGCCTCGACCAGGTCGGCGACGGGGTGCCGGTCGGCGTAGGCCGCGGCCCGTTCCGGTCCGCCGTCGGCGGGGTCGCCGAGCTGCACGATCATCGCGCTGTCCTCGCGGGTGACGGCGAGCAGGACGGCCGCGCCGTTCACGGCGGTGGGCAGGAACCAGGTGAGCAGGACCGTGCGGTCGTCCAGGAGTTCCGCCGTACGCGCCCACAGGTGCGCGTCGTCCACGAACGCCGCCGAGCGGCCGCGCAGTTCGTCGTCGATGAACGAGGAGATGCGCCGACGCAGGTTGCGGGCGAACTGCTCGCGTTCGTCGCCGCCCCGGGGGGCCCCGCCGCCCGCGCTGCCCTCGCGGCCCCCGTCGCCGTCGCCGCTCTCACGGTCCTCGGCGCCCTCGCGTCCGGGGTGGTGGTCGGCGTCCAGCACGTCGAGCAGGTTCGCCGTCGCGCCGCCGGGGGCGGTGGGGCTCTCCAGGGCACGGAGTTTCTCGACGTAGTTCCCGATGTGCGGGGGCGGGGTGACCGGGCCGTCGATCCGGCGCCACGCGCCCGCCTCCGGGCCCTTGCCCGCCTGGTGGAGGCCGAGCATCAGGGCCACCGGCATGGTCTCGATCTCGACGGTGAGTTGCCATACGGCGGAGTGGACGAGGTCGCGCAGCACCTCGCCGAGCGCCGGGGCTCCGCTGGTGTCGAAGTTCGGGACGTCCACGATGATCGCGTACACGGCGTTCCTGAGGGCGTCGCCGCGCAGTCGCGGTATCTCCCGGAGGACGGGCAGCAGGCAGGCCTGGGCCAGGTCCTGCTGGCCCAGTGAGGCGTAGGAGAGAGCGGCGTACGTGGAGTGGCCCCACGGGAAGGGGACCGCGGCGGAGACCGGCTCGCCCTGCTCCACGGCCAGGCGGTACAGGTCCGCCGTCAGGAGTCTGACCGCCGCGCTGTCGCCCGGTCCCGCCTGCCGCAGGAGGTCGGCGCCCAGCGCGGGCTGCCGCCGGTCGCGGGCGTGGGCGGCGGCGTGCAGCAGCGCGGCGGAGCGCCGGGCCGCCGGCCAGGACGCCGGGAAGGACCGTGGGACGGGGTCGCCGGGGGCCGGGCAGCCGGTGGGGTCGTCGGGGAGTGCGTGCAGCCGGGCCTCCGTCAGCTGCCGGCGGTGCGCGGGGCCCCGGAGGAGGGAGGAGCTGTCGGCCCAGTCCAGCGCGGCACGGAGCAGCGGCCGGTCGGCGCGTTCCCGGGCGAGGCTGATGCCCTGGTCGACGGTGCGGGCGGCGACGGCGCCGCCGTACGCGGCAAGGAAGGCCCCGGCGTCCGAGCCGAACACGTTCTCGCGTACGGCGTCGACGAGCGTGTCCGGCACGTCGGCCACCGACCGGAGCAGGAAGAGCAGCAGGTCCGGCGGAGCGGCCCCGGGCGCCTCGTACAGCGCGGCGAACGCGGCCCGCGCGGTCTCCTGGTCCACGTCTCCGTCCTCCGCGAGCACCTGGGCCAGCGCGGCCAGGATCGCCGGACGCAGCGCGCCGCCCGGGCCGCGCTCCCGGTCATCCGACTCGGCCGCCCTCAGCAGCAGTTGGGCCGCCTCCGCCCGCAGCCGCGCGTCGAACCGCATCGGCCGCTCCCCGTCGGGCCACGGCCGGTGCGGCGGAGAGCGGTACAGGTCGGCGGCGAGCTGGGCGGCCCGCACGGTCCACTCCTCACCGGCGTACCCGTCGCCGCCCCGGTCCTCCGGCCCCCGTACCGCCAGCCGCAGCCTGGCGGCCGCCAGGAGGGCCGCCGCCAGGTCCGGGGAGCCCTCCAGCTCCGCGACGAGGCGGCCCGCCACCGTGTCGGCCTCCTCGAAGACCGAGCGATCGCACCGCTGCGCCAGAACCGGCGCCGCGCTCTCGACCGTACGCAGGGCCGCCTGCCGCCAGGTGGACTCCGCCCCGCACTCCTCGGCGACCTCGGCCACCAGCCGCCAGTAGAGGTGGAGGACGTCGGCGGGCGCGTCCCGGCTCCGGGACGCCTCCTCGGTCAGCGCGTTCAGCATCGCCTCGGCGGTCAGCCCGTGCGCTTGCTCCAGTTCCCGCTCCAGTCCGCGCCGCGTCCGTTCCATCCCCCGGGCCCGCACCTTGGCCGCGTCGAGGGACAGCACCCGGTCCCCGACGTGGAGCGCCAGTTCCAGCAGGACGGACACCGGGTCGAGGACGTAGGTGACGGTGGGCGGACCGGCCGCCGCGTGGCCGGGCGGGCCGAACCGCACCCGGCCGGCGCAGACCATCCCCCGCCGCGTCTCGTCGGTCAGCACGCCGGCCATGTCGCCCGCGGCCGGCAGCACGTGGGACACCACCAGGACGAGCGATCCGGCACCGGCGGCCGTCTCCAGCCAGCCGGGCGGCAGGTCCAGGCCGAGGTCGTACGCCAACTCCAGGCCGCCGGGGCCGAAGACGGCGAAGACGCCCGCCGTGTCCCGGTGGACGCACCACCGTGCGTCGACGGCGTCCGCGAACGGCAGTCCGTCCAGCGAGGTGAGCACGGCCAGCCCTCGCGTGTGGGCCCGGGTGAACAGGCTTCCGCCGGGACCGGCCCCGGTGAACGGGCTGAGCCCCGCCTGCCCGACCGCCAGCCCGGCGTGCCGGACTCCGTCCACCTCCGCCACGAACGCCCAGCCCGTGACATCCCCCGACCGTCGCACGCCGCCCCCTCGTACCCGCGGATCATGGCCCCCCGCGCCACCCTTCCACAGGCGGCGAACACGGGCAGACCGTTTCCGGCGGGATCCGGCCGCCCGGCCGCCCCGACCTCTCCCGGACGTCGCGGAGCCGGTCAGCCGCAGGGCCGGAACACCGCCACGGCCTCCCCGTCCTCGCCCTCCCCGGCGCCCCGGAAGGTGACCGTCAGCCGCATCCCGACGCGGAGACCGTCGTGCGCGCACTCCACGATCCCGGTCATCATCCGGGGGCCCTCGGCGAGGTCGACGACGGCCGCGACGTACGGGACGCGGGAGCCGAAGGGCGGCAGGTCGTTGCGGTGGACGACGGACCAGGTGTAGAGGGTCGCCTCCCCGCTCGCACGCTCCCACCGGACGTCCTCGCTCCAGCAGTACGGGCAGAACTCGCGCGGGTAGTGGTGGGCCCGGCCGCATCCGCCACAGCGGCGCAGGAGCAGGTGCCCCTCCGCCGCCGCGTCCCAGTAGGGGCGGGTGAAGGCGTCGGGCTCGGGGAGGTCGAAGCGCGGGGCCGCCGTGCGCTCCGGGGTCACGGGAACAGTCCGAGGGCGGAGTCCAGGGACCAGGTCTGCCAGGCCATGCCGAACAGGGCCACCAGGGAGATCAGCGCCATCATGGCGTTCTGCCCCTGCTCGGCCCAGTCGTGGATCATCAGGACCAGGTAGAGGAGGTTGAGGAGGAGTCCGGCGGCCAGGGCCACCGGGGTCAGGAATCCCGTCACCAGGCCGAGTCCCAGGGCCAGTTCCGCGTAGACGACGACGTACGCCATCACCTTGGGGCGCGGTTCGACGATCCGCCCGAAGCCCGTGCGCACCACGCCCCAGCGATGCTTGCCCGCGACGTCGGCCGCCCAGGCGATGCCCGTGCCGCGCTCGAACCAGCCCTTCTTGTCCTTGTGCCGCCAGCTCTCCAGCCACCACAGGCCGAGGCCTATGCGCAGGACGGCGAGCCATTCGGCGCCGCTGAGCCAGATCGTCTGCATCGGGCCTCCGGAGAGCGATTTCTGACGGGCCGTCAGTTCAGTTAGTTCAGCGGACAGGTGGGGCCTCGCGCAAGAGGGAGGCGGCATCCGGCCTCTGCCGGAAGCCGGACACCGATGCCCGGCACCGCCCGCGAACCCGGCGTCCGGGCGTGGCACGTGCCGGGAGCATGTGGGGGCGACGCCCGGCGCCGTCCGCGACATGCGGCACGGAAGGCCCGCTGTCGGGATTCCGAGACGTAGAAGGCCGTAAATCCGGACACCGGGGCCCCTCGGCGTTTCGCCGACCGACCGGTTGGAAACTGACCAACCAGCCTGCAGAGGAGGCCCCTTGCTGGTTCTGCTGGATCACCCAGTGCCGACCTCCGTCGAGCCGCTGCTGAGAGGCGCGCACATACTGCACCGCCCCACGCTCGGGGCCCGGCCGGGCGCCCTCCGCGGTCGGGCGCTGGCCCGGGACCGGCCGGACGTCCTGCTCACCCGGTCCGCCCCCGAGGCCGCCGAGACGGCCGCCTGGGGCGCGGCGGCGGGCGAGCGCCCCCTGGTCGTCGTCCTCCTGGACCGGGTGGCCGGACCGGGCGGGGCACGAGAGGGCGCCGCGCGGGTCCGCCGCCCGCGCACCCGCCGATTACCCGGGGCCGGACCGGCCGCATCCCGATTACGCGTGACCGTGTGCCCGTCGGCCGGGGCCGCCGAGCCCCCCGCGGACCTCTACGCACGGGCGCTCGCCACGGCCGAACGGCACTTCCTGGCCGAGCGGGTCCGCCCGGTGCTCGCCGGGCACCTCGGCGCCGTCCGGCCGGAGGCGGCCTCGGTCGTCCTGGTGGGCGCCGGGGTGGTGAACCTGCTGACCGGGCTGCGGCTGCTGCGGGCCGGTCACCGTGTGACGTTCTACGACAGTGGCCCCGACCCCCGGTCCGACGCGCCGTGGACATGCTTCGGATGCAGCAGGGGCGGCGGCGACGCCCGGATGTTCACGCTCACCGAGGCCGACGGCTATTTCGGCAGCCCCGGCGGCGGGCCCCCGCCCTTCACCCAGCCGGTGAAGGACAAGGGCTGGGGCCTGGCCGACCTGGCCCGCCTCGGGCCGGCGGAGACGGCCTGGACCGAGGACAACGCCCGGGTGCCTGGCTGGCTGGCCCGGTCCCTCACCGAGGACGTCCTGGGCTACAACCTGACGTCCGACCGGCTCTGGCGGGAGCTCCGGCACGACGCTCCGGAGCTGTTCCACGGAGTCGGCCTGCGGGAGGGCATCCTGCGGGTCTACAGCGATCAGGCCGTGCTCGAAGCCCATGTGGCGCGTCAACGCGTCCTCACCGACCGGCACTTCGAGATCCTGTCCGCCGACCGGGTCAGCGCCCGGCACCCGGCGCTGGCCGCGGCGCACCGGGCGGGGGCCTTCGTCGGCGGCATCGAGGTGAACGGGTTCACCGTGCAGGTGCACCGGTTCCTCGGCGTCGTGGCCGACGCGGCCGAGCGGGCGGGCGCGGTCTTCCACTGGGGCCGGCCGGTGGACGCCCTCGTCCCGGGCGAGGGCGGCGCGCCGGACGGGATCAGCTGTCGTGACGGCGAGACGGTCCGCGCCGACCACTACGTCCTCTCCCCCGGCGCCTACGGGGAAGCGCTGCTGCGCGGCACCGCGTCCGCCGGGCTGATCCACGGAATGGTCGGCGTCTGGCTCACCCTCCCCGACGCCGGCCGGGGACTGAAGAACTCCCTGAAGATCACCCGGAGCGGGCACACCGCGGCCGACGCCAACGTCACCGTCACCGAGGGCCCGGACGGCCGCTCCTTCCTCACCGTCGGATCGGGCTACGGCTGGACGGGCGCCGACCCGGACAACATCGATCCGACCCAGCTCGAAGCGCTCTACGCGGCGGTCGACGACACGGCGTCCTCCTTCTTCCCCGACGCGTTCGACGAGGCCCGGAGATCCGGTCTGCTGAAGCGGAGCAGAAGATATTGCGTGCGACCCTGGACCGCTTCGAGCCTTCCGGTCTTCGAGACCACGAGGACCGCCGGAGGCGGGCTTCTCCTCGTCACCGGCGGTCACAACACGGGCGGATTCGCCCAGGCACCCGTGACCGCCGAGGCGGTGGCGGCTGCACTGCGCGGGGAAAGCCATCCGATGCACTTCGACTATCACCCGAATCGACTCCGTATGTTCTACGGACAAAAGGATGCGAGGCTCCCGGAATGACGGACGAAGAAGCCACGGCCGACACGACGGCATGGCAGCAGCGAGGCAGTTCCTTCGGCGACGGGGTCGACGCCTACGAGACGACCCGGCCGGGATATCCCGTCGAGAGCGTCCGGTGGATCCTGGGAACCGAACCGCGGGACGTGCTGGACCTCGGCGCGGGCACCGGCCTGCTCACCCGGGTCCTGGCGGCCGAGGGGCACCGGACCCGGGCGGTCGAACCGGACGGCGCGATGCGCGCCCGCATCACCGCCACCGCCCCCGGATCCGTGGCCCTGGCCGGCAGCGCCGAGAACATCCCGCTGCCCGACGCCAGCCTGGACGCGGTGCTGGTCAGCCACGCCTACCACTGGTTCGACCCCGCCCCCGCCCACGCCGAGATCGCGCGCGTACTGCGCCCCGGCGGAGTCCTGGCGACCCTCTGGAACCTCCGCGACGAAGAGGTCCCCTGGTCGGCGGCGCTGTCCGGGATCCTCGCCGACGAGGACACCGGGACCGACCCGCGCACCCCCGCGGCGATCATGCTGCACGGCGCGCTGAGGGCGCTGCGCACCCAGGACACCTCATGGCTCACCGGCTGGCTGCGCGACCCCACGTTCGGGCCGGAGTTCGGGGCCGTCGAACAGGGATTCTTCCCGCACTCCGAGACGAAGACGATCGAGTCCCTCGTCACGCTCATAAAATCACGTTCGTACTACCTGACGTCCTCTCCGGACCGCCGCCGGGAAATCGAGGAACGCATACGTGAACTCGCCACCGTGCACCCGGAACTGAAAAGCGGCAACACCTTCGAGCTACCCTACGTAACGGTCGTATTCACCACGGTCCGCAACTGACGCACCGCACCGGAACACGGGAACACGGGCAGCCCAGAAACCCGAAACACCGGAAATACCGGAACGTCGGAACACCGGAACGTCGGAACACGGGAAACCGAAACCGGAAACCGGAAACATCATCGCCGAAAGGGAACACGGTGCTCTCACCCGTCGCCGCGTCCGTCCACTCCGCACGAGACGGCGGAAAGGCACGCTGGGAAGGCTTCTTCACCGGACACCGGGTCTGGGACGAGACGCGCGTCGCGGAGAGCGCCAAACGGCTTCTCGGCATGGACACCGCGGCCGTGGCGAGGGCCGCGGGCGAGGCGGTGCGGCCGTACCGGGCCCAGCCGGGAAGCACCGCCCCCTCGCTCCTGCTGCACACCACCACACCCCTGCTCAAAGCGTTCGACGGGGACCTGGCCGCTCTGCTGAGCGGCCAGGAACCCCACGACGTGACCACGTACGTCGAAGCGAGGTCGGTGTATCTGGGGACCCCCGACGACCTCACCCTGGGCCGTACCGCGCCCTGGGCCGAGGCCGCGGCGCTCCGGGGCGTCCCCGCCGTCGACATCGGCGACCTGGACCACTACTACCTGACCCACGCCCTGCTGCTCATGGCGGAGGCCCACGAGGAGGGGGCGGACACCCCCCTGAGCCACGTCATCGACTGGCTGCGCGACCGCCCCGACGCGGTGATCCGGCTGTACGCGCTGGACGTGGAGACGCAGATCTTCCTGCTCTGGCTGCTCCGCAGGACCGGGCTGGCCGAGCTGGCCACGGACGCCAACAGCCCGGCGGTCGCCACCGGATGGAACCGGAAGAACCACATCCACCCCACGGTCGCCGACGCCCGTGCGATGCCCGCGTCCGCGCTGGACCTGCCCCCCGAGGAACTGCTCGCCGCCGAGCAGCGTCTCGGGCGGGCCCACCGGCGGCTGGGGCTGACCGTCCCGGTCCTGCCCGGCTACACGATCGCCCGCACCGGTGTCGACCGGGACGCCTTCGTGGCCGACGTGCTCGACGCGGCCGCCCTGCTCCGATGCCGCTACGGTCTGGACCGGGCCGCGCTCAAGCCCGCCGACGCGGGCGACGGGGCGCGCATCGTGGGAAACCTGGACCTCGCCGACACCGGACGGCTGGCCGCGGAGGCCCGCACCGCGCACGCGGTCGGGGACGACCACCTCCTGGAGGCCTGGGTCACCTTCCTCACCGTCTCCCTGGGCGACGAGGAGGCCGAGCCCGGCCCTCCGGGGCCCGCCTCAGCCGAGCCCGGCTCCCCGGAGGCCGGGCCACCGGCGGCCCGCCGCATCCCGGTCGTGCCGTCGGGGCACATCCGCAACGGGCAGGTCGCCGATGGCCTGACCCTCCAGATGCTGGACGGCTACTCCTGGCGGGGCAACGACTACGTCGACGAGGCCGGCTGGACCGCTCTCGGGCTGCCCCGGGACGCGTACCGGACCGTCCGCGCCGCGCTGGAGGCCGTCCGCTCGGCCTTCCGGGGCTCGGGGAGCGTCGCGGACGGCAGCTACGGCGGGCTGGTCACCGGCGGCATCGACTTCGCCGTGGGCCGGCTCGGCGGCGCGTTCGGCGACCGTCTCCTGGTCGGGGCGATCGACTTCAACCTCTCCGCGCACGGTGCCGAGAGCCTGCGCACCTTCCGGGACCGCGCCCGGGAACAGGCGATCGACGAACCGTACGCCTCCACCCGCGTCTTCCTGCCGCCCGCGGACCGGACGCTCCATCAGATGGACGCGACGGCCCGGTCCATGGCCGTGCCCGGCGCCCTGCTGGAGGCGGTGGCCTGCGTACCGCGACGGTGGGCCATGGTCGCCGCGACCGGCGCCGAACCGTCCGTCGCCGCCGCCCGGGCCGAGGCGCTGGCAGCGGCTCTGGCCGCCCCCGGCCCCTGCCCGTGATCGACGGGCCCCTGCCTGTGATCAACCGCCCCCTGCCCGTGATCGACCGACCTCCGCCCGTGATCAATTCGCAATCGATTTCGCTCTTGACCGAGACCCATCAACAGAGCGGGCGATTACGCTCCGAACCATGCCCAACAGCCCGTCCCCCACCGGCAGTGACGCCGCCGCCCTCACCGACCGTACGGACGACCGTCCCGTCTATGTCATCGGCGGCGGCCCCGGAGGCCTGGCCGCCGCCGCCGCACTGCGCGCCCGGGGCGTACGGGCCGTGGTCCTGGAGAAGTCGGACCGGGTCGGCGCGTCCTGGCGCGGCCACTACGACCGGCTCCGCCTGCACACGACCCGCCGCTGGTCGGCGCTGCCGGGGCTGAGGATGCCGCGCGGATTCGGGCGCTGGGTGGGCCGGGACGACGTGGTGCGGTACCTGGAGAAGTACACCGAGCACCACGGGCTGGAAGTGGTCACCGGCGTCGAGGTGACGCGGATCGACCGGGCCCCCGACGGCTCCGGCGACTGGCAGCTCACGGCGACGGGCGGTCGGGTCCTGCGGGGCCGCGCGGTCGTCGTCGCCACCGGCTTCAACCACACCCCGCGCATCCCCGACTGGCCGGGCCGCGACACGTTCACGGGCGACCTGCTGCACGCGGCGGCGTACCGCGCCCCGGCCCCGTACACCGGCCGGGACGTCCTGGTCGTCGGCATCGGCAACACGGGCGCGGAGATCGCCGCGGACCTCGCGGAGGGCGGCGCGTCCCGGGTGCGCATCGCGGTCCGGACGGTCCCGCACATCGTCCGCCGCTCCACCGCGGGCTGGCCGGCCCAGGCCACCGGCATCCTGGTCCGCCGCCTGCCGGTGCGGCTCGTCGACCGCGCGGGGGCCGTGATGTGCCGGATAGCCGTGCCCGACCTGGCCGCCCACGGCCTCCCCCGCCCCGACACCGGCCTGTACTCCCGGGTCCGCCAGGGCGCGATCCCGGTCCAGGACGCCGGGTTGGTCGACGCGGTCAGGTCCGGCGCGGTCACCCCGGTGGCGACGGTCGCCTCCTTCGACAAGGACACGGTGGTCCTGGCCGACGGCACCCGCCTCACCCCGGACGCCGTCATCGCCGCCACCGGCTACGACCGGGCCCTGGAGCCGCTGCTCGGCCACCTGGACGTCCTGGACGGGCGGGGCCGCCCGGTCGCCCGCGGCGGATGCTCGCCGAAGGGCGCCCCGGGGCTCTACTTCACCGGATTCACCAACCCGATCAGCGGGATGCTCCGCGAAATGGCCCTGGACGCCGAGAAGATCGCGAAGAGGGTGGCGCGGGCGTCGCACTGAGGGCCTGGAGCCCCCACGTACCCCGGAGCCCCGCACGCCAAGGCGTGCCGTGGGGCGAGGGCGGGCCCGGCCCCGGTCAGACGTCCGACAGGGCCGTCTCCGCCGGGTCGTCCCCGTCGTGCTGCGGCACGTCGCCGCCGATGACGCCGACGCGCCGCAGCACGACGGCGGACAGGAGCGAGAGCACCAGGGTGCACGCCGCGGCGGTGATCATCGCGGTGTTCATCCCGGAGGTGGCCGCTTCCTTGGCGTGGTCGAGCCAGCCGGCGGGCATCCGCTGCGCCGAGGAGACCGCACCGGCGAGGCTGTCACCCGCGACGTCGGCCACCTCGGACGGGACGCCGGCGGGCATCTCGACCCGGTCGCGGTAGACCGCGGTGGCCAGGCTGCCGAGGACCGCCACGCCCAGGGCGAGGCCCAGCTCCTGCACGGTCTCCGACATCGCCGAGGCCGAGCCGGCCTTCTCCGCCGGCGCGGCGCCGACCACCAGGTCGGTGCCCAGGGCCGCGATCGCCCCGAGCCCGAGGTAGACGAGACCGAAACCGATCACCATCGGGGCGATGCCGTCCGAGGCGTCCACCAGGGCGAGCAGCGCGTACCCGACCGTGGACAGCGCCAGGGTGGCCGCCACCACGATCCCCGGCGGCACCCGGCGCGCGACCAGGGGCGACCCGATCGCCGCCAGGAACATCAGCAGGGCAGGCGGCCCCATCCACAGGCCCGCCTCGACGGGGGGCAGCCCCTCGACGAACTGGAGCTGCTGAGTGATCAGCAGCATCGAGCCGCCGACGCCGACGAGTCCGACGAGCAGCACGCTCAACGCTGCGCTGAACGTCCGGTCGGCGAACAGGCGCACGTCCAGCAGCGGGTTCGCCAGCCTGCCCTGACGCCGGACGAACAGCACCGCGAAGAAGGCTCCGAGCAGCGCGGCGGCGACCGTGGGCCCGTCGGGGCCGTCCTCGGCGAACCGCTTCACCGCGTAGACCACCGGCAGGATCGCCATCAGCGACAGCGCGACGCCGAGCAAGTCGAACGCGCCGCTTCGCGGTGCCCGGTACTCGGGGATCAGGGCCGGAGCGGCCACCAGCAGCACGATCGCGACCGGGACCGCGAGGAGGAACACCGAACCCCACCAGAAGTGATTCAGCATCACACCGCCGACCACCGGCCCGAGCGCCATGCCGAGCGCGAAGCTCGTCGCCCAGACACCGATGGCCAGGGAGCGCTGGCGCTGATCGGCGAACATGTTGCTGATCAGCGCCAGTGTGGACGGCATCAGCGTGGCTCCGGCGATCCCCAGGGCCGCCCGCGCGACGATGAGCAGATCGGCGCTGGTGGACCAGGCCGCCAGCACCGAGACGATCCCGAAGGCCGCGGCCCCGGACATCAGCAGCCTGCGACGGCCGATCCGGTCGCCCAGCGTGCCCATGGTGAGCAGGAAACCGGCGATCAGGAAGCCGTAGGCATCCATGATCCACAACTCCTGGGTGCCGGACGGACGCAGATCCTCCGCCAGCGAGGGGAGCGCCAGGTACAGCACGGTGACGTCGAGGCCCAGCAGCACGGTGGGCAACGAGAGGACGGCCAGCCCTCCCCACTCCCGGGCACCCGCTCTGCGTACGGTCGTTGTGCTCATGGCGCTCCCCTGCGTCTCGCGTCTCGGCAACCTGCACGCGCCACAGTGCCGACCCCCACGCACGGTTTCCTGAGGGTCGTCCGGCGATAGACTCCGGCCATGCGTTACGGGGTGCTCGGCCCGCTGGCCGTCTGGGACGCCGAGGGGCGGCCGGTCAAGGTCCCCGAAGCGAAGGTCCGCGCCCTGCTGGCGGATCTGCTCGTCCAGGGCGGCGGGCCGGTGCCGGCGGACCGCCTGATCGAGGACCTGTGGGCGAGCGGCCCGCCGGGCGGGTCGGCCAACACGCTGCAGACCAAGGTCTCCCAGCTGCGCCGCGTGCTGGGCCGGGAGCGGGTGGTCCGCGAGCCCGCCGGCTACCGGCTGCTGCTCGCGGACGACGGGCACGACGTGATCGGCACGGTCGACGCCCTGGAGTTCCAGGAGCTGGCCGAGCGCGCCCGCGCCCACCGGGAACCGGCGGTGCGGGCGAACCTGTTCGCCGAAGCGCTCGCGTTGTGGCGGGGCCCGGCCTACGCCGATGTGGCCGAGTCCCTGTTCGCCCGCGGCGAGATCGCCCGGCTGGAAGAGCTGCGCCTCAACGTCGTCGAGGACCACGCCGAGGCGCGCCTCGCACAGGGCGAGCACGCGGCGCTGGCGGCGGAGCTGGGGGCGTCGGTGGGGCGCCACCCGCTGCGCGAGCGGCTGCGCATGACCCATATGCGTGCCCTGTACCGGGCCGGGCGGCAGGGCGACGCCCTGCGGAGCTTCGAGGATCTGCGGCGGCGACTCGCCGAGGAGCTGGGGGCGTCACCCGGTCCGGAAGCCTCCGCGCTGCACGAGGCGATCCTGCGTCAGGAGACGCAGCTGGCCACACCCACGGTCGAATCGCTGTCGTGCCGTACCAATCTTCCCACCCCGCTGACTCCGCTGATCGGCCGGCGCGAGGCAGCCGAGCGGGTCCTGGCCCGGCTGGACCCCGGCGGGAACACCCGTCTCGTCACCCTCACCGGTCTCGGCGGAGTGGGCAAGTCACGGCTGGCGGTCGCCGCGGCACGCGACGCGTCCGGGCGGTTCGCCGACGGGGTGTGGCTGGTCGAACTGGCGGGCCTGGGCGCCGCGTCGGCCCCGGACGACGTCGCCGAACGGGTCATCACGACGCTGGGGTTGTGCGACACCGCGGCGACGGAGCCGGATCTGGACGACCTGGTGGGCTGGCTGTGCCGGGCGGTGGCGGACAAGCGGCTGCTGATCCTGCTGGACAACTGCGAACACCTCGTCGAGCCGGTCGCCGTGCTCGCGGGTGCCGTGCTGTCGGCCGTGCCCGCGGCGCACCTCCTGCTCACCAGCCAGGAGCCCCTCGACGTGCCCGGCGAGGTGGTACATCCGGTACCGCCGCTGACGCTGCCGGAACGGACCGACCCGCGGGCGGTCGCCCGGGCCGGCGCCGTCGAACTGTTCGTGCAGCGGGCCGCGGCGGCGGCGCCCGGCTTCGTCCTCGACGCGGACAACGCGGAGGCCGTCGCCACCATCTGCCGTCGCCTCGACGGTATTCCGCTCGCCCTGGAACTCGTGGCGTCCCGGCTGCGGACGCTGAGCCCGCAGGAACTCGCCGCCCGGCTGGACGACCGGTTCGCCCGGCCCGATGTCCGGGTACGCGGACTTCCGGACCGCCAGCAGACGCTGCGGGGCATGCTCGACTGGAGCTGGCAGCTGCTGACCGAGGACGAGCGCACCGTGCTGCGACGCCTGGTCGTCCACGCCGACGGCTGCGTCATGGCGTCCGCCCGGGCGGTCTGCGCCGACGCCGGCCTGGGCGCCGGGCGAATCCCCGACCTGTTGTCCCGGCTGGTGGACCGCTCGCTCGTGGTCCGTGAGGGAGACCGGTTCCGGCTGCTCGAATCCGTGGCAGCCTACGGCGCCGAACGGCTGGTGGAGGCGGGCGAGGAGACCGCCGTACGCGCACGGTTCGTACGCCACTGCACCGAGCTGGCCGAGCGGGAGAGCGAGCGGCTGCGCGGCCCGGACCAGCGGAGCTGCCTGGAGCGCCTTGACGCGGAGACCGTCAACCTGCGCCGCGCCCTGGAACTCGCGGTCACCCAGGACGCCGCCGGATACGCGGTACGGCTGGTGAACGCGCAGGCGTGGTACTGGTTCCTGCGCGGCCGGCTCACCGAGGCCCGCAGGTCGCTCAGGACGGCGCTGGCCGCCGGGGGCGGGGCGGCCCCGGCCGCGCGCGTGGCGGCGCGGCTCTGGCTGGCCGGTATCGAGCTGCGCACGTCGGGGGCCGGTACGGCAGCCGCCCCGGCGGACGCGGACCCCACCGCCGGCGTCGAGGACCCTGTGCTGAGAGCCCGGTTGCAGTGGTTCGTCGGCACGGGCCTGACCGGCGGCGGCCACCACCGCGAGGGCCGGCGGCTGGTGGAGGCGAGTCTGGCCGGCGCGCGCGCCGCCCGGGACCGCTGGGGCGAGGCCGCGGCACTGGTCGAGCTCGCCGGCCATGCCCCGGGCCAGGACGCGTCCGCGGAGCTGGGCGCCGCACTGTTCGTGGAGGCCGGCGACCGCTGGGGCCGGCTGCGGGCCACCCGGGCCCTGGCGCTCGCGGCCGAACGCGGGGGTGACCTCGTACGGACGGAACGGCTGCACCGGGAAGGTCTCCTGATGGCCGAGGAGCTCGGCCTGTGGACCGAGGTCGTCGAGGCGCTGAGCTGGCTCGGCAGGACGGCGTTGGCGGGCGGCCGTACCGAGCGGGCGGCGGAACTGTACGAGCGCGCGCTGGCCGTGTCGGCCGAGCGCGCCTACAGCGTGGGCGAGATCCGTGCCGAGATCGGCCTGGGACAGGCGGCACGGCTCCGCGGCGACCGGGATGCCGCCAGGCGCCACCTGAACCGGGCTCGGGCCAAGGGCCACACGTCGGGCCACGCCGGCCACGCCGAGGCCGCACTGGCGGAACTGAACCTCGTGCCCCGGCCCTGAGCGGCCTCCTCACGGTCCCTTCGCCGCTCCTCGCCGCCTCTTCGCCGCCCCTTCGGGTGACGCCCGTCACTCCCTCGGATGTCACATCCTCCGGGGCCCGTTCCGTCCTGTGTGCAGCCACGGACGACAGCAGAGGGAGCACATCATGAACGCCCGACTCAACGCCTTCGCCAGCCCGGTAGCGGGAAAGGTCGTGCGGCACCTGCTCTCGGCGGGCAAGGTCGTCGAGGACACGACACTGCCCCCGGTGACCCAGGAGCTGGTGAAGATCCGCGCGAGCCAGATCAACGGCTGTGGCGGCTGCCTGGACATGCACACCAAGGAAGCCGCCGCGGCCGGGGAGACCGCGCTGCGGCTCAACCTGATCGCCGCCTGGCGGGAGTCCACCGTCTTCACCGACGCCGAGCGCGCCGCGCTGGAGCTGACCGAGCAGGGCACCCGCATCGCGGACGCGGCGGGCGGGGTCCCGGACGACGTCTGGGCGAACGCCGCCCAGCACTACGACGAGGAGCAGCTCCTCGCCCTGGCCTCCCTGATCGCGCTGATCAACACCTTCAACCGGCTGAACGTCATCCTCCAGCAGCCGGCCGGCGGCTACCGGGTCGGGCAGTTCGCCTGAGAGCTGTCCCGTCCGGATCAGGCCGGACCCCGCGGGCCCGGCCTGATCCGGACGAGCGACCGTAGGGGGTGCCAGGCGTCGCGGACCCGGTCACGATCCGCCGGACGCGCCCTCGGCCCAGACCCCGGTGGCCGCGATGCGCCGCGCCCACGGTTCCAGGTCCGCCGCCTCCCGGCCGAGCACCTGGCGGACGCCGTCGGTCACCTCGGCCGTGTGGCCCGCGCGGTGCAGGGCGAACATCGCGCCGAGGGAGTCGGCGGCGGCCTCCGGCCATCCCTGGGCGAGGAGTTCGGCGCGGTACGCCTGCGGGGTCAGCTCCTCGTAGCGGATGGGCCGGCCGGCCGCGCGGGCGATGGTCTCCGTGGCCCCGGCGAAGGTGAGGGCGCGGGGGCCGGACAGTTCGTACGTGCGGCCCGCGTGGCCGTCCTCGGTGAGGACGGCCGCCGCGACCGCCGCCACGTCGTCGGCGTCGACGAAGGGTTCGGGGACGTCCCCGATGGGCAGGCCGAGGCGGCCCTCGCCGAGCGGGGCCCGCCACAGGTCCTCGTCGAAGTTCTGGAAGAAGTTGTTGGGGCGCAGGAGGGTCCACTCGGCCCCGGTCCCCCGGACCGCGTCCTCCGCCGCCGCCATGCCCCGGCCGAAGCCCTCGCCCGCGTGCTCGATGCCGTGGCCGGACAGGACCACGAAGCGGCGGACCCCGGAGGCCTCGGCGCGGGTCACGAAGTCCTTCACGGGGGACGGGTCGTCGGGGGCGACCAGGTAGAGGGCGTCGGCCCCGGCGAGGGCGGGCTCCCAGGTGTCGGGGAGGGTCCAGTCGAACCGGACCTCGCCGGAGCGGGAGGCGGGGCGGACCGTGGTGGTCCCGGTCGCCCGCAGCCGGGCCACGACCCGGCGGCCGGTCTTGCCGGTGGCCCCGAGGACGAGGATGCCGGACGGAACGCGGTGTGTGCTCTTCGTCGTCATGGGCCCAGTCCATCGCGGGGATCCCGCCGGACCCATGGGCGTTCGTCCGTCGTGCATAGGGGAGCGTCCGGAGCGGAGGCGGCTCTGCCTACAGTTGCGTCATGGACGTGTTCGACGAGCTGTTGCGGGGCGTGCGGGGCAGTGGCGCGGTGTTCGGCCGTTCGGTGCTGCGCGCGCCGTGGTCGGTGCGGTTCACCGACGGGGCGTATCTGACGCTGTGCCTGCCGATGCGGGGCGGGGGGTGGATCGTGCCGGAGGGCGGCGAGCCGCTGCGGGTGGAGGTCGGCGAGTCGGCGATCGTCCGCGGCCCGGCCCCGTTCGTCTTCACCGACGACCCGGCGAACGGTACGGGGACGGGCCTCGCCGGCGGCGTACGCGAGGTGGGCGGAGGCGTGGCCCCGGCCGGCGCCCCCGCGCCGGAAGCCGGACCCGGGTCCGGCTTCCCCACCGTGCTGCTGGCCGCCACCTACGACGTGCGGGCGCAGGTGCCGCAGCGGCTCCTGCGGGCGCTCCCGCCCGCCCTCGTGGTGCCCGACGAGCAGGACTGCGCGCCGATGCGCGACTATCTGGAGGGGCAGATCGGCGGCGGGCGGCCGGGCGAACAGATCGTGCTCGACCGGCTGTTGGACTGGCTGCTGGTGTGCACGCTGCGCGACTGGTTCGACCGGCCCGAGGCGGATCCGCCCGGGTGGTACGGGGCGCTCGGCGACCAGGTGGCGGGGCCGGCCCTGCGGGCGATGCACGAGGACCCGGCGCATCCCTGGACGACGGCGGAGCTGGCGGTCCGGGCGGGGGTCTCCCGGACGACCCTGGCGAAGCGGTTCACCGAGCTGGTCGGGGAGGGCCCGGTGGCCTACCTGACCGCATGGCGGATGACGCTCGCGGCCGACCTGCTGACCCGCCCGGAGCTGACGGTGGCGGCCGTGGCCCGGCGGGTCGGCTACGCGGACGCGTTCGGTTTCAGCGCGGCGTTCAAGCGGCTGCGCGGCGAGAGCCCGACCGCGTTCCGGCGCGCGGCTTCGGCCGCCGACGCCGTGGAGACGGCCGCCCCGGCGGGTTGAACCGCCCCACGGGCCCGAAGGGGTGAGCCGCCCCCGGGCGCTGGGGCGGCTGCCTCTCCTGGAGCCCGGAGCCCGGCCCGCCTCCGACCCTCGGCCCGGCCCGCCGCCCCGGGGCCCGGTTCCGGCCTCCGCCCCCGGCACCGGCAGAGGGCTCAGCCCCAGACGCCCCGCGCCGCCGCGTCCCGGACGAACACGGCGAAGTCGCGCGGCTCCCGGCCGAGCGCCCGGCGCACCCCGTCCAGGACGGGCGCCTCCCGGCTGGTGGTGATCGGCTTCAGCGCGTCCGTCCAGAGACCGGCCTCCTCGTCCGGGAAGCCCTGGGCGACGAGCCCGGCACGGAAGGCGGACGTGTCGACGGGGACGTACGCGGCGCGCTTGCCGGTCACCTTCGCGATCTCGTCCAGGACGTCGTCGATGCCGAGCGCGCGCGGGCCCGAGAGCCCGTACTCCTGGCCCCCGTGACCGTCCTCGGTGAGCGCGGCGACGGCCACCGCCGCGATGTCGTCCGCGTCGACGAACGCCGCCCTCCCGTCCCCGGTGGGCAGCGCCAGCTCGCCATCGCGTACGCCGTCGAGGAAGACGCCCTCGCTGAAGTTCTGCGCGAACCAGCCGGGCCGCAGGATCGTCCAGGTCACCCCGGAGGCACGTACGGCCCGCTCCCCCTCTCCGTGCGGGCCGCCGTCCTCGTAACCGGGGCCGAAGTAGCCGGGCTCGTCCGTGCCCCGGGCCGAGAGCAGCACCAGCCGCCGCACCCCGCTCGCGACGGCCTGTTCGACGAAGGCGGGCGTCGGGGAGGGTGAGGCGTCGAGCGGGGTGATGTAGGCGGCGGCGGCCCCGTCCAGGGCGGCGGCCCAGGTGGTGGGGTCCGCCCAGTCGAACGGGGTGTCGCCGGTCCGCGAGGCCGCCCGGGTCTCCACTCCCCGCTCGCGGAGCCGGGCCACCACCCGGCGGCCGGTCTTGCCGGTGCCGCCGATCACGAGTACGGGTTCCTGCGCGGAGGTCGTGTCTGTCCGATTCATGGCACCAGCCTCGCCCGGCGGGGTGGCCCCCGCCCATGGCTCAGTGACCGGGAGGCATGTCCGAGCGTCCGGCGGAGGCGGCACGCCGGCCTCCCATCGGGGAAACGACCGAGGCCCGGATCCAGGGATCCGGGCCTCGGTCGTGTTCTTCAGTAGCGGGGACAGGATTTGAACCTGCGACCTCTGGGTTATGAGCCCAGCGAGCTACCGAGCTGCTCCACCCCGCGTCGGTAAACACCACTCTACGCCACGGATTGCCTCTCCGTGACCACGGGAGTTTCGCCCGCACGGCCGGCCGGTGATCGCGCGAGCCTTTGCCTGCACACCCATTCCTGACGCAGCGTCAGTTCAGTAACCTGACAGTCTGTCAGCTAACCGGCCGGCCCCGCCGGTTCACCGGTGGGCCATCGAGCAGGAGTGGGCGGAACGATGCTTGGATCGACTCACGGCACCCTCACCACCGACTTCCGTGCCCGGGTGGTGGCCTGCGGCGAGGAGCCGCACGCCGCCGTCGTCAGCCTGCCGACGGCCTCGGCCCGGGGCGGCCTCGACGTCAGCGGGCGACCGCTGCACCTGACCGTGCCCGACCTGGACCGCTTCTTCCGGCCCCGGTCCGTGGCCGTCGTCGGGGCATCGGACGCCGAGGGCCGCCCCAACACCGGCATCACCCGGCAGCTCATCGCCTGGGCCGACCGGGTCGGGGCCCGGCTGCACCCGGTGCACCCGACCCGGCGGACCGTGTTCGGCCGGGACTGCTTCCCCTCGGTCGCCGACGCGCCCGAGCAGGTCGACCTCGCGGTCCTGCTGGTCGCGGACCCGCTCCCGGTGATCGAGGAGCTGGGCGAGGCCGAGGTGCCCTTCGCCGTCGCCTTCGCCTCCGGGTTCGCCGAGACCGGGGAGGCGGGCGCGGAGGCCCAGGACCGGCTGGCGGCGGCCGTGGAGCGCTCCGGGCTGCGCCTGCTCGGCCCGAACACCAACCTGAACGCCTTCGAGAGGTTCCGCGAGGACCTGGAGGGCCCCGCCATCGCCCTGATCACCCAGTCCGGACACCAGGGCCGCCCGCTCCACGCCCTCCAGGAGCTGGGCATCCGGCTCTCCCACTGGGCCCCCACGGGCAACGAGGCCGACCTGGAGACCGCCGACTTCCTCGCGTACTTCGCCCAGCTCCCCGAGGTCGGGGCCATCGCCTGTTACGTCGAGGGGCTCAAGGACGGCCGCTCCTTCCTGCTCGCCGCCGACCGGGCCGCCCGCGCCAAGGTCCCCGTCGTCGCCGTCAAGGTGGGCCGCACGGAGGCCGGGGCCAGGACCGCCGCCTCGCACACCGGCAAGCTGACCGGGGCGGACCAGGTGGTGGACGCGGCGATGCGGCAGTTCGGGGTGATCCGGGTGAACGGCCTGGACGAACTCCAGGACACCGCCGCCCTGCTGGCCCGTGCCCGGCCGCCGCAGGCCGAGGGGGTCGCCGTGTACTCGATCTCCGGCGGCACCGGCGCGCACTTCGCGGACCTGGCGACGGCGGCGGGGCTCTCACTGCCCGCCCTCTCCTCCGCGAAGCAGGACGAACTGCACACCTGGATACCCGACTACCTGAACGTCGCCAACCCCATCGACAACGGCGGCCACCCGGTCGGCGACTGGCGCGGCCGGAAGATCATCGACGCGATCCTCGCGGACCCGTCGGTCGGGGTGCTGATCTGCCCGATCACCGGCCCCTTCCCCCCGATGAGCGACCGGCTCGCCCAGGACCTGGCGGACGCGGCGGAAGCCACCGACAAGCTGGTCTGCGTCATCTGGGGCTCCCCCGTCGGCACCGAGGACGCCTACCGCACCACCCTGCTGGGCTCCTCCCGCCTCGCCACCTTCCGTACGGCCGGCAACTGCGTCACCGCCGTGAAGGCCTACGTGGACCACCACCGGTTCACCGACCGCTACCGCTCCCCCTTCGAGGACGCCCCGCGCACCCCGTCGCCCTCCTTCCGCAAGGCGCGGGGCCTGCTGCGGCCGGGACAGCAGCTCAGCGAGCACGCGGCGAAGCAGCTCCTGCGCGCGTACGGGATCCGGGTGCCGCGCGAGCAGCTGGTGACCAGCGCGGCGGCGGCGGTCCGGGCGGCGGGCCCGGTCGGCTACCCGGTGGTGATGAAGGCCTCCGGGCCCCGGCTCGCCCACAAGACGGAGCTGGGCCTGGTGAAGGTCGGCCTCACCTCGGCCAGCCAGGTCCGCGACGCCTACCGCGAGCTGACCGACATCGCCCGGTACGAGTCCGTGGACCTGGACGGCGTCCTGGTCTGCCAGATGATCGACCGGGGCGTCGAGATGATGGTCGGGGTGACCCACGACGCCCTCTTCGGCCCGACGGTGACGGTCGGGCTCGGCGGGGTCCTGGTGGAGGTGTTGCACGACTCGGCGGTCCGGGTGCCGCCGTTCGGCGAGCAGGAGACCCGGGACATGCTCGGCGAGCTGCGCGGCCGGGCCCTGCTGGAGGGGGTGCGCGGCGGGCCCCCCGTCGATGTGGACGCCCTCGTCGAGGTGGTGCTGCGGGTGCAGCGCATGGCCCTGGAGCTGGGCGACGACCTGACCGAGCTGGACATCAACCCGCTGGTGGTGCTGGGCCGCGGGCAGGGCGCGGTGGCCCTGGACGCGCTGGCGGTGTGCCGGTGAGCGGGGAGGCGGCACAGGCCGCGGCACAGGACGGGGCGGAGGGCGCGGCACAGGCCGCCCTGGACGAGACCGTCCTGCACGTGCTCGACGGCGGCGTCTCGTGGATCACCCTCAACCGCCCGGAGGCCATGAACGCCGTCACCTGGGACCAGCGGGAGCGGATCGTCGCCCTGCTGGAGGAGGCTTCCGCCGACCCCGCCGTCCGGGCCGTCGTGCTCACCGGCACCGGCCGCGGCTTCTGCGCCGGGGCCGACCTGCGCGGCACCCCGGCCCCGGCCCGGGAGCGAGTCCCGGGGGACGTCGCCCGGACGATCCGGCTCGGCGCACAGCGGCTGATCGCCGCCGTGCTGGACTGCGAGAAGCCGGTGATCGCCGCCGTCAACGGAACGGCGGCCGGGATCGGCGCGCATCTGGCGTTCGCGTGCGATCTGGTCCTGGCGGCCGACACGGCGAGGTTCATCGAGGTCTTCGTACGCCGAGGGCTCGTCCCGGACGGCGGCGGCGCGTATCTGCTGCCCCGGCTGGTGGGCCCGCGGCGCGCCAAGGAGCTGATGTTCTTCGGGGACGCGCTGCCGGCGGCGGACGCGGAGCGACTGGGTCTGGTCAACCGCACGGTTCCGCGCGAGGAGTTGGAGGCCCTGGCCAAGGAGTGGGCGGACCGGCTGGCGGCCGGCCCCACCCGGGCCCTCGCCCTGACCAAGCAGCTGGTGAACGCCTCGCTGGACGGCGACCGGGCCACGGCGTTCGCGGCGGAGGCCGCCGCCCAGGAGATCAACATGACCACGCGCGACGCCAACGAGGGCGTGGCGTCCTTCGTCGAGCGCCGGTCGCCGGAGTACCGGGGGCGCTAGGACCCTTCGGCCACCGGGGGGTTGAAGCGGTGGAAGGCGGGTTCCGACCAGCGCAGCGGGGAGGCGGCGGCGATCTCCCGTACGGCGGTGACCTCGAACTCCACGAGGCGCTCCGCCCCCGGGATCCGCGCCACCGCGTCCCCGTCCCAGACCGTGCGGGCGAAGCCGGTCAGGTGGAGGGAGGCCCCGGTGTCCCAGCCGGGCACGAGCAGACCGGCGACCGGGTTGAGTTCGAGGTTGCCCAGGGTCAGGAACATGCCGTTGCCCGCGTAGTCGGGCCAGCGCAGCAGCCGGGGTGTGAGCACCTGGACGAAGCCCGGGTTGCCACCCCGGTGCGAGGCGTCGGCGTCGCCCCGGTCGGACGCGGTGGCGACGAAGAAGGTGTCGGCGGTCCGCAGCGTTTCCTGCTGCGCCGGGCTCAGGGCGTCGCCGTCCGTGACCGCGGGCCGCTGCCCGCTCGCCTCGCCCGGTGCGATCCGGCGGTGCCGGCGCACCTGGATGTACTTGGGGCAGTTGGCGACGGCCTGGTCGAGGGTGACGCGGAGCCCGTCCCCGTGACGGACCGCCCGGCCGTTCATCCGCATCCGGCGCCGGGTGGCCGGTTCGATGCCGATCATGCCGATGCGGGCGGGGGCGGCCCCACCCGTGCCGGCGCCGGACAGCGGACCGGCCAGCGGGTCGTAGGGCGACGGCAGTGCCCCGATGATCAGGGTGTCCGGCGCGGGCACGCTCAGGAACCCCGGTTCGCCGGTGAGCTGCGTCGCCCAGATCCGCCCCCGCTCGTCCGCCCCGCCCACCACCAGGAAGGGCTGCCGGACGAGGAAGTCCGCCGCCACCTCGGGGATGTCGGAGCGGATGGCCCGCCCCGCACTCTCCGCCCGCCGGGTGAGCCCCGCCCGCTCCTGCGCGGCGACCTCGCCCCGGTGATATCCGCTCATGACCCCGCCCGCCTGCCCTTCTGCCGATGACCGGACGCCCGGACGCCCGGACGCCTGGACGTCTGAAGGCCTGCGTGCCTGGACGCCCGGATGCCTGCAGGCCTGGATGCCGTGGTTGCCTGGAAGCCCGCTTGGCTCAGAAGAAGCCGCAGGTGGGAGCGCCGGCGACAGGGGCGTCCGCCGGGTCGGCCCCGGTCGGCGCGTAGACCTCCAGGCGGATGCCGTCGGGGTCGGTGAAGAAGATGCCGCCCGACGTGCCGCTCTCGCCGTGGGGTACGACGCCCTCGTGGGCGAACTCCGTGCCCAGCCCGCGCAGGACCTCTTCGGTGGCCCGGACCTCCTCGACGGAGTCCACCTGGAACGAGAGGTGGTGGAGGCCGGGGAGGGCCGTCGCGAAGGTGCCTTCGCTCTGTTGCCACAGGGTCACCATCAGCCGGGAGTCGTGCCCCAGGAAGATCCAGCGGCGATCGGCGTCCTTGCCCTCGGCCAGCACCTCGAAGTCGAAGACCTCGCGGTAGAAGGCGGCCGAGCGTTCCAGGTCGGTGACGTTGAGGCCGACGTGGCCGGTCTGCAGGTTCTTCGCCTTGCCCATGATCGGTCCCGCTCCTTCGGTCAGGGTCGCGAGAGGATCTCGTAACCGCTGATATCGAGTTTGGGGGTTAGATCGAACCGGGTCAACCGGTCATCTTCATTTGGCTGGTTATGATTGACGGAGCAGTCGCCCCCCGTCCCGCGTGACAGAAGGAGCCAGCCGTGTCGCATCCCCCCGGCGCGGACCCCCGGCCACTGACCGGCGAGCCGCTCGCTCTCGATCTGCTCAACACCCGCTGGATCGACGGGGGCGGCCCGCACGACCTGCTGGACTCCGTGGCCGGTCTGGCCGTCTGGCTGAACAGCCCGCCGGTACGGGGCCACCTCGACCCCACCCCGACCGCCGACCCCGCCACACGGGACCGGCTCCTCCTCGCCCGGACGGCGCTCGACACCCTGGCCGCCTCGGCCGCCCGTCAGGATCCGGCCACCCCCGAGAGCGCCGACCGGCTGAACGAGGTCCTCTCCCACGGACGCATCCGCCGCACCCTGGGTCCCGACGGGGTGCCGACGTCGGCGGTGGAGGTGGACGACCCGTCCTGGGCCCCCGCCTGGTACGCGGCGGAGAACTGGCTGCGACTGATCGCGGACCGGCCCGAACGCATCCGCCCCTGCGCGAACCACGCCTGCATCCTGCACTTCTACGACGTCTCCAAGAACGGGACGCGCCGCTGGTGCTCCATGGCGGGCTGCGGCAACCGCGCGAAGGCGCAGCGCCACTACGCCCGGCGCTCCGGGGCCTGACGCCCGACCGCCCCGGGCCGACCTGGCCGACCGGCCCGCACGGGTTCACATCTGACGAACCGTCAGCTCTAATGGGTGGCGTGATGGGACACGCAGGCATGGCCGCCACCGCCGTCCGGTACCTCAGGTCCGTCGGCGCCGCCACGACAGCCGCACCGGGGGCACCGGCCGGGACACCGCACGAGGCGCTGCCCCGGCCGGACCTCAGGGCCGTCCGGGACGACGAGCGGCCGCCCGTAGCGCCGTCCGAATTCCGGCGCGTGCTGGGCCACTTCGCCAGTGGCGTCACCGTGATCACCGCCCGCGACGCCGACGGGCCGACGGGCTTCGCCTGCCAGTCCTTCGCCTCGCTCTCGCTGGACCCGCCACTGGTGTCCTTCATGGTCGCCCGTACGTCGACGACCTGGCCGCGCATCGCCCGCACCGGGGCGTTCTGCGTGAACATCCTGGGCGCGGAACAGGGCGCGCTCTGCAGGGGGTTCGCGGTGAGCGGAGCCGACAAGTTCGCCGGGGTGGCCCACGAGGCCGCCCCGGCGACCGGGTCGCCGCTGCTGGACTCCGTACCCGCCTGGATCGACTGCCGTGTCCACGCCGTGCACACCGGTGGCGACCATCTCATCGTGGTCGGCAGGGTGGAGGCGCTGGGGGCGGCGGAGGAAGGCGAGCCCCTCCTCTTCCACCGGGGGGTGTTCGGCCGGTTCAGCCGCTAGGTACGGCCTCGGCGGTCCGGGCACGGCGGATCACCAGCGACATCAGCGCCGCCATCGCGCACAGCGCCCCCGACGCGTACCAGACGACGTCGTAGCTGCCGAAGACGTCCCGCGCGACCCCGCCGAGGAACGCCACCACCGCCGCACCCACCTGGTGCGAGGCCAGCACCCAGCCGAAGACGATCGCGCTGTCCTCGCCGTACTGCTCGCGGCAGAGCGCCAGCGTCGGCGGAACCGTGGCGACCCAGTCGAGACCGTAGAACACGATGAAGAAGATCATCGGCGGCTGCACCTCGGGCGCCATCAGCATCGGCAGGAACAGCAGCGAGATCCCGCGCAGCGCGTAGTAGACGGCGAGCAGCCTGCGGGCGTCGAAGCGGTCGGTGAGCCAGCCGGAGAAGATCGTACCGATGACGTCGAAGACCCCGATCACCGCGAGCAGCGAGGCGGCCGCCGTGATCGGCATGCCGTGGTCGTGGGCGGAGGGGACGAAGTGGGTACGGATCAGGCCGTTGGTGGAGGCCCCGCAGATCGCGAAGGTGCCCGCGAGCAGCCAGAACGGTCCGGTGCGGGCCGCGTCGAACAACACCCGCACCGTCCGGCGCGCGGCGCCCCGGGCCGGCGCGGGCTTGGACACGAAGTCCCCGCCGTACGGGGCGAGCCCCACATCGGCCGGGTGGTCACGCATCAGCAAGCACACGAACGGGACGACGACGAGGGCCGCCAGGGCGACGGTGACCGAGGCGGGCCGCCAGCCGTGCTCTTCGACGATCCACGCGCAGAGCGGAAGGAAGACCAGCTGTCCGGAGGCCCCCGCCGCGGTGAGGACGCCGGTGACCAGGCCCCGGCGGGCCACGAACCAGCGGTTGGTGACGGTCGCGGCGAACGCCATCGCCATCGACCCGGTGCCGAGGCCGACCAACAGCCCCCAATAGATCATCAGTTGCCAGGAAGCGGTCATCCAGACGCTGGCGACGGCTCCGGCCGCCACCATGGTGAGCGCGACCGCCACGACCCGCCGGATGCCGAAGCGGTCCATGAGCGCGGCGGCGAACGGCGCGGTCAGCCCGTACAGCGCCATGTCGATGGAGACCGCGAGCCCGATCTCGCCCCGGGACCAGCCGAACTCGGTGTGGAGCGGATCGATGAGCAGCCCGGGCAGGGAGTTGAACGCCGCACCGCCGATGATCGTCACGAAGGTGACGGCGGCGACGATCCACGCCCGGTGGACGCGGGGACGGGGGCGACGACGCGCCGCGCGGGGCAGCCGCCGGTCGTCGTCCCGGGCGGCGTTTTCGATGGTCTCGGTCACATGGACCAGCTTCTTGGCCTGCGCCCTTCGCCACGAGTGGCCCGGGGGACATGGTTCGCAGGAATCGGGCCACGGCCGGCTCCAGAGCGGCTGTTGTACGGCCCACCCCGGCACGATCGACGGGTCAGCGACGTGCGGTCACCAGGAGCGTCCCGATGTGCCCGGCCTCAGGAGCGTCGAGGACCCGGGCGTCGACGTCGCGGAAGCCCGCCCGCTCGAGGAAACCCGTCCAGCGCCGCGGCGTGTAGCTGTACCGGTAGGTGAACATCGCTTTCCCGGCGAACCCGCCCTTGTACATGCCCTGCGGCCCGTACGCCCCGGGGATCGCGGGCGGGTGCGAGAACGCGAACACCCCGCCTGGCCGGAGCCGCTCCGCTACGAGCGGGAACAGGCGGGCCGGGTCGGTGAACCACGCCGCACCGAAGATCGAGTAGACGGCGTCGTAGGTTGCGGTGTCAGCGGCAAGTATCTCCAGCACCTCGCCACAGACGAAGTCGGCCCCGGTGCCGGCCCACCGGTCCGTCACCTTCTTCACCATGACCGGAGACAGGTCGATGCCCGTCGCCTTGATCCCGCGCCCGGCGAGGAGGGCGAGAGCCCGGCCGGTACCGCAACCGATCTCCAGCGCAGTCGCCGGATCGCCGAGGACCTCCGGCCCGGGGCCGTGCCCGGCATACTGGGTCCAGCAGAAGGCGGGCTCCATAGCGTCCGTGAACGCGGAGCCGGCGTAGGTGTCCCACAGCTCCGTCTCAGCTGCGATGTCGTGTCGTGCGGGCACAGTGCCTCTCTCGGTGTTGACGGGGAAGGCCCCTGCCCTCCGCGCGAGAGGAGAGCAGGGGCCGGCGCAGGGGGCCGGATCCTGGGGTCAGTGGCTGTCGGGAACCTTGCTGTCACACGGCGAGCAGTCCGCTCCATCGATCGCCCACAGCTCGGCGTCGACGTCCCAGCCGTCGGCCGCGAGGAAGTCCGCGGTACGCAGGCACAGGCCGTCAGACCGGCGCGCGACGAACGGCGCGTGATGCTTGTACGCCCCCGCGTTGTGGACCTTGCACATCGCCCAGTAGACGGGGGTGTCGAGGATGAGCTGATGCACACCGATGTCAACGAGCTTCCCGACACCCAGGTGCACGTCCGGGTTCTCCATGGCGGACACGGTGTACGCCACGGCCTGGCCGAGGATCCGCCCCGCCATGTTGCGGACCATGGTGTTGTCCCGCAGGAGCAGGGCGATCTCCCGCTCCCACAGGGTGCCGCCGTCCTTGACGTTCACCGTCAGATGCTCGATGTGCGGCGCCACGGCGTCAAGGATCTGCTCAGGGTCTCTGGTACGGGCGAGGGTGGGCGGCTGAACTGCGATGGTCATCCTGTCCTCCGTCGATCGTCGGGTGGTGCGATGGAGCCCGCACCCCGGCCGACCGGGGTGCGGGGGTCTGTTGGGCCTGACACCGGCGTCACTCCCCGGCACGTCATGGGTCAACCGAACCGCCTGGTGAGGCGGCGCGGTCAGCTCGAAGACGTCGGGTGATAGCGGCCACTGCCGTACGGGCGACCTCGGCGGCATCGGCGTGGGAGGCGTCTACGTCCAGGACGCGTACGCCCTGGTGCCGGAGGAATCTGCCGGCCTCCGCGAAGTAGGCGCACTCGATGCGGCTGCTGGGGTACGAACGGCGGCGAAGATCCCTCGTACCGCAGTAGCGCGAGGCCGCCGCCCACCCACGCCGACAGCACGCGAGGCCGGCCCTCCGGGTGGTCGAGTACGGGGCCCAGGCGGTCAGAGCCGACGCGCTGCATCGCGTCCATCGTCCGGGTCAGGCTCGTCTCCGCCACGAGCCAGGACCGGCCTACAGGTATCGGAGTGAGGTGGGCACCTGCCCACCGGCGGCGCGCAGACGCGGGGCCCGGGGCGCAGGTGGCAAGCCACCCCGTGCCCGCGTGACGAGTTCGTGGGTCCATGATCTGAACCGTAGGGAGCACCGAGAATCGGCGGAGAGTCTGATTCTCGATTATTCGCCGAGCCTGGTCAGTGATGCGTGGTGATGCTCACGGGCGGTCCACCTGCGCCCGCGCCCTGCTGATCAGCCGGTGCGCCGTCGACCCGTACACGGCGGCCGCGTTGAACGCGTCCCACACCCGCTGGTACACGGTCACGCTGTCCGGGTCGTCGAGCCACAGCTCCGCGTGCCAGTCCTCCACGATCGCCAGGCGGTCGTCGTACAGCCAGAAGGAGTTGCCGGGCGGCACGGCGACCTGGGCGCCGTACGGGACGATCCCGAGGCGCACGGTGTCCAGGCCGAGGATGCCGACGAGGCGGTCGAGCTGCGCGGCGAGCACGGCGGGCGGGCACACCCCGGCGTGCAGCGCGGCCTCCCACATGATGATGTGGAACACCCTGTCGGGTTGGTAGAGCAGCTCCTGCCTACGCATCCGCGCTCGCACCGCATCGTCTACGTCCCGAGGGGACTGGTGCAGGTCGGCGAACCGGGTGAACACGGAGCGGGCGTAGTCGGGGGTCTGGAGCAGGCCGACCACCATGGAGCTCTGCCAGGCCCGGAGCACCGTAGAGCGCTCGTACTCCACCAGCAACGTGTCCTGGACCGGACGGTGCCCGGCCCGAAGCTGTCGGCGCCATGACCGGGTGTGGGACTCCAGCCCCTCCAGTCGGGACAGGAGTTCACCGGCGACCGCCGGGTGCTCGGTCGCCTCGGCCCACGCCTTCAGGTCCTCGGCGGTCGCGGTCTGCCGTCCGGTCTCGATCTTGGAGACTTTGGACTGCGTCCACCCCAGCCGGGCGGCCAGCTCCCGGCCCGTGACCCCGGCACGCAGCTCACGAAGCCGCGCTCCGAGGGATTCCCGGGCCTTCTGATAGTCCGTGCTCACACACCGACGCTACCGCTGCGCCTGGTCGTGCGGGACGGCATGGTGCCAGGCCGCCTCCCGGACCTGCGCGTACCGCACCACCTCGACCGGGTTCGTGATCAGCTCGACACCGAGGAGGTTGTCCTCTCCGTCGTGGAGCAGCAGCGCGACGACGCGGCTGTCGAAGATCCAGAAGTCCTCGACGGGCAGACGCAGTTCCTCGGCCTGCGATCGGGGCAGAATGCGGATGTCCTCGCCGACCGCCGTGTTCCGGTGGGCGTTGTCCAGGAGGTACAGCTGCCCCGGCGTCGGCGGCTCGTCCAGAATCCGCACCCGCTCGAACCGCACGCCCCGTGCGGTCTGCTCGCGCCGGTTGGTGCACCACGGGTCGGTGAGGTCCCACGTCACGGGCTCACCGGCCACGAACTGGGCGTAGGTCTCCGTGTCCTCGTCGGACGCGTACCGGAGGCGGGACTCCAGCCTCCACGCGGAGTGCCTGACCTCGGCGAACATGCCGCCGAAGTCCTCGAAGCCGATCATCTGCGGCACATGGACGGGCCCCTTCGGGCCGAAGTTGGCGAGCAGCTCCCGAGGGACGGTCACCGCGCCTTCGCCCTCGCTGAGGTTGTCGAGCTGGGCAAGCTCGCCGGGGTCGGTGACGCGGTCGCCCTGGACGACGTACCGGTCCGCGTCAACCTGGTACAAGGTCGGGCACCCATCGTTGCCGGAGTTGGTGCCGACTCTGCGCAGGTATCGGGTCATCGGATCCTCCTGTGAGATGTGACGCGCACCGTACCGAGGCCGCTGCCACGGTCAACAGTGCGCCGTAGTGGGCTGGATGTGCGGACTCGTCCCGTCTGTGATGGCTCCGGATCGAGCACGCCGGTGTTCTCCGGTCCCCGCCGCTCGACTCCGCGCCGTCGACACGCTGAGGCCGCATCAGATCGACGCGGTGACCTTGCCCACCACCGCGGCGCTCGCCGAGACGTCGTGGCTCAGCCGGACGACCCGGTGCGGCAACGCGGCAAGTCGGGGCGCGGCCTCCGCACGAGCGCTCGCCCGGCCTCCACCGTCCACAACCTGAGCCAGTTCAAAGACGCCCGGGTACCGGTCCTCCGTCTTCCCTGACATGAAGTCCGCATCGGCGAGCGTCCGGCCGCCGTCGACGATGTCCGGTGCCGCATCGGCGTCGACCTGAGGGAAGAGGAGGCCGACCTCCCCGCAGTTCGTGAACTCTTGGAGGGCGCAGCCGCCCAGTAACGTGCTACCGACTTCCGGATCCACGTCGGGCACCGGTCGGCGCCGGCCGTGACGGGCACGGCGCAGACCTCCGGGTTGTCCCACGGATGCGCCTCCAGGAGGTACGCCTCCAGCTCCTGGTACCGGTCGGCAGTCGTCTTCAGCAGCAGCTGCCGCTCCTCTCCGGTGCCGAACTCCTCCAGGTGCTCAGAACACGCTCGTCACAGGACGGATGATCTGGGCCCCGGCCGCCGGCCGCTGCTGGACTGCGGGGCCCGCAAGGGCAACTGACTGCTTTCGAGCCGGTGTTGCCGTCGACACCCGCACACGTTCAGTTATGGTCCCGAGCGTATCGACCCGCGTCAGCCGGTGGCGGTCGGCCGCAGAATCATTGGGTAGGGCCACATCCAGCACGCTTTTGCCTGCATCGTGCACCGCCCGAGCTTTCCGCCACGGCGCCGGCGCCGCCGATATCGCGGTGTCGAAGCCGGACTTGCGGACGGTCTCGACCAGCAGCACGCCTCTGCCCTGGGGCGCCCCCGCCCGGCCGCCGCCCTCGACACGGACATGTCGTGCACGCCCGAAGTCAACGCGGAGCGAGCCGCCGGGCTCCCGCGTGGACGGACCAGGCCGCCGCCGCGCCCACCGCGTACCACAGCAGGTCCGGTGCGTTGAAGGTCGAGCCGAGCACCAGCCGGGCCGCCGTGCTGTGCGCCGACAGCTCCGCCGGTACGCCGGTGAGCTGCGCGAACTCCACCGCCCAGCTCAGGCCGAGCGCCGTGGAGGCCACCACCACCGGCCGTGCGCGGGGCGCGCAGAAGGCGACGAGGGTGCAGAGCAGCACCGTGTAGAGCGCGCTCCCCGCGTACTTGGCGAAGGCGCCGTCCGCCCCGGCGCGCACGGCGAGGCCCGCGGCGACGGTGACCACGGCCGCCACCGCCGCGAGCGCGCGGACCATGAGCGGACGGGCCGTGAGCGGACGGGCCCCGGGCCCGCGGGTCGTGGAGTCGCCGGTGGGCCGCGAGGGCCGGGCCGGGGCCCTCATGCGAGCCCGATCCTCTTGAGCTGCCGAATCGGCCGGACCGCCAACAGCACCGCCACCACTCCCAGGTTGACCACGGCCGCCGCCACCAGCAGCTCCGGCGCCCCGACCGCCTCGGCCACCGGGCCCGCCAGGGCGCGGCCCGCCGCGACCATCAGGAGCGAGCCCGCCACATCGTAGGCGTGCAGCCGGTTCAGGGCCTCCGGCGGGACGTGCGTCTGGACCGTCGTGGACCACATCACCAGCCAGAACGCGGCCGATCCGCCCGCCAGCAGCTGTCCCGCCGCCAGCACCGGCACCGGCATCCCGAGCGCCAGCACCAGCAGGCTCACCGCCACCAGCGGCAGCGCCACCGCCCCCGCCGCCAGCGGATGCGACGGGCGCAGCCGCAGGGCCAGGAGACCGCCGACGACGCTGCCCGCCCCGTTCACCGCCATCAGCATCCCGTACGCCCCCGAACCGTGCGCCTCGGTGACCAGGACGGCGGTCAGCGGGAGCATCGGGCCGAGGACCGCGAAGCCGTACACCGTCCAGACCGCGATCACGCCCCACAGCCAGGACCGTGCCCGGAACTCCCGCCACCCGCCGACCAGTTCGGCGGCGAAGGTGCCGCGCGCCGTGTCGTCGTGCGGGGCCGGGGCCAGCCGCATCAGGAAGAGGCAGACCCCGGAGACCGCGAAGGTCGCCGCGTTCGCCGCGTAGACGGCCCCGGCGCTGGCGAGGCCGACGAGAGCCCCGGCGAAGGCGGGCCCGGCCATGGTCATCAGCGCCTCGGCGACCCGCAGGACGGCGTTGGCGCGTTGGACGTCGGTGGAGACGCGCGGCACGGTCGAGGCGACCCCGGGCTGGAAGAGCGCCGCGCCGACGCCGGCCACCGAGCTGAGGACGTACACCGCCCACAGCGGCGGGTTGCCCGTCGCGAAGGTCACGGCCAGCACGGAGGCGCCGATCAGCCGCAGGGCGTCGGCGATGATCATCATGCGGCGCGGGGTGAACCGGTCGGCGAGCACCCCGCCGAACAGGACGAACACCGCCAGCGGCCCCATCCAGGCGGCGAGCGCGAAGCCGACCGAGGACGCGGGCCGCCCCGCGCCCAGCAGCCCGGCGGTCAGGGCCACCGGGATCATGCCGTCGCCGAAGAGCGCGACCGTACGGGCCACGAAGAAGTAGCGGAAGTTACGGTTCCAGAGCCGCGCGGGGCCGGGGGCGGAACCGAAGGAGGACCCTGCGCCCCGACCCGTTCCGGCGGGGCCGCCCGGCCCGCCGGGATCGAGCGGGGGCAGGGCCGGGAACGGGTCCGACGTCGGGGTGGCGGTCGTTCGGGTGTCGCGCGCGGCGTCGGGAATGGACGCGCGCTCTGTCGGCTTCTCCATCACGTCGCTAACCTGTATCAGCTTGTGGTCTATACCACTACGCGAATTTCCTGTGATCTTCGAGGAGGCCGTCGTGCCGCACCGCGTCGTCGTCCTGGCCCTCGACGGGCTGCTCCCCTTCGAACTGGGCATTCCGCAGCGGATCTTCGGCCGCAGCCTCGGCACGGAACCGGGCGGAAAGGACAGAAAGGTCGGAAAGGGTGAAAAAAGCAGGAAGGGCGGGAAGCTGTACGACGTGGTGACCTGCTCGGTCCGCCCGCCGGGCCCGGTCCGGACCGACGCGGACTTCTCCGTCCTCGTGGAGCACGGCCCGGAGGCGCTCGCCACCGCCGACACGGTGGTCATCCCCGCCTCCTACGAGCTGGGCCCGGTCTTCGAGGAGGGCCGGCTGACCGAGGAGCTGGCCGCCGCGCTCGCCCTGGTCCGGCCCGGCACCCGGATGGTCTCCATCTGCACCGGCAGTTACGTCCTGGCGGCGGCCGGCTATCTCGACGGCCGCCCCGCCACCACGCACTGGTCATCGGCCGACCACTTCCAGCGGACCTTCCCGCAGGTCCGCGTCGACCCGGACGTCCTGTTCATCGACGACGGCGACGTCCTCACCTCCGCCGGGGTCGCCGCCGGGATCGACCTCTGCCTCCACCTGGTGCGGCGCGACCACGGGACGGCCGTCGCGAACGAGATCGCGCGCCGCACCGTCGTGCCGCCACACCGGGACGGCGGGCAGGCCCAGTACATCCACCGACCCCTCCCCGAGCCGCAGTTCGCGACCACCACCGGGGCCCGGGCCTGGGCGCTGGCCCGTCTCGACCGGCCGATCCTGCTGCGGGACATGGCGGAGCAGGAGGCGATGAGCGTACGGACGTTCACGCGCCGCTTCCGCGAGGAGGTCGGGATCAGCCCCGGCCAGTGGCTCACCCAGCAGCGGGTGGAGCGGGCCCGGCATCTGCTGGAGTCGACGGACCTGTCCATCGACCAGGTGGCCCGGGACGCGGGCTTCGGCACGGCGACCTCGCTGCGCCAGCACCTGCAGGCGGCCCTGGGTGTGCCGCCGACGGCCTACCGGCGTACGTTCCGGTCCTCGGCGCCCACCGCGTCCTGAGGCCCTCGCGATGCCTTCTCGCCTCGGCCCGGGGGGCGCTCGTGGAAGACGCGGTTCAGAAGACCAGGACCCCCCGGGCCACCCGCCCGTGGTGCGCGTCGTCGGCCGCCTCGGCGAAGTCCTCCACCGGGTAGGTCTCGGTGACCAGTTCGTCCAGCAGCAGCCGGCCCTCCCGGTAGAGGTCCGCGTACAGGGCGATGTCGCGCTGGGGCCGCGAGGAGCCGTAGCGGCAGCCGAGGATCGACTTGTCCAGGTACATCGAGGAGACCAGGAACGACGCCTCGGCGCTCGCCGCCGGTACGCCCAGCAGCACGGCCTGCCCGTGCCGGTCGAGGAGGTCGACCGCCTGGCGGATCAGCTCGGTGCGGCCGACGCACTCGAAGGCGTGGTCGGCCCCGTCGGGCAGGATGTCGCGCACGCCCTCCGCGCTCGTCAGGAAGTGCGTGGCGCCGAACCGCCGGGCCACCGCCTCCTTCGCCGGGTTGCTGTCGACGGCGACGACGGTGAGCGCGCCGGCCAGCCGGGCCCCCTGGAGCACGTTGAGCCCGATGCCGCCGGTGCCGATGACCACGACGGTGTCGCCCCGGTCGACCTTCGCCCGGTTGAGGACGGCCCCGACGCCGGTCAGGACCCCGCAGCCGATCAGCGCCGCCGAGGTGAGGGGCAGGTCGGCGGGGATCTTGACGGCCTGGACGGCGCGCACCACCGTACGTTCCGCGAAAGCGGAGTTGGAGGCGAACTGGAACAGCGGCTCACCGCCGCGCGAGAACGGCCGCCCCGGACGCCCGATCGCCTTGCGGCACATGGTCGGTCTGCCCCGGTCGCACTGGGCGCAGGCCCCGCAGTTGGCGAGGGTGGACAGCGCCACGTGATCACCTGGCCGTACGTGGCCGACCCCCGGCCCGACCGCTTCCACCACGCCCGCCCCCTCGTGGCCGAGCACGACGGGGACCGGGAAGGGGATCGTGCCGTCGATCACCGACAGATCGCTGTGGCAGAGCCCGGCGGCGGCGACCGCCACCAGCACCTCCCCGGGCCCCGGGTCCCGTATCTCCAGGTCGTCCACGACCTCGGTCCGTGTGCCGTCGAAGACGACGCCTCTCATCTCGGCTCCCTCGGTAGGCCGAGCACCCGCTCGGCGATGATGTTCCGCTGGATCTCGTCGGAGCCGCCGTAGATGGTGTCGGCCCGGCTGAAGAGGAACAGGTGCTGTGCCTCGTCGAGTTCGTACGGCCGCTCCACCGTCCACGGCTCCGGGCCGACGGCCCCCGCCTCGCCCGCGACCTGCACGGCCAGTTCGCCGAGCCGCTGGTGCCAGCCGCCCCACAGCAGCTTCGCCACACTGGGCGCGCCCGGGTCGCCGGTGGAGCCCAGGGTGCGCAGGGCGTGCCGGCGCATGGTGTCCAGCTCCGCCCACTGCCGGACGAGCCGGGCCCTGATGACCGGGTCCTCGGCGGCCCCGCTCGCCACGGCGGCGGCGACCACCCGGTCCAGCTCCTCGGCGAACCCGATCTGCTGGGCGAGGGTGGACACCCCACGCTCCAGGGCGAGGAGGCCCAGGGCGACCTGCCAGCCGTTGCCCTCGCCGCCGACGGCCTCCGCGGCCCGCGCCCCGTCGAGGAAGACCTCGTTGAACTCGCTGGTCCCGGTCAGCTGCCGGATCGGCCGCACCTCGATCCGGCCCGGCTGGTCCATCTCCAGCAGCAGGAACGACAGCCCGTGGTGGCGGGTGGAGCCGGGGTCGGTGCGGGCGAGGACGAAGCACCAGTCGGCGTCCAGGGCGAGCGAGGTCCAGATCTTCTGCCCGGTCACGGCGTAACCGCCGGTCCCGTCCGGTACGGCGGCGGTGCGCAGCCCGGCGAGGTCGGAGCCCGCGCCCGGTTCGCTGTACCCCTGGCACCACAGCGTCTCGCCCCGGGCCACGGGGGGCAGATGGCGCCGCTTCTGTGCCTCGGTGCCGTACGTGATCAGGGTCGGGGCGAGGAGGTTCTCCCCGATGTGGCCCATCCGGGCGGGGGCCGCGGAGCGGGCGTACTCCTCGGCCCAGACGACCTGCTGGGTGAGGGTGGCGCGGCGGTTGCCGTAACTCTCGCCGGGCCAGCCGATCCCGATCCACCCGGCGCGCCCGAGCTCGCGTTCCCAGGCGCGGGGGCCGGGGGCGGGGGTGTCGGCGAGATGGCTCTCCAGCCAGCTGCGAGCCTCGGTACGGAAGTCCATGCTGCCTCCTGTCGTCCTCCCCGGGGCTCCGCCCCCGAGGGCGGTCACCGGTTCGGCCGGTCCCCCGCCCTCGCCGCCGCCGCCATCTCCTCCAGCCGCGCCAGCATCGGCATCGGGTCCGCCCCCACCGTCCCGGGCAGGAAGTCCGCGATCCGTTCCGGGGTCCAGGGCCCCTCCCCGTATGCCGCCCGCAGCTCCCTCGGCTGGGCCCAGACCGCGATCTTCGGGCCCGCGATCGTGTACACCTGCCCGGTGATCCGCTCCGCCCGCGCCCGCTCGCTGAGCAGGTAGACCACCAGGGCCGCCACGTCCTCCGGCTCCCCGATCTCCTTCAGTTCCATCGGCACCCCGGCCGACATCCGGGTCCGGGCGACGGGTGCGACCGCGTTGGCCGTGACGCCGTACCTGTGCAGGCCCAGCGCCGCGCTGCGCACCAGCGAGATGATCCCGCCCTTCGCCGCGCTGTAGTTGGCCTGGGAGACGCTGCCCTGGTGGTTGCCGCTGGTGAAGCCGATCAGCGTGCCCCCGCCCTCCTGCTTCCGCATCACCGCCGAGGCGGCCCGGAAGACCGTGAACGTGCCCTTGAGGTGGGTGGCCAGGACCGGGTCCCACTCCTCCTCGGCCATGTTGAACAGCATCCGCTCGCGGAGGATCCCGGCCACGCAGACCACCCCGTCGAGCCGGCCGTACTCCGCCAGCGCGGTGTCCACGATCCGCTGCCCGCCCGCCATCGTGGAGATGTCGTCGGCGACCGCGACCGCCTCGCCGCCCGCCGCCCCGATCTCCTTCACGACGGACCGGGCGATCTCGCTGGTCGGTTCGGAGCCCTCGACGGAGACGCCGTAGTCGTTGACGACGACCCGCGCCCCCTCCGCCGCCGCGGCCAGCGCGACCGCCCGCCCGATGCCGCGGCCGGCCCCGGTCACGGCGACCACCCTGCCTGCCAAGAAGTTCCCCATGTCCGGCCCCTTCCCGCGGTTTCTGACGGACCGTTAGATTTTACGGGCAGGCGGATACCCCGGCACAAGACCCAGGAGGTCCCCATGTCCCTGCCGGCCGAGTTCCACGAGATCGCGAAGCGCGTGAACAACTGGGGCCGCTGGGGCGAGGCCGACGAGACCGGGACGCTCAACCTGATCACCGACGCCGTCGTGCGGGAGGCCGTGGCCACCGTGCGCACCGGCCGCCGGATACCGCTCGCGCTGCCGCTCCAGCAGGACGGGGTGCAGAGCGGGCTCATCCCGGGCCGGGTCAATCCGCTGCACACGATGGTCCAGATCAACCAGGAGATCTTCGGCCCCGGCACGGTCGCCACCAGCGACGACGCCGTCACGATGGGGCTCCAGGCCTCGACCCACTGGGACGCCCTGCCCCATGTCTCGCACAGCGGGAAGATCTACAACGGCCGCCCGGCGGACACGATCACCGCCCACGGCGGGGCCCGGTTCTCCTCGATCGCCACCGTGGGGCACCTCGTCTCGCGCGGGGTGCTGCTGGACGTGGCCCGCGCCCGGGGGGTGGACCGGCTGCCCGGCGACCACGCCGTGACACCGGAGGACCTGGCCGCGGCGGAGGACTTCGGGGACGTATGCGTACGGGCCGGGGACGTCGTGCTCGTACGGACCGGGCAGGTGCGGGTGGCGCTGGCCGGGGACCGGCAGGCGTACGGCTATCCGTCGCCCGGGCTTTCGGTGCGCACGCCCGAGTGGTTCCACGCCCGGGATGCCGCGGCGGTCGCCAACGACACCCTGACCTTCGAGATCTTCCCGCCGGAGATCGAGGACCTGTGGATGCCGGTGCACGCGCTGCACCTGGTCGAGATGGGCATGCTCCAGGGCCAGAACTGGAACCTGGAGGCGCTGTCCGAGGCCTGCGCGCAGGAGCGCCGGTACGCCTTCCTGCTCACCGCGTCGCCGGAGCCGTTCGCCGGGGCGACGGGCTCGCCGGTCGCCCCGGTGGCGGTCCTGTGAACGGCCTCCCCGAGGAGGGGAGGGGCCAAAAGCTCAGGTCAGGTTGGTGAAGAGGCAGGAGGGCGGTTCGCACGCCTCGCCGCCCCGGCCGACGACCGAGGGCGCCTCCGGGGGCCGCACCGGGCCGCACCGGTCGACCTCGCACCAGATCTGCTTCCCGCCGCCCTCCGGCAGCCAGCCCCAGCGGTCCGCGAGGCCGTCCACCAGCTCCAGGCCCCTGCCGCCCGTGTCGTCGCCCTCCGCGTGCCGCCGGCGCGGGGGGCACTCGCTGGCGTCCGCGACCTCGACCCGGACGGTCCCGGCCGCGCCGGACGCCCCGGCCCCGCCGAAGAGCATCCGCAGCACAGCGGGACAGCCCGTGTGGACGACGGCGTTGGTGACCAGCTCCGAGATCAGCAGGATGAGCGTCTCGGCGAGCGGCTCGTCATCCCCTATCCCGGAACCGACCAGACGCGACCGCGCCCACCTGCGGGCCCGCCCCACCTCCGCGGGATCCGGACCGACCTCCAGCTGAACCTGAAGCACCTGCACCGCTCACACCATCCGAACCGGCGGACACATCGCCTCGCGCCTCCTCAGGATCACGGAACGTGATTCCCCTACGCGACAGCATGGTTGACGTACAGTCACCGCAACAAGCGCTTCGGGCATATTCCAGCGCGAAGGAGTACGCGTGGTGCATACTGTGCGACGCACGTTGCGGGGAGTCGAACAGGAGCGCGCAGGGACTGCGAGAAACGCTCTTCGGGCAGGCCCGGCACATCTCCGGCGAGAGCCCTCGCCCCGGACCGGAGCCGCCGCACAGGCCGCTCCCGGATCGCCCGGTTCCAGAACCACTCGCATCCCACGGAGCGTACCCGAGCCGGACACCGACTCCACCCGGTGACGAATCACGCAAAGGCCGCACGTCGGCATCGGCATCGCACGGCTGCGCTGCGTCACCCTCCGCCCCCTGCTCCCGAGCCTCCTCCGCCGGGCGCCGCCGGGCTGCCCGGACGCGGCCGGGCGGCCCCCAGGCCGGCGGCCAGGAGCTCCTCCGCCGCGGCCCCGGTGAGCCGGCTCGCGGACCGGAGCCAGGCCCGTTTCAGGTGGAGGTGAACATCTGCCTCCCAGGTGAAGCCCATCCCGCCGTGGATCTGGAGGCAGTCGCGCGCGTTGCGTACGGCCGCCTCGTCGGCGAGCAGTTTCGCCGCCGCGATCTCCACCGGGTCGCCGGTCACGGCGGCCGCGTACACGGCGGCACGGGCCGGTTCGGTGCGGGCGAGCATGTCGGCGCAGAGATGTTTGACCGCCTGGAACGATCCGATGGGCGATCCGAACTGCTCACGGTCCCCGGCGTGTTGAACGGCCGCCTCGGTGGTCCGGACGGCGCTGCCGAGTTGTTCGGCAGCAGTGAGAAGCGCCCCCTCGTAAAGGAATGCGCCGGGGTACGCCTCTGGCGCTGCCGCACGCCCCTCCACCCGGTGCAGCGGGGTGAGCGGGTCCATCGACCGTACGGGCCGGGCCCCGGCGACGAAGGCGCGCAGCGGCTCCCCGACGAGTGCGTCGGACCCCACCAGCACCGCGTCCGCCTCCGCCAGGTGGGCCACCGGCAGGTCCCCGTCCACGGCCGTCACCACCGCCTCGCCCTCGGCGGCCCCCTCCACCAGGCCCGCCGCCAGGTGCGTGGCGGCCAGCGGGCCCGGCAGCAGCGCCCGGCCCGCCTCCTCGAAGAGCAGCACCGCCTCGGGCAGTCCGAGACCCACCCCGCCCGCCTCCTCCGGCAGCCGGAGCGCGAAGAAGCCGGCCGCGCCCAGTTCCCGCCAGAGCGAACGGTCCAGGGTCCCGCCCCGCTCCACCGCCGCCCGCAGCCGGTCCCGGTCGAACACCGCGCCGAGCAGGTCGCGCATACCGGACCGCAGGGCCCGCTGGTCGTCCGAGAGCTGGAAGTCCACGGTGGTCTCAGCGCCCCTTCGGCAGGCCGAGGATGCGCTCGGCGACGATGTTCCGCTGGATCTGGGAGGTGCCCGCGGCGATCGTGTACGAGAGGGAGGAGAGCCGGTCCAGCGCCCATTCCTGGTCCAGGTCGAACGCGTCGCCGCCCCCCAGCACCTCCGCCGCCGCCTCGTACAGCTCCTGGCGGGCCACGGAGTAGCGCAGTTTGAAGACGGAGCCGCCGGTGCCGGGGACTGGGCCCGTACGCTCCGACTCCGCCACGTTCCACTGGGTGAGCCGCCACAGGGCCCGGAATTCGGCGTTGAGCCTGCCGAGGCGCCGGCGCAGCACCGCGTCGTCCCACCGCCCGTTGCGCCGGGCCTCGTCGGCGAGGGCGTCCAGGGTGCGGCGGCAGGCGACGACCTCGCCGGCGAAGGCCGTGCCGCGTTCGAAGGAGAGGGTGACCATGGTGACCCGCCAGCCGTCGTTCTCCGCCCCCACGCGACAGGAGACGGGCACCCGGACCTCGTCGAGGAACATCTCCGCGAACTCCGTGGACCCGGCCAGGGTCCGCAGCGGCCGGACCGTGATGCCGGGGGCGTCCATCGGCATCGCGAGCCAGGTGATCCCCCGGTGTCGGGAGGCGTCCGGATCCGTGCGCACCAGCAGCTCGCACCAGTCGGCGACCTCGGCGTGCGAGGTCCAGATCTTGGCTCCGCTGATCACGTAGGCGTCGCCGTCGCGCACCGCGCGGGTGCGCAGCGCGGCCAGGTCGGAGCCCGCGTCCGGCTCGCTGAACCCCTGGCACCAGACCTCGTCGCCGCGCAGCACCGGGGGCAGCCAGCGGGCCCGCTGTTCGGCCGTGCCCTCGGCGGCGATCGTCGGCCCGGCGTGCAGCAGTCCGACGAAGTTCGCCCCGACGTAGGGGGCGCCGGCCTTCTCCGTCTCCTCCAGGTAGATCAGGTGCTGGGTCGGGGTCGCGCCCCGCCCGCCCGCGTCCACGGGCCAGTGCAGGCCCGCGTACCCGGCGTCGTACAGCATCCGCTGCCAGGTGGTGTCGTACGCCCGGCGCGCGGGCCAGTCGTCGGGCGAGGGCTTCGGGGGCAGGCCGGGGAGGGCGCCGGCCAGCCACTCCCGCAGCCGCCGCCGGAACTCCTCCTCGGCCTCCGTGTACGCGAGATCCACGACGCCCGCCGCCTAGGTGTCCAGGTCCAGGCCGAGCATCCGGATCGCGTTTCCGCGCATCAGTTTGTGGATGGTCTCCTCGTCCAGTCCCTTGACGTGGTCGAGGGCGACCTCCTTGGTGTGCGGGAAGGTCGAGTCCACGTGCGGGTAGTCGGTCTCGAAGGTGGCGTTGTCGCGGCCGACGACGTCCAGCGACGCGATGCCGTGTTTGTCGCGGAAGAAGCAGCAGAACATCTGCCGGTAGTAGTACGTGGACGGCGGCTCGGGGATCAGATCGCGCACCCCGCCCCAGGCCCGGTGCTCCTCCCAGACGTCGTCGGCGCGCTCCAGGGCGTACGGGATCCACCCCATCTGGCCCTCGCTGTACGCCAGTTTCAGCGTCGGGAACTTCACCAGGACCCCGCTGAAGAGGAAGTCCATCATCGAGGCCATCGCGTTGTTGAAGGAGAGCGAGGCCTGCACGGCCGGGGGCGCGTCCGGGGAGGCGGCGGGCATCTGGGAACTGGAGCCGATGTGCATGTTGACGACCGTGCCGGTCTCCTGGCAGACGGCGAAGAACGGGTCCCAGTAGCCGGTGTGGATGGACGGCAGCCCGAGGTGGGTGGGGATCTCGGAGAAGGTGACCGCGCGCACGCCCCGGGCCGCGTTGCGCCTGATCTCCGCGACGGCGAGGCCGATGTCCCAGAGCGGGATGATGCAGAGCGGGATCAGCCGGCCGCCGCTGTCGCCGCACCACTCCTCGACCATCCAGTCGTTGTAGGCGCGCACGCAGGCGAGGGCGACCTCCTTGTCGTGCGCCTCGGCGAAGGTCTGCCCGCAGAAGCGCGGGAAGGTCGGGAAGCAGAGGGAGGCCTCGACGTGGTTGAGGTCCATGTCCTTGAGGCGTTCGGCCGGGTCCCAGCAGCCGGGCCGCATCTCGGCGCGGGTGATGCCCTCCAGGGTCATGTCGTCGCGGTCGAAGCCGACGGCGGCGATGTTCCGCTTGTACGGGAACTTCAGGTCCTCGTAGATCCACCAGTCGGTGGGCGGCCCGTCCGGGTCCATGGTGATGACGTACTTCCCGCCCGTGTACGCCAGCTCCCCGATGCCCGCGGTGAGCGGCCGCGGCCCGCGCTCGCGGTACTTCGCCGGCAGCCAGGTGGAGAAGAGGTGCGCGGGCTCGATCACATGGTCGTCGACGCTGACGATCCGAGGCAGTTCCGTCATGGTGTCGTCCCCTCCGGCGCACCCGGCGCGGTCCCGGGCGCTGGCAGTCTCCGATAGCTTTCTGATGACCCGTCAGATCGATGTGCGGCACTCAGGCTAGCCCCGCACCCCTGGACCGACAAGGCACGGAGCCCTACGCTCTCCGCACTGTCTGACTGGCCGTCAGTTCGGAGGGACCGCTGTGACCGCCGTGAACGACGTGACCGCATCCGCCCACGCCCTGGGCGCCTCCCGCACCTTCTGGGAGCTGATCGAACGCCGTGCCGCCCGCACCCCGCACGACCCGGTCCTGCTCCAGGAGGACCGGAGTCTGACCTTCGGCGAGTTGCGGGACCGCGCCGAGCGGGTCGCCGCCGGGCTGTACGGGATGGGCGTGCGCGCGGGCAGCGTGGTGGCCTGGCAGCTGCCGACCCGGCTGGAGACGGCCCTGCTCTCCTTCGCCCTGACCCGGCTCGGGGCCGTGCAGAGCCCCGTCATCCCGTTCCACCGGGACCGCGAGGTGCGGTTCGCGCTGCGCGAGTCGGGGGCCTCGTTCTTCGCCGTGCCCGGGGTGTGGCGCGGCTTCGACCACACGGCGATGGCCGAGCGGATCGCCGGGGAACTCGACCACCCGCCGCGGGTCCTCGAGGCGTACGACGCCCTCCCCGACGGCGACCCGGCCGTGCTGCCGCCGCCGCCCGGACCGTCCTCCGGCACGGAGGTCCGCTGGATCTACTGGACCTCCGGCACCACCTCCGACCCCAAGGGCGTCCTGCACACCGACCGCTCCCTGATCGCGGGCGGCTCCTGCCTCGCCCACGCCCTGAAGCTCTCCGCGCGGGACGTGGGCTCGATGGCGTTCCCGTACGCCCATGTCGCCGGGCCCGACTACACGGTGATGCTCCTGCTGTACGGGTTCCCCGCGGTGATGTTCGAGCAGTTCGCGCTGCCGGACGCGCTGGCGGAGTACCGGCGGCACGGGGTGACCGTGGCGGGCGGGTCGACGGCGTTCTACGCGATGTTCCTGGCCGAGCAGCGCAAGGACCCGGGCAGCCGCCTCATCCCGACCCTCCGTCTGCTGGCGGGCGGCGGGGCGCCGAAGCCGCCGGAGGTCTACCACGCGGTGGTGCGGGAGATGGGGGTCCAGCTCACCCACGGCTACGGCATGACCGAGGTCCCGATGATCACCATGGGCTCCCCGGACGACACCCCCGACCACCTGGCGCTGACCGAGGGGCGGCCGCCGGAGGGGATGGAGATCCGGATCACCGACGAGCGGGGCGAGCCGCTCCCGTACGGCGCCGAGGGCGAGGTGCGGCTGCGCGGGGAGGCGGTCTGCCGGGGGTATCTGGACGCGGAGGCCTCCGCCGCGGCCTTCGACGCCGAGGGGTTCCTGATCACCGGGGACCTGGGGCGGCTCCGGGAGAGCGGACACCTCACGCTCACCGGGCGGCTGAAGGACATCATCATCCGCAAGGGCGAGAACATCTCCGCCAAGGAGATCGAGGACCTGCTCCACACGCACCCCGCCGTGGCCGACGCGGCGGTCATCGGGCTCCCCGACGCCGACCGCGGCGAACGCGTCTGCGCGGTGGTGGAACAGCCGCCCGGCACCCCGCCCCTGACCCTGGCCGGGCTCTCCGCCCATCTGCGGGAAGCGGGCCTGTCCGTCCACAAGGTGCCCGAGCAGTTGGAGGTGCTGGACGAGCTGCCGCGCAACGAGACGCTGCGCAAGGTGCTCAAGTACCGGCTGCGGGAACGGTTCGGCGGGTGAGGCGGGCGTCGGCCGGGCGAGGCAGGCGTTACGGGGGCGACGCGCCGTCCCCGTAACGCCCGGGGTTGCTACGCGTCGGGCTCGATCACCGTGAAGTACACGGCGAACGCCGCCACCACATCGCTCTCCGCCACCAGCCCGTCCCGGTCCGTGTCCAGGCTCTGGGCGCCGATGCTCGCGATCTCGGCACGGGCGCCGAGGACCCGGAGCGCCCGCTCCACGTCCGCCACCGCCGCCCTGCCGTCGTTCCCGCAGTCCGCGACCGCGATGGCCGCACGCAGGAACGGCCGGGCGATCTCGGCGAACCGCCCGGGATTGTCCCGGAGCCGCTTCACGGCCCCGCCCACGAACTCCTCACGGGTGACCCGCTGGTCCCCGTCCACATCGGCGATCCCCGCCATGCCCTGCCAGAAGGCCTCGGCACCGGTGTAGAGCGCCTGCCCCTTGTCGCAGCGGGCCGTCGTACCGAACTCGGCGAGCAGACGGGCCGCCGCGGCATTGAAATCGGCACGGTCGATGTAGCCGTTGCCGTCCTGGTCGAAGGCGGCGAAGCGGTGCGCGATCTTTCGCTCGTACTCTGCGCTGTCCATGCGGGGAGCGTACGACGCCCGGAGCGCTCACGTGTCACCGAGCAGGTCCTCCTGTGTGACAACCTCGCATCGGAGGCAGCCGCTTCAGGCGCTCAGCGGCCTGCACTCCTCGTCGGTCGCGGACCGCGCGTCCGGGTAGACGTCGAACAGACGGCGCACCCCGAGCGCCCCGAGCACCTTGTTGACGTGCGAACCGTCCTCCGCGCCCCGGGCCGGGAGAATCAGCCGCAGCCGGCCGCCGCAGGACTTCATCAGCCGACGCGAGGCGATCAGCACGCCGACGCCGCTGGAGTCGCAGAAGAACACCTCGGACAGATCGAGCACCACATCGTGCTGCCCCTCCGCCACCGCCTCGTGGACGGACTGGCGCACGACGGGTGAGGTCACCAGATCGAGTTCGCCGCTCATGCGCAGCACGGTCCAGGAGCCCTGCTCCGCCTCGTCCACCTTCAGCGTCACGCGACTGGACCTCTCGTTCCGGGGCTCCCGGCAATCCGGAAGTTTCCGTTCCTTCTCGCGGCTGCCCCACCGCACCCCCATGAAACACCGACGCGCCGACCGACGCCCAGGAGGTTTCCGGCGGAAAGGAGCACTTCGGGCTGTTTTCGCTGATCAGAACGGCCAGGGAGGCATCCGGGCCGAAAATCGACTAGCGTCGTCGGCCACGCGCCGCGGGATGAGAGTTGCCGCAAAGGCGCGTGCGCCGCCCGCCCGGCGGACTACATTCGGTCCTCACGGGCACAGGTCAGACACGGAGCTGGGTGACAGGCCGGGGGCTGGGGGGTTCATGGCGAAGGAGACAGCACCCCGCTGGGACCGCAGGATGCAGCAGAGGCTGGCCCGCGGCGAGGCGGCGGCGCTCGGCGAGCTCTATGACCGGTTCGCGGCCCTCGTCCACAGCCAGGCGCACCGGATGCTCGACGACGAGGACGCCGCCGACCTGGTGACCCGCGAGGTATTCGCCCAGGTCTGGGAGAACCCCGAGGCGTACGACCCGAAGCAGGGCTCGATGCGCTCCTGGGTGGCCCGCCTCGCCCACCGCCAGTCCGTCCAGCGGCTGCGCCGGGCGGCGGCCTCCTCGTACGCGGCGGAGCACGGCGAGGGCGCGGCGCCCGACCCGGAGGAGCTGGAGCGGCGGGTGCGCAGTGCCACGGCCGCCGCCCGCGCGGACTACATCGTCTCCTCGATGCCCGCGCCGCTGCGGCAGGCCCTGGAGCTGGCGTACATCCATCGCCGGGACTACCGGCAGACCGCCGCCGACCTCGGGGTCACCGAGGACGAGGCGCGCCGGCGGCTCCGGCTGGGGCTCCAGCTGCTCTCCACGGCGAACGCACGCCCGCTCGAAGGGGCCTCGCCACCCGGTTACGGACGGGTCCGGTGAGCGACGACGGACGCGAGAGCGAGGGAGGCGGGGAGGAGGTGCGCGGCGCCCGCCGGATACCGGGCCCGCGCGGGGCGGCGGACGACCTCGACCTGGAGTCCGTGCCGCTGCCTCCCCTGCCGCCGGCCGGACCGGCCGCCCCCGACGAGGCCGTACCGGAACAGGCCGTACCGGAGCCGTCCGTGCCGGAGCCGTCCGTGCCGGAGCCGGAGCCGTCCGAGGCCCCGGAGACCGAGTCCGTGGCCGAGGCCGGGCCCGCGGCCGAGCACGCCGTCGAGCACGGACCCGAGCCTGTGGCCGAGCACGGGACCGAGCCCGTGGCCGGGCCTGCGGCCGAGCTCGGGACCGATCCGACGGCCGGACCGGAACAGGCCACCCCGGAGCCGCTCATGACCTCCGCCCCGGATCTCCCCCACCGGGTCCTCAAGGCCCTTCTCGGCGCCTGGGCCCTGTCCGCCTGTTCGGCCGAGGAGACCGCCGCCGTGGAGGACCACCTCACCGCCTGCGCCCCGTGCGCGGACGAAGCACTGCGGCTGCGGGACGCGGTGGGGCTGCTGCACACCGACGGCTCCCTCGACCTCGACCCGACGCTGCGGTCCCGGGTGATGGACGGGTGCCTGGGCCGCCGCCCGGCCCGGATACCGGTGCCGGAGTGGGCCGCCCCGTACGACGCCGAGACCGCCCGGCTCGACGCGCTGCTCCGCGACATCGGCGACTCCGAGTGGCACGCGCCGGTGCGCCTGCGGTGGTTCGAGGAGGAGCGCGAGGTCAGCCGCAGGACCACGGTCGCCGGCGTGATCGGCCACCTGACGGCGGTCGACGGACTGCTGTCCGCCGCGCTCGGCCTCGACGACCCGCTCGGCGACAGGGCGCCGCTGGACCCCACCGAGCGCACCGAGACGTACTGGTCGTCGGCGCACCGGCCGCCCACCCGGGCCGTCCGCGAGCCCTGGCGGGCCCAGAGCCACGAGCTGATCCGTACGGCGTCCTTCGCCGGGCGGAACGTCGCCGAGACCTCCGTCTCCTACGGGGCCTTCGCCCTGCCGCTCCAGGACGCAGCTCTGGACCGCGCCTTCGAGTGCTGGGTGCACGGCGGGGACATCGCCGACGCCGTCGACTACCCGTACCGGGCCCCGTCGGCGGCCCATCTGCACCGGATGATCGACCTGGCGGCCCGGATGCTTCCGGCCGCCGTGGCGGGACGCCGCCGCGCCGGACTGGCCGGACCGGCGAAGGACCTCGTCACGGCCGGTGCGCCGGGCCGCTCGGTCCATCTGGAGATCGAGGGCCACGGCGGAGGCGACTGGTACATCGCGCTGGACTCCCCGGCCGCCGTCGGCTCGCCCGACCGCGCGGTGGCGCAGGTCGCGCTGGACGGGGTCGAGTTCTGCCGGCTCGTCGCGGGCCACATCTCGCCGGTGGAAGCGGCCGCCGGCCAGGAGGGCGACCGCGAGGCCATCCGCGACGTGCTGTTCGCGGCGGCCGCGCTCAGCCGGCTCTAGGACCGGTTCTCCAACTGCCCCGTGCCGGGCGGCGCCCGGTCCGGTCCCAGGGCCACGCCCCTACGCGAAGATCACCGTACGGCGGCCGTTGAGCAGGATGCGCCGCTCCGCGTGCCACTTCACCGCGCGCGCCAGCGCCCGGCACTCCACGTCCCGGCCGATGGCGACCAGCTGGTCCGGCGTCGCGTCGTGACCGACGCGCTCGACCTCCTGCTCGATGATCGGGCCCTCGTCGAGGTCGGCGGTGACGTAGTGCGCGGTCGCGCCGATCAGCTTCACCCCGCGCGCGTGCGCCTGGTGGTAGGGCTTGGCGCCCTTGAAGCTCGGCAGGAACGAGTGGTGGATGTTGATGATCCGGCCGCTCAGCTGCTTGCACAGGTCGTCGGAGAGGACCTGCATGTAGCGGGCCAGGACGACCAGCTCGACGTCCTCCTCGCGGACCAGTTCCAGCAGCCGCGCCTCGGCCTCCGCCTTGTTGTCCTTCGTCACCGGGAGGTGCCGGAAGGGGATGCCGTACGAGGCGACGAGCTCGGCGAAGTCCGTGTGGTTGGAGACGACGGCCGCGATCTCGACCGGCAGCGCCCCGGTGCGGGAGCGGAACAGCAGGTCGTTGAGGCAGTGGCCGAACTTGCTGACCATCAGCACGATCCGCATGCGCTCCGCGGGCCGGTGGATCTGCCACTCCATCCGGAAGGCCTCCCCGATCGCGGCGAAGCTGGCGCGCAGCTTGTCCACCGTCACGGTGGCGTCCGCCGAGAAGTGGACGCGCATGAAGAACAGGCCCGTGTCGTGGTCCCCGAACTGCTGACTGTCCTCGATGTTGCAGCCGGTCATGAAGAGATAGCTCGACACGGCGTGCACGATGCCCTGTTTGTCGGGGCAGGAGAGCGTGAGGACGTACTGCTCGGTCGCGGCGGCGTCCGAGGCGGCGGAGGGGGCGGGCTGCGGCGCGGTCATCCTCGTAGGGTGCCACACCCGCCCGGCGTCAGGCCGTCCTGGTCATGATGCGGATGACGTCCAGCGAACGCGGCGGTATGTCCGGATCCTCCGCGTCGTTGGTGGCGAGCATCACATGGGCCTCGCGGGCCGCGTGAACGGCCTCGGGCCAGCCGTGGTGCTCCAGATAGGCGGAGACGGGGGCGTCCGCGCCGACCTGGTGCATGATCCGCAGCACCCGCAGGGCGGCGGCGTCCACGGCGGCGGCCTCGGCGGAGTCCCTGAATATGGTGCCGACGTACTTCTCGGCGGACCAGTTGTCGAGCCAGGTGTCCTCGACCAGGCGGTACACGGCGTCGGTGACGTCCCCGTACCCTTCCCGGCCGGCGAGCCAGCACTCGTGGTGGAAGGCGGGGTCGGAGAGCATGTGCAGCGCCGAGCGCACGTTGGTGCGCCAGCGCCACCACGGCATGTCAGTGAGCGGCATGCCGCCCATGGTGGAGGAGCGACGGCCGCGACGGGAAGAGTTCTCCGAACCTTGCTGCACGGTCGTCGATCGTACGTTCCTTCACCGCGCCTCCGCACGGGCCCCCGTAATTCACCTGGACGTCACCGTGCGTTGAGAACGGCACACCGCGCCGTTACCCCGGGCCCGGAAGGGTCCTGGTCCATGACCGGACGGCGACGCCCCACCTTCCCCCGCCCCTTCCCGGGCATCATCAGCGCGGCGGCGGCGGGGGCGGTGCTGCTGTCCGGCTGCGGCGTGCTCCCTGGGGCCTCGGGGGGGTCCAGGGGGCCCGTCACCGTGATGACCTGGGCGCCCGACCGCTCGGAGGACATCAACGCGGTGAAGATGTCCGGGGTGCCCGCGATGGCGCAGACGTACGCCCGCTGGGTCAACGACACCGGCGGCATCGACGGGCGTGAGCTGAAGGTGGTCGTCTGCGACGAGGGCGACACCGCGCTCGGCGCGGAGCGGTGCGCTCGGGAGGCCGTCGAGAAGAAGGTGGCCGCCGTCGTCGGCTCCTACAGCCGCCACGGACAGAGCTTCATGCCGGCGCTGGAGGCGGGCGGTGTCCCGTACATCGGCGGCTACGGCGCCTCCATCGAGGAGTTCAGCAGCTACCTCTCGTACCCCGTCAACGGCGGCCAGCCGGCGCTGCTGGCCGGTCACGGGCGGCAGTTGGGCCGCAGCTGCGAGCGGGTCTCGCTGGTGCGGCCCGACTCGATCGGCGGCGACGGCATGCCCCCGCTCCTGAACAACGGGCTGATGGCCGCCGGCCGGCCCGCCTCCACCGACATCCTCGCCCCGCTGGACGCCACGTCCTACGACGAGCAGGCCGCACAGGCGCTGGAGCGGTCCGACGGCGGCTGTGTGACGGCGGTGCTCGGCGCCCGTACGGAGACGTTCTTCGACTCCTTCCGCCGCCTGGAGCCGGATGGTGAGCAGGTGAGGATCTCCTCCGTGCTGGGCAGCGTCAACCAGCCGCTCATCGACCGCACGGGCGGCCCGAACAGCCCCTTCGAGGGCGCCTACGTCACCGGCTGGTACCCGGACGCGAGGAACGCGCGCTGGAAGGAGATGCGCGAGGTGGTCGGGAAGTACGCCTTCGGGGACAACCGCATCGACCCGGACGACACCGCCGTGCAGACGACGTGGATCGCGTACACGGCACTGAGGGCGGCCGTCCGGGCGATCGACGACGAGGACGTCACGTCGGGCCGGGTGGTGGCCGCCCTCAACCGGGGCGTCGAGGTCGACACCGGCGGCCTGACCCCGACGCTCCGCTGGCGCTTCAAGGACCTGGTCGGCACGTTGAGCTACCCGCGCATCGTCAACACGAAGGTGACGTTCCAGGTGGTCCGCGAGGGCCGGCTCACCGCCCAGAAGAAGGGCTTCGTGGACGTCTCGGACACCCTGACGGACGCCCCGCGCGGCTGAGGGCCGCCCCGTGGGCCTCTCGTTCGGGTCGTGCCGGGCCCGGGCTGCCCGGTCCCGGGCTCAGAGCTCGGTGTACGCGTGCTTGGTGAGGCCGTACTTCACCGCGATCGCGTTCCAGAGCTTGGACGCCTCGCGCTTGGCCTGGGTGGCCACCCCGCTCTGCTGGTTGCCCTTGGCCGTCTCGCCCGTCGACCGGGCCTTCCCGCCCTTGCAGACGTGCTTCTGCTTCTTGGCCTGTCGCGCCCAGGTGGCGTAGTGCTCGTCGGCCGCCGCCGACGCCTTCCACGCCCGGTTCAGCGAGGCGGTCAGCTCCGCGTTCCGCGGGAGCTTGTCCACGGTCAGCCCGTCGAGCCGGGTCACCAGGTCGCGGCGCTGCTGGGCGGCGCCCCTGAGGTCGTCGTTCGCCCGGTCCAGATCCTTGCAGGACTTGATCTTCTCGACCGCGCCGATCACCGCGGCCCGGCTGTTGTTGCTGTCGGCCAGCAGCTTGTCCAGCGCCTCGGCCTGCGGCTTCGCCGGGTCGGGCGGCGCGGCCTCGGTGGTGGGGTCCGTGACCGGTGAACTCTGCGCGGCGACCGGCTGCTTGTCGTCCTTGCCGGAATCGTCGCCGCCGCTCAGCAGTGCGCCCGCGCCGAGTCCGATGACGGCGCAGCCCACGACGACCGCGGCGATCAGCGGGACATGCGCGGACCGCCGGCGCGGGGCGCCGCCACTGGGCTGCGGGGCCGGGCCGTCGTGCTCCGCGCGGCCCTGGAGGCCGTGGAGGCCGGACGGGTAGCCCCCCGGCGCCTGGGGCGGCAACTGGCCGCCCTGGGGCTGCTGGTGAGGCTGCTGGGGCTGGTGGCCCTGCTGCTGATACGGGGACGGGGGCTGCTGCTGGTACGCCGGTGGGGGCTGCTGCCCCGCGTCGAACTGCGGCATCTGCTGCGTGGCGCCCGCCGGTTCCTCGCTGCGGAACAGGTTGTCGAACTCCGCGGGCGGCTGCCGGTCCCCCGGCGCGCCCGGCCTGATCCCGTACGGGGCCCCTCCGGGCACCGGGGGTATGTACTGCGTCGCGTCGGCGTCGCCGCCGCCCTGCGGGGGCCCCACGGGGCCGGGGCCGCCGGGGACGGGCGCGATGAACTGCGTGGCGTCCGCGTCACCGCCGGGAAAACCCTGACCGCTCTGCCCGCCCCGAGCGCCCGGCCCGGCCTCCGGCGGCAGCGGCTGTGCGTACGGCTGGGGCTGCGGCGGCTGGGGCTGCGGCGGCTGGGGCTGCTGCTGGTTCTGGTGCTGCTGGGGGTACTGCGGCTGGTAGGCACCAGGTTGCTGGGACTGCGGCTGTTGCGGCTGTTGCGGCTGGTAGGAGCCGGGCTGCTGAGGCTGCTGATACGCCCCGGGCTGCTGGTACGCCTCCGGGCCCGGCGGCTGCTGCGCGGGCGGCAGCGGCTGCGGCTGCGCCGGCGGGTAGCCGTAGGCCCCCTGCGCCTGCTGGTCCGGCTGCGACGGCGCGGCGGACTGCGGCCCCCACTGCCCGCCCCACGGCTGACCGCCCGCGGGCGCCGCCTGCTCGCCCTGTCCGGCACCTGTCTCTTATACACATCTCTGATGGCGCGAGGGAGGCGTGTATAAGAGACAGGGTTCGGGTCGAGCGGGCGGCGCAGGTCGGTGCGGTAGGCGGCCCGAACC
>NZ_NTGZ01000120.1 GCF_002551245.1 Streptomyces sp. rh34
CCCCGGGCCCCCGCCACTCGCCGGGGCCGGTGAGGGACTGCCCGACCCCGCGGTCCTCGGGGCCCTCCTGCGCCGGCACGGGTGGCAGCGGCGCGGGGGAGCGCCGGGACGCTACGGCCGCTGGACCCCGCCCGGATCCGCCGCGGGGACGACCAGCCTGCTGGTGCCCGAGAGCGCGACCCTTCCCGACAGCGGGGAGCTGATAGAGGAGGCCCTTCTCGCCCTCGGCCACAGCGCCGCCCCCTCCGCCCGCGACATTCTGGTCTCCCTCACCCTTCCCAGCGACGAGATCCGCTGGTGGCGCGAGGTTCCCGAGTCGGCGGCCGGAGCCGCGGGCGCCGCGGGCTGGACCGAGGCGGAGGAGCTGCGCTCGGCCGCCCGGCAGGTCCTCATGGCCGGGGCCCTCGCGGCACGCGGCCGGGCCGGCTACCACGGGGCCCGGCACCGCCGGAAGGCACGCGCGGCCCTGGACGACGCCCTGATCGGGCCCGGAGCCGACGGCCGGAGCCTCACCGCGTACGTCCCCGTCGCCTCCGGCCGCGCCGTCGCCGTGCGGCTCTGCCACGCCCTGCACGCCACCCGCGAGGCGGTGGACTACCAGCGGGCCACCGGCGGCATGGAGGCCTTCGACAGCGCGGTCGCGGCGGGCGTCGGCCGGGAGCTGACCGAGGCGCTGATCGCTTTGGTACGCGGCTCCGAGGGGGCCGGGATCGACCTGCGGTGGGCGCCCGCCGCGGGCGCTCCGGACGGCTGCCCGGCCCGCCCCGCGCCCGTCGAGTTCTCCCCCGGCGACCTGCCGGCCCTGCGCGCCGCCGGAGCCCGCTACCTCCGCGACGAACCCGCCGTGCAGGTGCGGCTGACCGGCGCGGTGGTCCGGCTGCGCCGGTCGGGGCCGCGCGGCGCCGGGATCGTACGGCTGCGGGTGCTGGCCGGGGCCGAGGTCGCGCACGTCCGCGTGGAGCTGGACGAGGAGGCGTACCGCATCGCGGGCCACGCCCACCTGGTCGGGCTGCCGCTCCGGGTGGAGGGGCGGCTGGAGAACCGGGGCGGCTTCCGGCGGCTCACCGGGGCCTCGCAGGTCGCGCCCGTCCAGGTCGACGAGGCCGAACGGGACCGGCTGATGAAGGCACTCCAGGAGAACGTGGACCACTTCGAGGAGGCGTGCGCGGGGGAGGAGCCGTAGCCCGGCCCGGAAGGCGTTCGCATCGGGGGCGTACGGCTCGGTACGATTCTCCTTGCCCGTGCGATACGAAACGGGCGCCCCCTCAGTCAGGAGAGACCGGTGTCAGACGTCCGTGTGATCATCCAACGCGATTCCGAGCGGGAAGAGCACGTGGTGACGACGGGCACGACGGCCGGCGAGCTCTTCCCCGGTCAGCGCACCGTCGTCGCCGCGCGCATCGGCGGCGAGCTGAAGGACCTCTCCCACGAGCTTCAGGACGGCGAGTCCGTCGAGCCGGTGGAGATCTCCTCCGAGGACGGCCTGAACATCCTGCGCCACTCCACCGCGCACGTCATGGCCCAGGCCGTGCAGGAGCTCTTCCCCGACGCGAAGCTCGGCATCGGCCCGCCGGTCAAGGACGGCTTCTACTACGACTTCGACGTCGAGAAGCCGTTCACGCCCGAGGACCTCAAGGCCATCGAGAAGAAGATGCAGGAGATCCAGAAGCGGGGCCAGAAGTTCTCCCGCCGGGTCGTCTCCGACGAGGCCGCCCGCGAGGAGCTGGCCGACGAGCCGTACAAGCTGGAGCTCATCGGCATCAAGGGCTCCGCGTCCTCGGACGACGGCGCGGACGTCGAGGTGGGCGGCGGCGAGCTGACCATCTACGACAACCTCGACCCCAAGACCGGCGACCTGTGCTGGAAGGACCTCTGCCGGGGTCCGCACCTGCCCACCACCCGGTTCATCCCGGCGTTCAAGCTGATGCGCAACGCCGCCGCGTACTGGCGCGGCAGCGAGAAGAACCCGATGCTCCAGCGCATCTACGGCACCGCCTGGCCGACCAAGGACGAGCTGAAGGCGCACCTGGAGTTCCTGGAGGAGGCCGCCAAGCGCGACCACCGCAAGCTCGGCAGCGAGCTGGACCTCTTCTCCTTCCCCGACGAGATCGGCCCCGGCCTCGCGGTCTTCCACCCCAAGGGCGGCGTCATCCGCCGGGCCATGGAGGACTACTCGCGCCGCCGTCACGAGGAGGAGGGCTACGAGTTCGTCTACAGCCCGCACGCCACCAAGGGCAAGCTCTTCGAGAAGTCCGGCCACCTGGACTGGTACGCCGACGGCATGTACCCGCCCATGCAGCTCGACGACGGGGTGGACTACTACCTCAAGCCGATGAACTGCCCCATGCACAACCTGATCTTCGACGCGCGCGGCCGCTCCTACCGTGAACTGCCGCTGCGCCTCTTCGAGTTCGGCACGGTGTACCGGTACGAGAAGTCGGGCGTCGTGCACGGCCTGACCCGCTCGCGCGGCTTCACGCAGGACGACGCGCACATCTACTGCACCAAGGAGCAGATGGCCCAGGAGCTCGACCGCACGCTCACCTTCGTGCTGAACCTGCTCCGCGACTACGGGCTCACCGACTTCTACCTGGAGCTCTCCACCAAGGACCCGGAGAAGTACGTCGGCTCCGACGAGACCTGGGAAGAGGCCACCGAGACGCTGCGTCAGGTCGCCGAGAAGCAGGGGCTGCCCCTGGTCCCGGACCCGGGCGGCGCCGCGTTCTACGGCCCGAAGATCTCCGTGCAGTGCAAGGACGCCATCGGCCGCACCTGGCAGATGTCGACCGTGCAGCTCGACTTCAACCTGCCGGAGCGCTTCGACCTGGAGTACACCGGGCCCGATGGTTCCAAGCAGCGCCCGGTCATGATCCACCGTGCCCTGTTCGGCTCCATCGAGCGCTTCTTCGCCGTGCTCCTGGAGCACTACGCGGGCGCGTTCCCGGTCTGGCTCGCCCCGGTCCAGGCCGTCGGCATCCCGATCGGCGACGCCCACATCCCCTACCTCCAGGAGTTCGCCGCCAAGGCGCGCAAGCAGGGGCTGCGGGTGGACGTGGACGCGTCCTCGGACCGGATGCAGAAGAAGATCCGCAACCAGCAGAAGGCCAAGGTGCCCTTCATGATCATCGCTGGTGATGAGGACATGGCCAACGGCGCCGTCTCCTTCCGCTACCGCGACGGTTCGCAGGAGAACGGCATCCCGGTCGACGAGGCCCTCGCCAAGATCGCGAAGGCCGTCGAGGACCGCGTACAGGTCTGATCGCTACGGCAGGAACGGCCCCCGCGGCGTCAACCGCGCTCCGGGGGCCGTTTCTCGTCCTCCCGGGTGAACACCTGGATCAGCCAGGACGAGAACGACCCCGTCACCGCGCCGAGCAGCGCCAGGCCGCCGGTCATCAGCAGCGCCGCGACCGTCCGGCCCCAGAACGTGACCGGTGCGGCGTCCCCGTAACCGACCGTCGTGAGCGTCGCGCACGCCCACCACACCGCGTCGCCGAACGTGCGGATGGAAGCGCCGGGGGCCGTGTGCTCCAGGTGGTAGACCGTGAGCGAGGCGGCGAAGCCGAGCAGGGCGGCGGTCAGGCTCGCGTACGAGATCACCCGCGCGTACAGGCTGAGCCGCGGGCGGTCGCGGCGTTGCTGCACGGCCGTGTACACCTTGACCATGCGCAGCGGGCGCAGCAGGGGCAGCAGCAGGACCAGGGTGTCGAGCCAGTGCGTGCGGGGGAAGCGCCGGCCCAGTCCGCTGAGCCGCAGCCGCGTCCCGTAGTCCACGAGGAACAGCAGCCAGGTCGACCAGACGAGGATCAGGGCGAGGTCGTTCCAGGGCTCGTCGTCGTGCGGGGTCAGCACCCGGACCGCGTACCCGGTCAGGAAGAGCAGCCCCGCGGCGAAGAGCGGAATCTCCGTGCGCCGCTCCCAGCGGGTCAGCCGGGCGGACGGCTCGGGGGCGGGTCGGTCGCTCATCGCCTCAGCATCGCGGGCGGCCGGGCGGTGCGGCCCCGGCGACACGCTCCGCCGGGGTGACGCAATATGCTGATCGGCATGACGAGTGAGCCGGAGCAGCAGATCGGCGTGGGAACGCCCGACGCATTCCAGCGCCTGTGGACTCCCCACCGGATGGCGTACATCCAGGGCGAGAACAAGCCGAGCGGCCCGGGTGCCGAGGACGGCTGCCCGTTCTGTTCGATCCCCGCGAAATCCGACGAGGACGGGCTCCTCGTGGCGCGCGGCGAGCACGTCTACGCGGTGCTGAACCTGTACCCGTACAACGGTGGTCACCTCATGGTCGTCCCCTACCGTCATGTGGCCGACTACACCGAACTGGACGGCCCGGAGACGGCGGAGCTGGCGGACTTCACCAAGCGGGCGATGGTCGCGCTGCGGACGGCCTCCGGGGCGCACGGCTTCAACATCGGCATGAACCAGGGCTCGGTGGCCGGTGCCGGGATCGCCGCGCACCTGCACCAGCATCTGGTGCCGCGCTGGGGCGGGGACGCCAACTTCATGCCGGTCATCGGCCACACCAGGGTGCTGCCCCAGCTGCTCGGCGACACCCGGGCGATGCTGGCCGACGCCTGGCCGAAGGGCCAGGGCCAGGGCCGCTGAGCGCGGTACGCGAGAGGGGGCCCGGCCGGGCCCCCTCTCCCGTACGTTCCTACGCGTCGTAGACGTCGGCCTTGCGCGGGGCCGGGTCCTGGACGAGGCCGCTCAGTACCATCGAGCGGTTGTCGAAGCGCTCCGTGTCGACGCCGTTCTCCTCGAGGACGCGCATCGCCGCCGTGTGGACGGCCCGCAGCACCGGGGTGGCGGCGCGCATCGCGTCGTCCGCCATGAAGCGGTGGTTCCACGGCTTGGCCGCCCACGCGTGCCGCAGCCCGAACGGCTCGGGCAGCACTATCTTTCCGCCCAGGTAGTCCAGCAGCGGCGGATACCACGTGAGGGGGGCCCGCAGGGCGAGCCGGACGACCTCCTTGGCGTCCACCAGCGCCAGCTGGATGTCCCGCGTCTCCCAGAAGCGGACGGTCTTGTTGACCGTCTTCGTCTTCGCCGCGGGCTTGGAGAGGAACAGACCGTGCACCGGCCCCAGCGCGTGGCCCGTGACCTCGATGCGCAGGGTCTCGTGGAGCACGGTGACGGTGATCATCATGGTGATCACCAGCTGGCCGTCCCACAGGGTGAACTGGACGCCCAGATAGTGCCGGTCACCGCTGCCGAACTGCTGGTGATTGCAGATCCGCTGTATCTCGTGGGGCTTCACCTGGAAGGTGGCGACGTCCTCCCCCTCGGGGCGCGTCACGGAGTCGGCGTTCTCCCCGATGGGCGAGACGACCCAGTGCTTCACGGCCGGCGTCGGGAAGCCGCCCGTGTTCAGCGGTCCGCGCTCCAGCATCTTCAGCTGGTCGTGGATGATCCGGATCAGGTCCCAGCTGCGGAACTGGTGGATCTCCTTCGTCGGGTCCTTGGGGAGCAGCTCCTCGGCCAGCTGCCAGCTGCCCCAGCGCGTGCCCATCCCGAGGACGCCCTTGGGGCCGGCATAGAAGACGGCGTTCGACTGCTGCTCGGCCGACAGCTTCTCCAGACCCTGGCGCAGGGCCTCGCGCGCGGTCTCGTTGGGGTTCTTCGGCACCGCCTCGGGGATCTTCGCGATCACCCCGGTGCCGGAGAGCAGGCCTTCCCAGCGTGCCCGCATGTCCTTGGCCGAGGTCTCCGCGATCCGCTTGGCGATCAGCCAGCCGATCACCGGGGCGATGAGCGTGCCCCGGACGTAGAGCCCGAGCAGCCCGTCCAGGGGGAGCCTGACCATCAGGACCAGCGCGCCGATCCCGAAGGCGGCCAGGAGGACCGTGCCGACAGCGCGGAACGCCGTGTCCTTGGACTTGTTGAGCGCCTCCCGGACCAGGAAGGCGATCACCCAGGCCAGCATGCCGGGCAGGAACAGGACGCCGAACACCAAGGTCACCAGGGTGAGCCGGGTGTCACGGGCCTTGCGCAGGTTGTTCGCCGACAGGCAGTGCTCCACCACGGTCTGCGGGTCCGTGCCGAAGGACTGGATGAGCGCCTTGCGGGCGCCGCCGAGCATCCGCTCCTGGACGGCACGGGCGAACGCCTCGCCGAGATTCGGCTTGAAGTAGTCGGACTTGAAGAGTTTCGAGGAGCCCGGCTTCACCGTCGACTTGTGCCACTCGCTGTTGGCGTCGAGGATCGTCTCCACCGGACTGTCCCGATACGCCGCCGAGGCCAGGGCATTGGTCGCCACTGACTGGCCGCCCGAGCCCTGGACCGGGATCTGGGCCCCGGGTGAGAAGTCGAATCCGTCGTTGGCCACCTGTCGCCCCCACTCGCCGCACGTCTGCTCCTGCGGTGTGCCCAACTACCGTACGCGGCATACCTTCTGAGCTGCGACCACAGCGTATCGTCCGGATCACATCACCACCCGTCACCCGTGACGCGTCGGACGGCGTGTGCGACCGTGCGCCGGTCACGCGCCGGGTGCCCCGTCCGCCCGCTCCGCTCGGACCCGGGCGGCCACCTGCGGCGGCATCGCCTCGTGCCGGGCGTACGCGCGGTCGAAGCGGCCCGTGCCGTGCGACAGGGAGCGCAGATCCACCGCGTACCGGCCGACCTCGATCTCCGGCACCTCGGCCCGCACGAGAGTGCGCCCGCCCGGACTCTGCTCGGTGCCCACGACGCGGCCCCGCCGCCCCGAGAGATCGCTCATCACCGGGCCCACGTAGTCGTCGGGGACCAGGACACTCACCTCGCACACCGGTTCCAGGAGCTGGATACGGGCGTCGGACGCGGCCTCGCGCAGCGCGAGCGCCCCGGCGGTCTGGAAGGCGGCGTCCGAGGAGTCCACCGAGTGCGCCTTGCCGTCCAGCAACGTGACGCGCACGTCGACCAGAGGGTGCCCGGCGGCCAGTCCCCGGGCGGCCTGGGTTCGCACGCCCTTCTCCACCGAGGGAATGAACTGGCGCGGCACCGCGCCGCCGACGACCTTGTCGACGAACTCGACGCCCGAGCCCGGCGGCAGCGGCTCCACCTCGATCTCGCAGATCGCGAACTGGCCGTGCCCGCCCGACTGTTTGACATGCCGTCCGCGCCCGGCGGCCGGCCCGGCGAACGTCTCGCGCAGCGGCACCCGGTGCGGTTCCGCGTCGACCTGGACGCCGTAACGGCTGCGCAGCCGCTCCAGCGCGACCTCCTGGTGGGCCTCGCCCAGGCACCACAGGACGACCTGACCGGTGTCCGGGTTCTGTTCGAGGCGCAGCGTGGGATCCTCGGCGACCAGCCGGGCCAGGCCCTGCGACAGCTTGTCCTCGTCCGCCTTGCCGTGCGCCCGTACGGCCAGCGGGAGCAGCGGGTCCGGCGTCGACCAGGGCTCGATCAGCACGGGGTCGTCGGCCGGGGAGAGGGTGTCGCCGGTCTCCGCCTCGCCGAGCCGGGCCACGCACGCCAGATCGCCCGCGACGCACCGGTCCAGGGCGTGCTGCCGCCGGCCGAACGGCGAGGTGAGCGCACCGACGCGGATCTCCGCCTCGTGACAGGGGCGCGGCGCGTGTCCCGTCGCGTCCAGGCCGTGGCCGCAGAGGTGTACGGAGTCGTCGGGGCGCAGGGTGCCGGAGAAGACGCGGACCAGCGAGACCCGGCCCACGTACGGGTCGGAGGCGGTCTTGACGACCTCGGCGACCAGCGGGCCCCCGGGATCGCAGACCGGGGCGGGCCGGGGCTTGCCCGACGGGGTGGTGACGGCGGGCGGGGTGCGCTCCAGCGGGGTCGGGAAGCCGCGGGTGATCAGCTCCAGCAGTTCGACGGTGCCGATGCCCTGCCGGGCGCCCTCGGCCGCGGGCGCCGCGGTGAGGACGGGGTGGAAGGAGCCCCGGGCGACGGCCCGTTCGAGGTCCGCGATCAGCGTCGCGACGTCGAGGTCCTCGCCGCCGAGATAGCGGTCCATCAGGGACTCGTCCTCGCTCTCGGCGATGATCCCCTCGATCAGCCGGTCCCGGGCCGCCCGCAAAGGTTCCTCCTGGTCGGGCGCCGGGGGCCGCTCGGCGCGTTCCCCCGAGGAGTAGTCGAGGACGTTCCGGCTCAGCAGTCCGGTGAGCCCGGTCAGCGGGGCGTGCCCGTCGGCGCCCTCGGGGCCCAGCACGGGCAAGTACAGGGGCAGTACGGCGTCGGGGTCCTCGCCCCCGAAGGCCTCGGCGCAGATCCGGTTCATCTCCCGGTAGGAGGTGCGGGCGGTGTCCAGGTGCGTCACAACGATCGCGCGTGGCATGCCGACGAGCGCGCACTCCTCCCAGGCGGCCCGGGTGGTCGCGGCCACGGTCGCCGCGTCCTGGGCCGCGGAGACGACGAAGAGGGCCGCGTCCGCCGCCCGCAGACCGGCCCGCAACTCCCCGACGAAGTCCGCATAGCCGGGGGTGTCCAGCAGATTGATCTTGCAGCCGTCCCAGGCCACCGGGACCAGCGAGAGCTGTACGGAACGCCGTCGGCGCCGCTCGATCTCGTCGTAGTCGGAGACGGTCGCCCCGTCCTCGACCCGCCCGGCCCGGTTCACGGCTCCCGCCGTCAGGGCCAGGGCCTCGACCAGCGTGGTCTTGCCCGATCCGCTGGGGCCGACCAGCACCACGTTCCGTACGGCGGAGGGGTGGCCGGCCGTCGGTACTCCTCCGGCGGCCCCGGGTTGTGCGTGTGCCTTGTCGCCCATGGTGCGTGCCTCCCGGTCGATGGCGCGGTGCGGGGGAGGGCGACCGCGCGCGGAGCAGCGGTGGTCACGGGCACGGGGAGGCCGCCGCGGCGGCTTCGGCGACGCCCGCGGTCCTTCGAGCTTGGCACCGCGCCGGGGCCTCGTCCATACGTCGCGCACGGCACGGTTCGTGCGCCGCGCACCGGCACCGTTCGTACGCCGCCCACAGGCCCGGCCACGGTGTCGCGCACGGGTGCGGTCCGGGCCGGGCGGGGAGCCCGCGTGACCCCCGGCGGCGGGTGCCCGTCCGGTGGAAGGCACCGGCGGTGACTACGATGGGCCAGTCGGTGGCCGAAGGGGCCGCTCGGCGAACCGAACCCTCGGGAAGGCCATGCTGAACAAGTACGCGCGTGCATTCTTCACGCGTGTCCTCACACCGTTCGCCGCTCTGCTGCTCCGCCTCGGGGTCAGCCCCGACGCGGTCACTCTCGTCGGTACGGCCGGAGTGATGGCAGGTGCGCTGGTCTTTTTCCCCATGGGGGAGTTCTTCTGGGGCACGATCGTCATCACGATCTTCGTCTTCTCCGACCTCGTCGACGGCAACATGGCGCGGCAGGCCGGGATCTCCAGCCGGTGGGGCGCGTTCCTCGACTCGACGCTGGACCGGGTCGCCGACGGGGCGATCTTCGCCGGATTCGCCCTCTGGTACGCGGGCAGCGGTGACGACAACATCCTGTGCGCCGTCGCGATCTTCTGCCTGGCCAGCGGCCAGGTGGTCTCGTACACCAAGGCGCGCGGCGAGTCGATCGGCCTGCCGGTCGCGGTCAACGGCCTTGTGGAGCGCGCCGAGCGCCTGGTGATCTCGCTGGTCGCCGCGGGCCTCGCCGGACTGCACACGTTCGGCGTCCCCGGTATCGACGTCCTGCTGCCGATCGCGCTGTGGATCGTCGCCGCGGGCAGCCTCGTGACGCTGATCCAGCGCGTGGTGACCGTACGCCGCGAATCCGCCGAGGCGGACGCCGCCGAGGCCGCCGTGGGGGAGGCCGCCGCGGACTCGTCCGCCGCCGGTTCCGCCGGTCAGGGGAGCGAGGGCGACCGGTGAGCGCCGGCGCGTCCGACCTGAAGGGGCGGCTCACCGACGGGCTGTACGGCCTGGGCTGGAGCGCCGTCAAGAAGCTGCCCGAGCCCGCCGCCGCCCGGCTCTTCCGCACCATCGCCGACCAGGTGTGGAAGCGGCGCGGCAAGAGCGTGCTGCGCCTGGAGTCGAACCTGGCCCGGGTCGTCCCCGACGCGGGTCCGGAGCGACTGGCGGAGCTGTCCAGGGCCGGGATGCGCTCCTACATGCGCTACTGGATGGAGTCCTTCCGGCTGCCCGCCTGGAGCCCGGAGCGCATCAAGGACAGCATTGACATCTCCGACGTCCACCACCTGTCCGAGGGCCTGGACGCCGGGCGGGGAGTCATCGTGGCCCTGCCGCACCTCGCCAACTGGGACCACGCCGGCGCCTGGGTCACCACCGATCTGAAGGTCCCCTTCACCACCGTCGCCGAACGGCTGGAGCCGACGACCCTCTACGACCGGTTCGTCGCCTACCGTGAGGGCCTGGGCATGGAGGTCCTGCCGCACAGCGGCGGGTCCGCCTTCGGGACCCTGGCCCGGCGGCTGCGCGCGGGCGGCCTGATCTGCCTGGTGGCGGACCGGGACCTCTCCGCCTCCGGGACCGAGGTGACGTTCTTCGGCGCCACCGCCCGGATGCCCGCGGGCCCGGCGCTCCTCGCTCAGCAGACGGGCGCGAAGCTGCTGCCGGTGACCCTCTGGTACGACGGGCCGGTGATGCGCGGGCGCATCCATCCGGCGGTCGACGTGCCGCAGGAGGGCACCCGGGTCGAGAAGACCGCCGCCATGACCCAGGCCCTGGCCGACGCCTTCGCCGCCGGCATCGCCGAGCACCCGGAGGACTGGCACATGCTCCAGCGCCTCTGGCTGGACGACCTGGACCCCCGGGGGGAACCCACGTGAAGATCGGCATCGTCTGCCCGTACTCCTGGGACGTACCGGGCGGTGTGCAGTTCCACATCCGGGACCTGGCCGAGCACCTGATCCGGCTCGGCCACGAGGTCTCCGTCCTGGCCCCCGCCGACGACGAGACACCGCTCCCGCCCTACGTCGTCTCGGCGGGCCGGGCCGTCCCCGTCCCGTACAACGGCTCCGTCGCCCGGCTGAACTTCGGCTTCCTGTCGGCGGCCCGGGTGCGGCGCTGGCTCCACGACGGCACCTTCGACGTCATCCACATCCACGAGCCGACCTCCCCGTCGCTGGGCCTGCTGGCCTGCTGGGCGGCGCAGGGGCCGATCGTGGCCACCTTCCACACCTCCAACCCGCGCTCCCGGGCGATGATCGCCGCGTACCCGATCCTCCAGCCCGCGCTGGAGAAGATCAGCGCCCGGATCGCGGTCAGCGAGTACGCCCGGCGCACCCTGGTCGAGCACCTCGGCGGGGACGCCGTCGTCATCCCCAACGGCGTCGACGTCGGCTTCTTCGCCGAGGCCGAGCCGAAAGCCGCATGGCAGGGCGGGACCCTCGGCTTCATCGGCCGCATCGACGAACCCCGCAAGGGCCTGCCCGTCCTGATGAAGGCGCTGCCCGCGATCCTCGCCGCCCACCCCGGAGCCCGGCTGCTGGTCGCCGGGCGCGGTGACGAGGAGGAGGCGGTGGAGACCCTGCCGAAGGAGCTGCGCGAGCGCGTCGAGTTCCTCGGCATGGTCAGCGACGAGGACAAGGCCCGGCTGCTGCGCAGCGTCGATGTGTACGTGGCCCCGAACACCGGCGGCGAGAGCTTCGGCATCATCCTGGTCGAGGCGCTGTCGGCCGGTGCGCCGGTGCTGGCGAGCGACCTGGACGCCTTCGCCCAGGTGCTGGACCAGGGCGCGGCGGGCGACCTGTTCGCCAACGAGGACGCCGACGCGCTGGCCGCCGCGGCGATCCGGCTGCTGGGGGACCCGGAGCGCCGGGCCGGACTGCGCGAGCGCGGCGAGGCCCACGTGCGGCGCTTCGACTGGGCGACGGTGGGGGCCGACATCCTCGCGGTGTACGAGACGGTGACCGACGGGGCCGCCTCGGTCGCGGCGGACGAACGCTCCGGGCTGCGGGCCCGGTTCGGGCTGGCCCGGGACTGAGCCCGGGGGCCGTGGGGGCCCGGTCCCGGAGCCTCCCGTCGAAGCGAGGGCCTCCGGCGACGGTAGCGTGTGGGCCCGTGACCGTAACCCTCATCGTCTGGATCGTCGTCGCCCTCATCGCGGTCGGCGTGTACCTCAGCTGGACCGCCGGCCGGCTCGACCGTCTGCACTCCCGGATCGACGCCGCCCGCGCCGCCCTCGACGCCCAACTGCTGCGCCGCGCCTCGGTCACCCAGGAGCTGGCCACCTCCGGCGTCCTGGACCCGGCCGCCTCGATCGTCCTGTACGAGGCCGCGCACGCCGCCCGGCAGGCCGAGGAGGACCACCGCGAGGTCGCCGAGAGCGAACTCAGCACCGCCCTGCGCGCCGTCTTCGGCGAACCGGCCCAGGTCGACGCGGTGAAGGAGATCCCCGGAGGCGAGGAGGCGGCCATCGAACTGGCCGCCGCCGTACGCCGCGTCCCCATGGCCCGGCGCTTCCACAACGACTCCGTACGCGCCGCCCGCGCCCTGCGCCGACACCGTACGGTCAGGCTCTTCCGGCTGGCCGGGCACGCGCCGTTCCCGCTCGCCTTCGAGATGGACGACGCCCCGCCGGTGGCCCTCGCGGACCGCCCCGGCACCTGACCCGGGGAACGCCCCAGGGATCTCATCAGGGCCAAAACGATCCACGGCCTGTTCATTGGCCCTTGCTGTGGACCGGTCCCGGGGCGTTTGCTCGGCGTTGCAGCATCCAGCGTCTTTCACCGAGTGAGGTCCCGTGTCCACGCTTCCCAGCACCCCGCAGTCCGCCGAGTACCCCGCCACCGGCACCGCCCGCGTCAAGCGCGGCATGGCCGAACAGCTCAAGGGCGGCGTGATCATGGACGTCGTCGACGCCGAACAGGCGAAGATCGCCGAGGACGCGGGCGCCGTGGCCGTCATGGCCCTGGAGCGGGTGCCGGCCGACATCCGCAAGGACGGCGGCGTGGCCCGGATGTCCGACCCCAACATGATCGAGGAGATCATCGGGGCCGTCTCCATCCCCGTCATGGCCAAGTCCCGCATCGGCCACTTCGTCGAGGCCCAGGTGCTCCAGTCCCTCGGCGTCGACTACATCGACGAGTCCGAGGTGCTCACCCCGGCCGACGAGGTCAACCACAGCGACAAGTTCGCCTTCACCACCCCCTTCGTCTGTGGCGCCACCAACCTGGGCGAGGCCCTGCGCCGCATCGCCGAGGGCGCGGCCATGATCCGCTCGAAGGGCGAGGCCGGCACCGGCAACGTCGTCGAGGCCGTCCGCCACCTGCGCCAGATCAAGAACGAGATCGCCCGGCTGCGCGGCTTCGACAACAACGAGCTGTACGCCGCGGCCAAGGACCTCCGCGCCCCGTACGAGCTGGTCAAGGAGGTCGCGGAGCTCGGCAAGCTGCCCGTCGTGCTGTTCTCCGCCGGTGGCGTCGCCACCCCGGCCGACGCCGCGCTGATGCGCCAGCTCGGCGCCGAGGGCGTCTTCGTCGGCTCCGGCATCTTCAAGTCCGGCGACCCGGCCAAGCGCGCCGCCGCCATCGTGAAGGCCACCACCTTCTACGACGACCCGAAGGTCATCGCGGACGCCTCCCGCAACCTGGGCGAGGCCATGGTCGGCATCAACTGCGACACGCTGCCCGAGTCCGAGCGCTACGCCAACCGCGGCTGGTAACCACTGATGAGCGACACCCCCCTGATCGGCGTTCTGGCTCTCCAGGGCGACGTACGGGAGCATCTGATCGCCCTGGCCTCGGCGGACGCCCTGGCCAGGCCGGTCCGGCGCCCCGAGGAACTCGCCGAGGTCGACGGCCTGGTCATACCGGGCGGCGAGTCCACCACCATGTCCAAACTGGCCGTGCTCTTCGGCATGATGGAGCCGCTCCGCGAGCGGGTGCGGGCCGGGATGCCGGTCTACGGCACCTGCGCCGGAATGATCCTGCTGGCCGAGAAGATCCTCGATCCCCGCTCGGGCCAGGAGACCGTCGGCGGCATCGACATGATCGTGCGGCGCAACGCCTTCGGCCGCCAGAACGAGTCGTTCGAGGCCGCGGTCGAGGTCGGCGGTGTCGAAGGCGGCCCGGTGGACGGTGTGTTCATCCGCGCGCCCTGGGTCGAGTCCGTCGGGGCCGGGACCGAGGTCATCGCCGAACACGGCGGGCATATCGTGGCCGTCCGGCAGAAAAACGCCCTCGCCACCTCGTTCCATCCCGAACTGACCGGCGACCATCGCGTACACGCTCTGTTCGTGGACATGGTGCGCGCAGTGAACTGAGCGGACCCCGGTAGGATCTCTCGGGTTCGACTCGATTTTGGTGACGCGAAGGAGAAGGCAGATGTCCGGCCACTCTAAATGGGCTACGACGAAGCACAAGAAGGCCGTGATTGACGCCAAGCGCGGCAAGCTCTTCGCGAAGCTGATCAAGAACATCGAGGTCGCGGCGCGCTCCGGCGGCGTGGACCCCGACGGCAACCCCACGCTCGTCGACGCCATCCAGAAGGCGAAGAAGAGCTCCGTCCCGAACAAGAACATCGACTCCGCGGTCAAGCGCGGTGGCGGTCTCGAAGCGGGCGGCGCCGACTACGAGACGATCATGTACGAGGGTTACGGCCCCAACGGTGTCGCGGTGCTCATCGAATGCCTCACCGACAACCGCAACCGTGCCGCGTCCGACGTACGTGTCGCGATGACCCGGAACGGCGGCTCCATGGCCGACCCGGGCTCCGTCTCGTACCTGTTCAACCGCAAGGGCGTCGTGATCGTGCCCAAGGGCGAGCTGGCCGAGGACGACGTCCTCGGCGCGGTCCTCGACGCGGGCGCCGAGGAGGTCAACGACCTCGGCGAGACCTTCGAGGTGGTCAGCGAGGCCACCGACATGGTCGCGGTGCGCACCGCGCTCCAGGAGGCGGGCATCGACTACGACTCCGCCGAGGCCAACTTCCTGCCGACGATGCAGGTCGAGCTGGACGAAGAGGGCGCCCGCAAGATCTTCAAGCTCATCGACGCGCTGGAGGACAGCGACGACGTGCAGAACGTCTTCGCCAACTTCGACGTGTCCGACGAGGTCATGGAGAAGGTCGACGCCTGACGGCACGGCCGACAGGGCGGACACGGCCCCGTGCGACGGGCCGACGGGACACTCCCCGTCGGCCCGTCGTCCTGTGATTGCGACGCATTGTCAGTGCGAGCCGATAGCCTGCGGGAACAGATGATCGAGCGGGCGCGGCGCGCGCCGGCGACGGGCCGAGGACAGGGGGCTCCATGCGGGTTCTGGGCATTGACCCGGGGCTGACCCGATGCGGCGTCGGCGTGGTCGAAGGAGTCGCGGGAAGACCCCTGACCATGATCGGCGTCGGCGTCGTGCGCACCTCCTCCGACGCCGAGCTCGGCGACCGGCTCGTCGCCGTCGAGCGCGGCATCGAACAGTGGCTCGACGACCACTCCCCGGGCTTCGTCGCGGTCGAGCGCGTCTTCGCCCAGCACAACGTCCGCACCGTGATGGGCACGGCCCAGGCCAGCGCGGTCGCCATGCTCTGCGCCGCCCGCCGCGGCATCCCCGTGGCCCTGCACACCCCCAGCGAGGTCAAGGCGGCGGTCACCGGATCCGGCCGCGCCGACAAGGACCAGGTCGGCGCGATGGTGACCCGGCTGCTGAGACTGGACGCACCGCCCAAGCCCGCCGACGCCGCCGACGCCCTGGCCCTGGCCATCTGCCACATCTGGCGCGCCCCCGCGCAGAACCGGCTCCAGCGGGCCGTCGCCGCCCACCGCACGTCCGGCGCGTCCCGTACCTCCGGGGCGACCGGCACCCTCGGCGCGTCCCGTACGCCCGGCGCCTCCCGTACGCCCAGCACGCCCCGCCCGCTGAAAGGCCGCACCGCATGATCGCCTTCGTCTCCGGCCCGGTGGCCGCCCTCGCCCCGACCACGGCCGTCATCGAGGTCGGCGGCATCGGCATGGCGGTCCAGTGCACCCCGCACACCCTCGCCGACCTGCGCGTCGGCAAGGAGGCCCGGCTCGCCACCTCGCTGGTCGTCCGCGAGGACTCCCTCACCCTGTACGGCTTCCGGGACGACGACGAGCGGCAGGTGTTCGAGCTCCTCCAGACCGCCAGCGGCGTCGGGCCCCGCCTGGCCCAGGCGATGCTCGCCACCCACAGCCCCGACGCCCTGCGCCTCGCGGTCTCCACCGGCGACGAGAAGGCGCTGACCGCCGTGTCGGGCATCGGTAAGAAGGGCGCGCAGAAGCTGCTCCTGGAGCTCAAGGACCGGCTCGGCGAACCGGCCGGCGCGCACATCGGCCAGCAGGGCATCGGCACCCCCGCCACCTCCGGCTGGCGCGACCAGCTCCAGGCCGCCCTGATCGGCCTCGGCTACGCGAGCCGCGAGGCCGACGAGGCCGTCAACGCCGTCGCCCCGCAGGCCGAGGCCGCCGTCGCCGAGGGCACGGCACCCCCCGTGCCGCAGCTGCTGCGGGCCGCCCTGCAGACTCTCAACCGCGCACGCTGACCGGCACCGAACCACCGAAGAGGCCCTTGATGAACTGGGACGAGACCGGACCCGAGACCGATGAGCCGACCGGCCCGGTCCTCGACGACCGGCTGGTCGACGCCGGCCATCTCGACGGCGAGGACACCGCGGTCGAGGCGGCGCTGCGCCCCAAGGACCTGGAGGAGTTCGTCGGCCAGGAGAAGGTCCGCGAACAGCTCGACCTGGTCCTCAAGGCCGCCCTCGCCCGCGGGGCCACCGCCGATCACGTACTGCTCTCCGGCGCCCCCGGCCTCGGCAAGACCACTCTTTCGATGATCATCGCGGCGGAGATGAACGCCCCGATCAGAATCACCTCGGGCCCCGCCATCCAGCACGCCGGCGACCTCGCGGCGATCCTCTCCTCCCTCCAGGAGGGCGAGGTCCTCTTCCTCGACGAGATCCACCGCATGTCCCGGCCCGCCGAGGAGATGCTCTACATGGCGATGGAGGACTTCCGGGTCGACGTCATCGTCGGCAAGGGCCCCGGCGCCACCGCCATCCCGCTCGAACTGCCCCCCTTCACCCTGGTGGGGGCCACCACCCGGGCCGGACTGCTCCCGCCTCCGCTGCGCGACCGCTTCGGCTTCACCGGGCACATGGAGTTCTACGCCCCCGCCGAGCTGGAGCGCGTCATCCACCGCTCCGCCCGCCTCCTCGACGTCACCATCGACGTGGAGGGCGCCGCCGAGATCGCCGGACGCTCCCGCGGCACCCCCCGTATCGCCAACCGCCTGCTGCGCCGCGTCCGCGACTACGCCCAGGTCAAGGCCGAGGGCACGATCGACCGGGAGATCGCGATGGCGGCCCTCAAGGTGTACGAGGTTGACGACCGCGGACTCGATCGGCTGGACCGTGCCGTCCTCGGCGCCCTGCTGAAGCTCTTCGGCGGCGGCCCGGTGGGCCTGTCCACGCTGGCGGTCGCGGTGGGGGAGGAGCGGGAGACCGTCGAGGAGGTCGCCGAGCCCTTCCTCGTACGGGAAGGACTGCTGGCCAGGACTCCGCGCGGCCGTGTCGCCACCCCGGCGGCCTGGGCGCATCTGGGGCTGGTCCCGCCGCAGCACGGAGCAAAGGGACAACAGGGTCTGTTCGGGGCGTGATGGGTCACAGGTTCGCGTGCACAGGAACCCCGGTGCCATGCTGGGCGTTGTTCCATCGATGCGGACTCGCTTAGACTCCGCCGATGCCGCCCTTACCGGTCGGTGTACCCACCCCCGTATATACAGGCCGCATTCCAGCGCGGTCGTGCGAAGGAATTCCCGTCCCGTGGATATCTTGACTCTCCTCCCCTTCATCGTGCTCATCGGGGCCATGTTCCTGATGACCCGCTCCGCCAAGAAGAAGCAGGCGGCGGCCGCGCAGATGCGCAACGACATGCAGCCCGGCACCGGCGTCCGGACGATCGGGGGCATGTACGCCACCGTCAAGGAAGTCCACGACGACACCGTTATCCTCGAGGTCGCTCCCGGCGTGCACGCCATCTACGCGAAGAACTCCATCGGCGCCGTCCTGGACGACGCGGAGTACAACCGCATCGTGCACGGTGACGACCAGGAGCTGGACGCGGACGGCACCGTCGTTCCCGACGACGCCTCCTCGCTGACCGGCGAGTCCGACGACGCCGAGGTCGCCAAGATCGACCTGGCCAAGGGCGACGCGGCCGACGACGCCGAATCCGAGGACGCCGAGGTCAAGGACGTCAAGAAGGACGCCAAGGACGAGAGCAAGACCGACGGCGACGCCGACTCCAAGTAGTTCTCACGATCCCGGGGACGTCGCGCGCCCACCGGCGCGCGGCGTCCCCGGGACCGTGCGGTCGTCTGCGGGGGCAGGGTCCCCACTACACTTCGTGGCCGCTCGGGCGCGTACCCGGCGCGGGGCGGTTGGACAGGGAGAAACGAGAAGGTGGCAGCACCCAAGAAGGGCCGAGGGCCGTCCGGCGGTCAGGGCAGGCCGGGGCGTGCCCTGGCTCTGATCCTCATCGCCATGGTCGCGCTCACCGGCGGGTTGTTCCTGTCCGGGCACACCACGCCCCGGCTGGGCATCGACCTGGCCGGCGGGACGTCGATCACGCTGGAGGCGCAGAACCAGCCCGGCAAGCCGAACGCGATCAACAAGACCAACATGGACACCGCGGTCGGGATCATCGAGCGGCGTGTCAACGGTCTGGGCGTTTCCGAAGCCGAGGTCCAGACCCAGGGCTCGAAGAACATCATCGTCAACATCCCCAAGGGGACGAACTCCAAGCAGGCCCAGGAGCAGGTCGGCACCACCGCCCAGCTCTACTTCCGGCCTGTTCTGACGGTGCAGGCGAGCGGCCCCGCAGAGCCCACGCCCTCCGGTTCCGCGACTCCCTCGGGCAGCGCCACCCCGAAGCCCGGTGAGTCCGCCGAAGGCGCCGACAAGCCCAAGGGCGAGGAGTCCACCGGCTCGGAGGCCACCCCCTCGGCGAGCGCCACCACCCAGGGCCGCGCGGTCACCGGCGCCCTGACGAAGGACGACCCGACCCCCGGCGCCTCCGACAAGCCGAAGCCGTCCGACTCCCCCGAGGCCTCACCTCCCGCGGACCCGGCCACGGCCAAGCTCCAGGAGGAGTTCGCCAAGCTCGACTGCAGCGACCCCAAGCAGCGCACGGAGGCCGGCCAGAACGCCAAGCCCAGCGACTCGATCGTCGCCTGCGGCTCCAACGTCCCGGGCAGCTACGAGAAGTACGTGCTCGGCCCGGCCGAGGTCTCCGGCAGCGACGTCGACGAAGCCAAGGGCGCCATCGAGCAGCAGACCGGCGAGTGGATCGTGTCGATGGAGTTCACCTCCTCCGGCGCCAAGAAGTTCCAGAAGATCACCGGCCGGCTCTCGCAGCAGCAGCCGCCGATGAACCAGTTCGCGATCGTCCTCGACGGCGAGGTCGTCTCCGCTCCCTCGGTGCGCACGGCGCTCAGCAAGAACGCCCAGATCTCCGGCAGCTTCGACCAGCAGTCGGCCGAAGACCTCGGCAACATCCTGTCCTACGGCGCACTGCCGCTGACCTTCGAAGAGGTCAGCGTCACCACGGTGACCGCGGCGCTCGGCAGCGAGCAGCTCAAGGGCGGTCTGATCGCCGGCGGCATCGGTCTGGCACTGGTCGTCGTCTACCTGGTCGTCTACTACCGGGGCCTCGCGTTCATCGCGCTCCTGAGCCTCCTGGTCTCCGGCGTACTGACCTACACGATCATGGCTCTGTTGGGCCCGGCCATCGGCTTCGCGCTGAACCTGCCGGCGGTCTGCGGCGCCATCGTCGCCATCGGCATCACAGCGGACTCGTTCATCGTCTACTTCGAACGCGTCAGAGACGAGATCCGCGAGGGACGCACGCTTCGTCCCGCCATCGAGCGCGCCTGGCCGCGCGCCCGGCGCACCATCCTGGTCTCCGACTTCGTGTCGTTCCTGGCCGCCGCGGTGCTCTTCATCGTCACCGTCGGCAAGGTGCAGGGCTTCGCCTTCACGCTCGGCCTCACCACGCTCCTCGACGTCGTCGTGGTCTTCTTCTTCACGAAGCCCCTCATGACCCTCATGGGGCGGACGAAGTTCTTCTCCCGGGGCGGCGCGTGGTCCGGGCTGGACCCGAAGCGTCTCGGCGCCCAGCCGCCGCTGCGCCGTTCGCGCCGTGTCAACGCCCCCACCGAACCGAAGGAGGCGTGAGATGTCGCGACTCGGCAATCTCGGCGCCCGGCTCTACCGTGGCGAGGTCGGCTACGACTTCATCCGTAACCGCAAGATCTGGTACGGCATCTCGATCCTGATCACCATCACGGCCATCATCGGCGTGGCGGTCGGCGGTCTGCGCATGGGCATCGAGTTCAAGGGCGGCGCGGTCTTCACGACCGACACCAAGGCCCAGATCTCGACCGCCCAGGCCACGGACGTGGCGACCGAGGCCTCCGGCCACATGGCGATCGTCCAGGAGCTGGGCAACGGCGGTCTGCGTATCCAGATCACCGAGGTCGACACCGCCACGGCGAACAAGATCAAGGAGACGCTCTCCGACGAGCTCGGTATCCCGGCCAACGACATCAACGCGGACCTGGTCGGCCCCAGCTGGGGTGAGCAGATCGCGAACAAGGCCTGGACGGGCCTCGGGGTCTTCATGATCCTGGTGGTGATCTATCTGGCCATCGCCTTCGAGTGGCGGATGGCCGTCGCCGCCCTCATCGCGCTGATCCACGACATCACCATCACGGTCGGTGTCTACGCCCTGGTCGGCTTCGAGGTCACCCCGGGCACGGTGATCGGTCTGCTGACCATTCTCGGTTACTCCCTGTACGACACGGTGGTGGTCTTCGACAGCCTCAAGGAGGGCCAGAAGGACATCACCAAGCAGACCCGCTTCACGTACAGCGAGGTCGCCAACCGGTCGATCAACAGCACCCTGGTCCGCTCCATCAACACCACGGTGGTGGCGCTCCTGCCGGTGGCCGGTCTGCTGTTCATCGGCGGCGGCGTCTTCGGCGCGGGCATGCTGAACGACATCTCGCTGTCGCTGTTCGTCGGTCTCGCCGCCGGCGCCTACTCCTCGATCTTCATCGCCACGCCGCTCGTCGCCGACCTCAAGGAGCGCGAGCCGCAGATGAAGGCGCTGAAGAAGCGGATCCTCGCCAAGCGGGCCGCCGCGGCCGCCAAGGGCGAATCCTCCGACGACGGCTCCGAGGACCTGCGCGACGACACCGAGACCGAGACGGCGGGCACGACGATCGGCCGCCCCCGGTCGCACGGCCGTACCCCCGGGAAGCGCTGAGCGATGACGAGCACCACCGAATCCATCAGGGAGCTGCTGCTCAGCCGGATCCGCGATGTCGCGGACTACCCGAAGCCGGGCGTGATGTTCAAGGACATCACCCCGCTGCTCGCGGACCCGGTGGCCTTCACGGCGCTCACCGACGCCCTCGCGGAGCTGTGCGTACGGCACGGCGCCACGAAGATCGTCGGCCTGGAGGCGCGCGGCTTCATCCTGGCCGCGCCCGTCGCGGTCCGGGCGGGCATCGGATTCATCCCGGTCCGCAAGGCCGGGAAGCTCCCCGGCGCCACGCTGAGCCAGTCCTACGAGCTGGAGTACGGCAGCGCGGAGATCGAGATCCACGCCGAGGACCTCGACGCCGAGGACCGGATCATGATCATCGACGACGTCCTCGCCACCGGCGGCACCGCCGAGGCCTCGCTGGAGCTCATCCGGCGGGCCGGCGCCCAGGTCGCGGGCGTCGCGGTCCTCATGGAGCTCGGCTTCCTCGCGGGCCGGGCCCGCCTGGAGCCGGGCCTCGCCGGAGCGCCGCTGGAGGCCCTGATCACGGTCTGATCCGCCGGCCACCGCCCGGCGGCGGACACCGAGCACGAGGACGGGGCACCCGGGAATACCGGGTGCCCCGTCCTCGTTGTGGAGGCTTCCACCGTCCCCGGGCGAGGTCCGGCCGGGGGATCGATACCATGGGCTCTCCGGGTACCCCGGATCCGCACGAGGAGCGCTCTTGCCAGACGAGGCCCAGTCAGCCGCCGCCCCGCAGCCCGACAAGCCCGTGGCGGCCCCCGCCACGCCGCAGGAGGCCGCGCCCTCGAACGCGCCGGAGCTGTCTCTTATACACATCT
>NZ_NTGZ01000121.1 GCF_002551245.1 Streptomyces sp. rh34
ACCCGGAGGGGGTGCCGCCCCGCCCCTTCCGCTGTCGGGACGCGGCCTGGCGGAGCTGCTCAGCCTTCGCCGAGCAGCTCCGCCAGGCCGTCGGCGAGGCCGCCTCGCCAGCAGGCGTAGTCGTGGCCGCCGTTGAACTCCCGGTAGCGGAGGTCGTATCCGCGGGCGCGCAGCACATTGCGGAACCTGCGGTTCTCCGCCAGGAGCATCCATTCCTGGAGGCCGACCTCCAGGTGGAGCGTCACCGGCCTGCGTTCCCCCCGGGCGTACTGCCCGGTGAGCCACTCACTGCCGCGTTCGTCGTCGGGCCACCAGAAGGAGCCGGACTGGCAGAGGGCGAGGCCGAAGCGGTCGGGGCGCTGGAAGGCGGCGAACGCGGCGGTGAGGCCGCCCGCGCTCTGTCCGGCGACGACGGTCCGGGCGGGGTCGGCCCCGGCCCCGTACTCCCGCCCGACCCGGGGCAGCAGGGTGTCGGCCAGCCAGTCGACGAACGGTGCGTTGCAGGCCAGGTCCTCCATGCGCCGGCCCATGGTGTCGACCAGCACCGCCACGGTGGGGGGCAGGTCCCCGTCCGCGTGCAGGTTGTCGAGGGTGTCTCCGACGCCGAGGACCGGGCCCCACATCTCGCCGTCGAGGAGCACCGCGAGCGCGTACGGGCCGCCGTCCGGACGGTGGCCGGGCGGCAGATGGACCGTGATCCGTCGGCCGTCCACCTCGGCGTCGACCGTCCGCCCCCGGACCACGTCGTCGCGCCGCCGGATACGTGACTGGGCCGGGGCTTCGGGGAGTTCCAGTACGGAGGCGGGGTTGCGGCCGTCCCGGGAGGGCAGCGGGGCCCGGTCGTTGAGCGGGTCGGGTGCGGCGTGGTCGAGGACCTGGAGCCAGGCGGTCCGGTCGGCGCGCAACGCGTCCTCGCGGGTTCTGTCCGTGGCGTGGAACTGGTACGAGGCGCGGTGGTCGGCGCGCAACCGGTGGCTGATCGCCCAGACACCGGTGCCTTCGAGGCGTTCCATCAGGTGCGGGGCGAGGTCGCCCGCGTGCCGGTCCTTGTCGGTGACCGTGTGGACGAGGGCCAGGACGTGGGTGGCGGGGTGCTCGGGGTCCTCACGGCGGACGAAGGTGACGAGCCGGTGGCCGGGGTCGCCCTCGGGGTCGGGCTCGACGAGCGGGGCGCCGGTGGCGCTCACGTACCGCCAGAAGGCGTCCTCGGCGTCGGGACTGCCCGTGGTCACGTTCTCGAGGAGCGTGCGCAGGAGGGGGCTTCGCACGGTGTGCGCCTCGGTTCCGGTCGGTCCCGCGGGTGCGGGAGGGACGAGTGCGGGAGGGACGGGCGGGTTGCGGCGCTGTGAGCCGGTCATGTGCGGGCCGCCTTTCAGACGCGGGTGGCGGCGGACCGGCCGAGCAGAACCCAGAGCAGGAACGGTCCGCCGAGGACGGTGGTGACGATGCCGACGGGGAGTTCGACGCCGTCGAAGGCGATACGGCCGAGGGTGTCGGCGACGACCACGAGGACGGCTCCGGTGAGCATCGAGCCGACGAGGGGGACGCGCAGGGGGCCGGCGAGCCGGGAGGCGATGACCGGGGAGGCCAGCGCCACGAAGCCGACGGGACCGCAGATACCGACCGCGAGGCCCGCGAGGGCGACGGCCAGGAACAGGGAGAGCGCCCGGACCCGGCCGGGGGCGGAGCCGAGCGAGGAGGCGGTCGCGTCGTCGAAGCGCAGGACGCCCAGGTGGCGGGCGACGGCGAGGGCGACCGGGACGAGGAGCGCGAGGCCGATGAGGACGGGGACGGCGACGGAGTAGCTGCGTCCGTTGAGGCTGCCCGAGGTCCATACGTACAGCGAACTCGCGGAGGAGAGGGATCTGCGGGACAGCACGACCTGGGTGATCGCGGAGGCCAGCGCGGACATGGCGAGGCCGACGACGAGGACGCGGTAGCCGCGTTGGCCGAGGCCGCCGGAGACGGTGGTGACGACGATGACGGCGGCGAGCGCGCCGATCGGCCCGGCCCACCAGGCGCCGAAGGAGCCGGTGGCGCTGAGGGTGACGGAGAGCAGGACAGCGGCGGTGGCCCCGTCGTTGACGCCGAGCAGTTCGGGGGTGGCCAGGCGGTTGCGGGCCAGGGTCTGGGTGAGGCAGCCCGCGAGGCCGAGGGCGGCGCCCGCGGTGAGTCCGGCGACGATGCGGCCGAGACGGAACTTCTGCACGAGCAGGACGTCGAAGCGGTCGCCCTGGCCGAACACCGCGCGGAAGGTGCGGCCGACGCCCATGTCGCTCTGGCCCGCGTACGCGGAGAGGACGACGGCGAGCAGGAGGGCACCGGTGAGGGCGAGGGCGGCGAGGGCGGCGCGCCGGGTGACGAGCAGGGAGAGCGGGCCGCGCCGCAGGACGAGGGTGTCGGCCGGGCGGGCCCGGAGCGTCTTCGGGGTGCGGCGGGCGGGGCGGGGCGGGGCGATCCGGAAGCGGCGGGGGCGGTCGGGGGCGCGCTCCTCGGTGGCCGGTTCCGTCATGCCCATCGAGGCCAGCTGCTTGGAGCGGACGATGGCGATGAGGACGGGGGCTCCGATGAGGGCGACGATGACGGAGACGGGGGCCTCGAAGGGCCGGGAGACCACGCGGGCGGCGATGTCCGAGACCGTCAGGACGCAGGCGCCGATGAGCCCGGCGAGCAGCAGGCGGGCCGCGAGCCGGGTGCCGGCCAGGGCGCGGGCGAGGAAGCCGGCGAGCAGGCCGAGGAAGGAGATGGGTCCGGCGAGCGCCACGGCGGCGGCGGTCAGGAGGGTGACGCCGACGGCGACGACCGTACGGATCACGGGTGGCCGGTGGCCGAGGCTCCGGGCCAGGTCGTCGCCGAGGGCGAGGGCGGAGAGCGGGCGGGCGACCAGGAGGGCGACGACGAAGCCGAGCGCGAGCACGGGGGCGAGACGGCCGAGTTCGCCGAAGCCCTCGACCCCGGCGAGGGAGCCGAGGACCCAGAAGCGGAATCTGTCGTAGGTCTCCGCGGAGTTGACGACGATGACGCTGGTGAGTCCGCCGAAGGTCGCGCCGAGCGCGGCGCCGGCGAGGACCAGACGCATGGGAGAGCCACCGCCGCGTCTTCCGGATATGAGGAGGACGAGACCGCTGGCGACCACCGCGCCGACGAACGCGCAGACGAGGTAGGCGTAACCGGAATCGAAGCCGAGGAGTGCGATGCCGGCGACGACGCCGAGCGAGGCGCCCGCGTTGACGCCGAGCAGTCCGGTCTCGGCCAGCGGGTTGCGGGTGACCGCCTGGAGCAGGCACCCGGCGACACCGAGGGCGGCTCCGACGAGCAGCGCGGTAAGGGTGCGCGGGAGGCGCAGGTCGCCGACGACGAGGGAGAGCCGGGCGTTGTCGCGCGCGCCGTCGCGGCCCAGCAGGTAGTCCAGGACGCCGCCGGGGCCGACCTCGCCCGCGCCGATCGAGAGGGAGAGGGCCGTCAGCAGCAGCACGGCGAGGGCCAGTCCGGCGACGGCCGCCGCCACGGTCCGCCGTCGCGGGTCGGCCGTGGAGCGGGGATCTCCGAGCCCGGCGGGGAGCTGTCCGGTTTCCGCGGTTGTTCCGTTTTCGGTTACCGGGGATGCTTCCTCGCGTCCTGGGGGCACGGCTTCGACCGTCCGGTCGTCGGCCTCGTCTCCATCCAACTGAACGTTCGAGGAGTCATGTTCGGGAGCCGAGGCCGTGGCCCCCGTGCGCGGCGTTTGCATAAGGTGAGGCTAGCCTAAGTAGATATCGACGGCCCGACACCTTTCTGGGCGGTCGGTTCAATTTAGGTTACCCTTACCTAACACCCGGAGGAGGTTGCTCATGCCTGAGCACATACCGGGCAGAAGCGGCGACTTCATCGGCCGCACTGCTCTGGTCACCGGTGCCGCACAAGGCATCGGCGCGGCAGTCGCCGACCTGCTCGCCACCCTCGGCGCCCGCGTGGCCGCCACCGATCGCGTCCTGCCGGGCGTCGAGGCGCTGGCCGCCGAGTGGGCCCTGACGCAGGAGAAACTGCCCGGCGGCGAGCGCTCGGAGGGCGGCCTGACCCCGTATGTGATGGACGTCACCGACCGTGGTTCGGTGGAGAGCACCGTGGCCCGGGTGGAGCGCCAACTGGGCCCGGTCGACGTCCTGGTGAACGTGGCGGGCATCCTGCGCACCGGCCCGGCGGCCGTGCTCTCCGCGCAGGACTGGGCGGAGACCTTCGCGGTGAACGCCACCGGCGTCTTCCACGTCTCCCAGGCCGTCGCCCCGCGCATGGCGGCCCGCGGATCCGGCGCGGTCGTCACCGTCGGCTCCAACGCCGCCGGGGTCCCCCGCACCGGCATGGCCGCCTACGCCGCCTCCAAGGCGGCCGCCGCCATGTTCACCAAGTGCCTGGGGCTCGAACTCGCCCGCAGCGGCGTCCGCTGCAACGTCGTCGCACCCGGCTCCACCGACACGCCGATGCAACGCGCGCTGTGGACCGGTCCGGGCGCCGAACAACGCGTCATCGACGGGGACCCCTCGGCCTACCGCACCGGCATCCCGCTCGGCCGGATCGCCGACCCGGCGGACATCGCGGAGACGGTGGCGTTCCTCGCCTCGGACCGCGCCCGCCACATCACCATGCAGGAGCTGTACGTCGACGGCGGCGCGACCCTGCGCTGACCGGCCCGGCCGCCCCTCGTCCCTTCCTTCCTCCCAGCCAGCCCCCCGCACCCGCTGACGGGACCATCGAGAATGGAGTCCCCGTGTCGACGGCATCCCAGGTCGCCACGCACACCGCCCCGGCCGATCCGGCCCACCCGGCCGTAGGAGCGGCCACTTCGCTGCTGGACGCCTACACACCGGGCGACCACTTTCTCGCCACCCCCGGACGCACGCTGCTCGCACGGGGCCCGGGACGCCATGTGCCCCATGACGAGAGACCGTTGACCGCGCGCGTGGGCGCCACGCTGGCCGCCGCGGTCGCCGCCGGGCAGGAGTCGCCGGTGGTCATGGGCGCCATCCCCTTCGACCACACCGCCCCGGCCGCCCTGACCGTCCCGGAGTCGGTGCGCTGCGCGCCGCCGCTCACCTCCGATCCGCTCATCGCCCTGCCCGCCGGCGCGCCCGCCGCGGGAAACTGGCGGATGCGCCCGGTGCCCGAACCGGAGATCTACGGGAAGGGCGTCGCATCGGCCGTGGAGCGCATGTGGCGCGGCGAGTTCAGCAAGGTCGTCCTGGCCCGCACCCTCGAACTCACCTCCGAGGCCCCGCTCGACCTGCCCGCGATGCTCCAGCGCCTCGCCCGCCGTGACCCCTCCGGCTACACCTTCGCGCTGCCGACCGGCCCCGGGCGCACCCTCATCGGCGCCAGCCCCGAACTGCTCGTCTCCCGCCGCGGAACGCGGGTCGTCGCCAATCCGCTCGCCGGGTCGACCCCCCGCAGCGCCGACCTCGCCGAGGACGTGCGCCGGGCGGCCACACTGCTGGAGTCCGCCAAGGACCTCCACGAGCACGCCGTCGTCGTCGACGCCGTCCACCAGGCGCTCGCCCCGTACTGCACGGAACTGACCGTCCCGCCCCGCCCGACGCTCATCCGTACCGCCACCATGTGGCACCTGTCCACCACGGTCACCGGCGCCCTCGCCTCCCCCGACGCCTCGGCGCTGGAGCTGGCCTGCGCGCTGCATCCGACGCCCGCCGTGTGCGGGACACCGACGCCGACGGCCCGTCAGATCATCGCGGAGACCGAGCCGTTCGACCGCGGGTTCTTCACCGGGGTGGTCGGCTGGGGCGATGCCGAGGGCGACGGCGAATGGGTCGTGACGATCCGTTGCGCCGACGCCGAGGAGCGCACGCTGCGCCTGTACGCGGGAGCGGGCATCGTCGCCGCCTCCGAGCCCGAGGCGGAGACCGACGAGACCGCGGCCAAGTTCCGCACCTTCCTGAGCGCCGTGGGAGCCGAGCTGTGAGTACGGACGCGGCGCCGACCTGGCCCGCCGAGTTCGCGGAGAGGTACCGGGCGGCCGGCTGGTGGCGCGGGGAGACCTTCGGGGAGATGCTGCGGCAGCGCGCCGAGGACCATCCGGACCGGGTCGCGATCGTCGACCCGGTGGCGGGAAGCCGGTGGACGTACGCCGATCTCGACCGGCGCGCCGACCGGCTGGCGGCGGGCTTCCTCGCCCGCTCCATCGGCAAGGGCGACAAGGTGGTGGTGCAACTCCCCAATATCGCCGAGTTCTTCGAAGTGATCTTCGCGCTGTTCCGGATCGGCGCGCTGCCCGTCTTCGCGCTGCCCGCCCACCGCGAGAGCGAGATCACCTACTTCTGCGAGTTCACCGGGGCGGTGGCGTACGTCATCGCGGCCGAGCACGGCGGCTACGACTACCGCGAGCTGGCGTCGAAGACCCGCGCCCGGGTGAGCGGCCTGCGCCATGTGTTCGTGGCCCAGGGGGACCCCGGCGAGTTCGAGGCACTGTCCGAGGTCGCCGAAGAGCCGGTCGGCCACGGCGGCCCGCGCCCGGACGACCTGGCCTTCCTCCAGCTCTCCGGCGGCAGCACCGGCGTGCCGAAGCTGATCCCGCGCACCCACGACGACTACATCTACTCGCTGCGGGGCTCCAACGAGATCTGCGCCGTCGACGAGCGGAGCGTCTACCTGTGCGTCCTGCCGGCGGCCCACAACTTCCCGCTCTCCTCGCCCGGTTCGCTCGGCACGCTGTACGCCGGCGGCCGTGTGGTGCTGTGCCCGGGGCCCTCGCCGGAGGTGGCGTTCCCGCTGATCGAGCGTGAGGGCGTCACCATCACCGGGCTCGTGCCGCCGCTGGCCCTGCTGTGGACGGAGGCCGCGCCGGACACCGCGCACGACATCGGCAGCCTGGACGTCCTGCTCGTGGGGGGCGCCAAGTTCAGCGAGGAGGCGGCCCGCCGGGTGCGGCCCGCTCTCGGCTGCACACTCCAGCAGGTCTTCGGCATGGCCGAGGGGCTGGTCAACTACACCCGACTGGACGACCCGGTCGAGACCGTCGTCACCACCCAGGGGCGGCCCATCTCGCCCGACGACGAGATCCTCGTCGTCGATGACGGGGACGAGGAGGTGGCCCCGGGCGAGACCGGTCATCTGCTGACCCGGGGCCCGTACACCATCCGGGGCTACTGGAACGCCCCGGAGCACAACGCCCGTTCCTTCACCGAGGACGGCTTCTACCGCACCGGCGACATCGTGCGGGTCACCGGTACCGGGCACATCGTCGTCGAGGGGCGCGCCAAGGACCAGATCAACCGGGGCGGCGAGAAGATCGCCGCCGAGGAGGTGGAGAACCACATCCTCGCCCACCCGGCCGTGCACGACGCCAACGTGGTGGCCGAGCCCGACCCGTATCTGGGCGAACGCGTCTGCGCCTACGTGATCCTCCGCTCGGGCGCGGGTCCGCTCAAGCCGGTGGCCGTCAAACGGTTCGTACGCGAACGGGGCCTGGCCTCCTACAAGGTGCCGGACCGGGTCGAGTTCGTCGACGCCTTCCCGCAGACCGGTGTGGGCAAGGTCTCCAAGAAGGACCTGCGCGACGCCGCCGCCCGCACCCCGTCCCCGTCCCACTGAACGACTCCCCGAACGGAACCCCCTCCACCATGGCTCTGCCCGCCATCGTCCCCTACCCCATGCCGGCCGTCGGCGAGCTGCCCGCCAACCGGGTCGACTGGACCGTCGACCCCGCGCGTGCGGTGCTCCTCGTCCACGACCTGCAGAACTACTTCCTGTCGGCGTACGACCGCCGGGCCGCCCCCGTGCCCGAACTCCTGTCCCATGTCGCTGAGTTGAAGAAGGACGCGACGCGACTCGGCGTTCCGGTGCTCTACACCGCGCAGCCCGGCGGCCAGAGCGCGGAGGAACGCGGACTCCAGCAGGACTTCTGGGGCCCCGGACTCCCGGCCGACGAGAACCTGGCGGCCATCGCGGACGAGGTCGCACCCGACGCGGGCGACACCGTCCTCACCAAGTGGAAATACAGCGGCTTCGTCCGCACCGATCTGCTGGAGCGCCTGCGCGAACAGGGCCGCGACCAGATCGTCATCACCGGCGTCTATGCTCACATCGGCGTGCTCATGACCGCGTGCGACGCCTGGATGCAGGACATCCAGGCGTTCGTGGTGGCCGACGCGGTGGCGGACTTCTCGGCCGAGGACCATGCGATGGCGCTGCGCTGGGCCGCGGGCAAATGCGCGGTCGTCACGACCGCCCGGACCGTCTTCGAAGGGAAGTGACCGCTGTGGCGCTCACGCTCGAACAGCTCCGTGCCGATGTCGCCGACGTCCTCGGCGAGGACCCCGGGGAGATCCCCCTGGACGAGAACCTCGTCGACTACGGCCTCGACTCCGTCCGCCTGATGTCGCTGGCCGCCGGCTGGCGCCGCGACCACGGCATCGAGGTGGCCTTCGCCGACCTCGCCGAGCAGCCCGCACTGGAGTCCTGGGCCCCGCTGCTGGGCGTGACCGGCTGACTCTGCGGCCCTGCCGCCGCCACCGAGGGTGGTGGGACCCGAACGTCGGGTTCCCACCACCCTCGACGCATGCCGGGCGCTCGCGGGACGGGCGCCCGACGGATGTTGCCCCGCACTCCCGGCGCATAGTGGTACAGTGCGATGAGCACATGTGCATGCCCCTTCTCATCGGGCACCGGTGCTGATTCCTCTCCACCGCTGTTGCGCCCGTCCTTTCCGACCGGCGATCCAGCTTTCTTCCCAGCGTGTTCGCTGTCTCTCCGGCCCAGGGCACCCGTGCCCGGTGCGTGGCGTGATTCCCGCCGCCCCTCCGTACGCCGGTCCCCTCGTTCGCCTGTCCGCGAAAGGACCCCTCCCATGACCACCACACTCGAACGCCCCGTCACCGGGGAGCGGCGCCCCGTCCGGGTCACCGGCCTCCTCGACACCGCCGACGACGGGCACGGCATGCTCCGTGTCCACGGCGGCCACCCCTCCCCCGACGACCTCCAGGTCTCGTCCGCCCTGATCCGCCGCCTCGGACTCCGCAAGGGCGACGCCGTCGAGGGCGGCTGCGACCGGCCGCGCGTCCTGTCCTCGGTCGACCGTGTGAACGGACTCCCCCCACAAGACCTGCGGAGCCGTGCCCGTTTCCGCGACCTGACACCGGTCCACCCCCACGAGCGGCTGCGCCTGGAAACACCGCACGGCGGGCCCGCGCCGCGCGTCGTCGATCTCGTCTCCCCCGTCGGCAAGGGCCAGCGCGGCCTCCTCGTCGCACCGCCCCGAACGGGGAAGACCGTGCTGCTGCAACAGCTGGCCGCCGCCGTCGCCACCAACCACCCCGAGGCGCACCTGATGGTGGTGCTGCTCGACGAACGGCCCGAAGAGGTCACGGACATGCGCCGCTCCGTACGCGGCGAGGTGTACGCGTCGACCTTCGACCGGCCCGCGCGGGAGCACATCGCCCTGGCCGAACTCGCCGTCGAGCGCGGCCGCCGCCTCGTCGAGCAGGGCCGGGACGTGGTGATCCTGCTGGACTCCCTCACCCGGCTGTGCCGGGCCCACAACAACGCGGCCCGCGCGGGCGGCCGGACCCTGAGCGGCGGCGTTGACGCGGCGGCCCTTACCGGCCCGAAGAAGCTGTTCGGCGCGGCCCGTTGTGCCGAGGAGGGCGGCTCGCTGACGATCCTGGCGACGGCCCTCGTGGAGACGGGCTCACGGGCCGACGACTTCTTCTTCGAGGAGTTGAAGGGCACCGGCAACATGGAGCTGCGCCTGGACCGATCCGCCTCCGAAGCGCGGATCTTCCCCGCCGTCGACATCGCCCGCTCCGGCACCCGCCGAGAGGAACTCCTCTTCGGTCCGCGTGAGTTGGCGTCCGTTCGGGCCCTGCGCCGCGCCCTGAGCACGCGGGACGGCCAGGGGGCCCTTCAGGTGCTGCTCGACCGGGTCCGGCGCACCCCGGACAACACGGCCTTCCTGCGGCAGGTGCAGCCGACGGTGCCGGGCGCCTGAGCGCGGGCACCGTCGGCGGGACAGCCCTCAGGCGTCGCCCAGGGCTTCGGAGACCAGTGCCCGGGCCTCCTCCTGGACCTGGGCGAGATGGCCGGGGCCCTGGAAGCTCTCCGCGTACACCTTGTAGACGTCCTCGGTGCCCGAGGGGCGGGCGGCGAACCAGGCGCTGTCGGTGCAGACCTTGAGGCCGCCGATCGCCGCACCGTTGCCGGGGGCCTCGGTGAGCACGGCGGTGACGGGCTCTCCGGCCAGGGTGTCGGCCTTGACCTGCTGCGGGGAGAGCCGGGCCAGGACGGCCTTCTCCTCGCGGGTGGCGGGTGCGTCGACGCGGGCGTACGCCGGGTCGCCGAAGCGTCCGGTGAGCCGCGCGTAGTGCTGGGAGGGGGTGGAGCCGGTGACGGCGGTGATCTCGGAGGCGAGGAGGGCCAGCAGGATGCCGTCCTTGTCCGTGGTCCAGACCCGGCCGTCGCGGCGCAGGAAGGAGGCCCCGGCGGACTCCTCGCCGCCGAAGCCGAGACTGCCGTCGAAGAGTCCGTCCACGAACCACTTGAAGCCGACCGGGACCTCCACCAGGGGGCGGCCGAGGTCGTGGGCGACCCGGTCGATCATGGACGAGGAGACCAGGGTCTTGCCGATGCCGGTGCCAGCGGCCCAGCCCTCGCGGTGGGTGTAGAGGTAGTCGATGGCGACTGCCAGATAGTGGTTGGGGTTCATCAGGCCGCCGTCGGGGGTGACGATGCCGTGCCGGTCGGCGTCGGCGTCGTTCCCGGTGGCGATGGCGTACGCGTCGCGCTGGGCGATCAGCGAGGCCATGGCGTGCGGGGACGAGCAGTCCATGCGGATCTTGCCGTCCCAGTCCAGCGTCATGAACCGCCAGGTGGGGTCGGCGAGCGGGTTGACGACGGTGAGGTCGATCCGGTGGCGTTCGGCGATCCGGCCCCAGTAGGCGACGGACGCGCCGCCGAGCGGGTCGGCGCCGATGCGGATGCCCGCGTCCCGTACGGCGTCGAGGTCGAGGACGGAGGGCAGGTCGTCGACGTACGCGGTCAGGAAGTCGTGGCGGCGGGTGGTGCCGGCGGCCAGGGCGCGGGCGTACGGGATCCGGCGGACCTCTCCGAGCCCGGCCTCGATCAGGGCGTTCGCCCGGTCCTGGATCCAGGAGGTGGCGTCGGAGGCGGCCGGCCCCCCGTTCGGCGGGTTGTACTTGAAGCCGCCGTCGGCGGGCGGGTTGTGCGAGGGGGTGACCACGATCCCGTCGGCCAGGTGCTCGGTGCGCCCCTGGTTGTACGTGAGGATGGCGTGCGAGACGGCGGGGGTCGGGGTGTAGCCGTCCTCGCTGTCGATGAGGACGGTGGCCCCGTTGGCGGCGAGCACCTCCAGGGCGGTGACCCGGGCGGGTTCGGACAGCGCGTGGGTGTCGGCGCCGAGGAACAGGGGTCCGCCGGTGCCCTGGCGGGTGCGGTAGTCGCAGATCGCCTGGGTGGTCGCGGCGATGTGGTCCTCGTTGAACGCGGCGTTGAACGCGGAGCCGCGGTGGCCGGAGGTCCCGAAGGCCACCCGCTGCGCGGGCTCGGCCGGATCGGGGTGGAGCGCGTAATAGGCCGTCACCAGCCGTGCCACGTCGACCAGGTCTGCGGACTGCGCCGGGTGACCGGCCCGTTCGTGCACCATCGGGTCTCCTCGTACGTTCTCGTCGTCGGCCGGCCCGCGGGGAGACGGGCCCGGCGCACCGGGGAAACGATCACACCGGTCCGTACCCGATTCTGCTCTCCCGGCCGCCCCGGTGCGCGACCGGTTCACGCCTTCCTCGTGTCGCGCCCCGGCCGGAGCGGCGCCGCGCCCCGGGTCCGGAGCTGACCAGGGGCGCGGAACCGTACGGGTGGGGGCTCAACGGCCCTGGAGGGACCTCACGTTGTCGCCGAAGGTCCAGCCCCTGGAGCCGTCCCAGTTCAGGGACCAGGTCATCAGCCCCTTGAGGGAGCCGTTGTAGTGGTTCCAGGCCTGTGAGACGAGTCCGGTGGACATGTGGCCGCCGCCGGCGCCGGGCTGGGCGGGGAGGCCCGGGACCTGCTTGTCGTAGGGCACCTTGATGGCGGTGCCCTGGATGACGAGCCCCTTGTCGAGACAGTCGGTCTGGGCGGTGAACCCCGCGACGGTGCCGGCGGCGTAGGAGTCGCCGGAGCAGCCGTACATGCTGCCGTTGTAGTACTGCATGTTCAGCCACCACAGGCGGCCGTTGTCGGCGTACTTCTTGATGATGGGCAGGTACGAGCCCCAGATCGAGCCGTAGACGACGCTGCCGCCGGTGACGTACGCCGTCTCGGGGGCCATGGTGAGGCCGAAGTTCGGCGGCATCGCGGCGAGGACGCCGTCGATGATGCGGATGAGGTTGGACTGCGACGCGGACAGCTGGTTGATGTTGCCGCTGCCGACCAGGCCGGTCTCGATGTCGATGTCGATGCCGTCGAAGTTGTACTTCTTCAGGATCGGGACGATCGTCTCGACGAACCGGTCGGCCACCGCGCTGGAGCCGAGATCGATCCCTGCCGCGGCTCCGCCGATCGACATGAGGGTGGTGAGGCCGGAGGCCTTGGCCCGGCACATCTCGGCGGGGGTCGCGACCTTGACGGTCCTGTCCATGCCGTCCTCCCAGAGGATGGTGCCGTCGGAGCGGATGACGGGGAAGGCCGCGTTGATGACGTTGTAGCCGTGCTGGGTGATGCGGGAGTCGGTGATCGGGATCCAGCCGAGCGGCGGGTGCACGCCGTTGGCCGCCCCGTCCCAGTTCTCCCAGTACCCCTGGAGCACCTTGCCCGTGGGCTTCGACTTGACCGCGCAGGTCTCGGCGGCCGCGATGTTCGTCTCCGCGGACTTCGGCGGCGCGGCTCCGACCAGCATCGGTACAACGAGCGCCGCGGCCAGGCCGAGGCCCAGCAACCGTGATGTACGCCCCATGATCCGTACGTCCTTCCTGCCCGGGTCCGCCGCCGGCGGGGCGAAAGGTTCGCCCCGCCCCGCCCTATGTCGTGACCCTGCCAAACCGTAGAATGGTCCAGACCTTCGGTCAAGAGGTCTGGGCCAGACCATCCGTCAGGAGCCGCACCGCCGGGGACTGGTCGGCACAGGGCCTGACCAGTGACGACTCCCGTACGATATGACCATCCCGCACCCCAGTTCGAGCCCTGAGAGGATTGCCCTACCGTTTGAAATGCGATAAGCCGACCGTAGCCGCGAGCCGCGAGCCGCGAGCCGCGAGCCGCGAGCCGCGAGCCGCGAGCCGCGAGCCGCGAGCCGCGAGCCGCGCCAGGATGGTGTGCCCGTAGCCTTTTGGGGTGGCCATGCACGCTAGCCAGCCCCTCCGCGTCCCCGTCGGCGCCGACGCCGGACGATGGAGCACCTTTCACGGTGAGAAGACCCTGGTCGTAGCGGCCCGTACGGTGACCTCGACCGTACGGGTCCTCGAATGTCTGCCCGCCCTGCTGCGCGGGGACGCACGGGTGACCGTGGTCTTCGCCCATGACCCCACCTCCGCGTTCGGCGACGGCGTGCTGGAGCTGCTGCACGACGCGGGCTGCCGGGTCATCCCCTGGGCGCAGGTGCGGCACGCCGAGCCCGATCTGATCCTCACGGCCAGCGAGAACGTCGATGTGCCCGAAGGGCACTGCCCGGTCCTCGTGCTGCCTCACGGAATCGGCTTCCAGAAACAGGTGCCGGACTCCCGCGGCCCGCGGGACCGGCTGTCCGGGGTGGTGCCGGACAGTCTCCTGGAGTCCGGGCGTGCTTGGCTGGCGATCTCGCATCCGAGCCAGGCGGAGCAGCTGCTCTCCTCCCATCCGAAGGCGGCCGGTCGCACGCTGCTCGTGGGTGACCCCTGCTATGACGAGCTGCTCGTCAGTGCCGGACGGGCGGACACGTACCGGCGGGCGCTCGGGGTTCCCTCCGGGCACCGGCTCGTGGTGCTCAGCTCCACCTGGGGCCGCACCTCGCTGATCGGGCAGGACCCGGAGCTGGCGGCCCGGACCCTGGCCGCACTCCCGTACGACGAGTTCCGCGTCGCGGCGATCGTCCACCCCAACGTCTGGTCCGGCCACGGTTCCTGGCAGATCCGCACCCTCCTGGCCCCGGCCCTGGAAGCCGGGCTGATGCTCATCCCGCACATCCACGCCTGGCGGCCCGCGCTGGTCGCGGCGGACGTGGTGGTGGGCGATCACGGCTCGGTGACGCTGTACGGGGCGGCGCTCGGCAAACCGGTCCTGCTGGGTGCCTTCGGCAGCGAGGCCGTCGACGGCACCGCCGCGGCCGCGCTCGGGCGGACCGCGCCCCGTCTGAACGCCGGCGGTGACGTACGTGAACAGATCATGTCCGCCTTGGCGGAGCAGGCCCCGGACCGGTTCGCCGCGATCGCCGAGGGAGCGTTCGACCGGCCGGGGCAGGCTCTGGCCCGGCTGCGCACCGCGCTCTACCACCTGCTGGACCTCACGGAACCCAGGCCCGCTCCCCCGTCCGCGCTGTATCTGGACGAGCCCGAGGCGACCGGAGCGGAGGTGACCGCCTGGACGGTCATCAGCACCGTCTCCCCGGGTGCGGGACCGGACATCGTCACCGTGCGCCGGCGGCCCGCGGCGGTGGCACCGTACGGGGACGCCGGCGGAGGCGTGAACAGGAACGCGCACGGGGACGAGGAGGAGGACGAGACCGTCGGGCGCTTCCGTCATCTCGCCTGCGACGAACGCGAGCAGGACCGGAGACTGGTGGAGAGCGCTTCGGTACTGCTGCGCGGGGCTCCGGCTCCTTCCTCCACGGCCGCGCTCCGATGGATCGAGAATGCCCTGGCACGTCTGCCGGGATGCCGACTCGCGGCGGCCACGCTGAGCGATGGGGGCTGCCTGGTGGGGCTCCGCGACGGCCGGATCGTGGAGGCGTCCATGACCGGGCCTCCGGCCGCCCCGGGTCCGACCGCCGCGGTCGTCTACTCACTGCTGCGCGCCGCCGCTCCGCTGGACGGCGTGCTCGTGACGCTGCGGATCGGCGCGCGCGACGAGGACGTGGCCCTGCGACTGCGCGCACCGTCAGCGGGCCGCGGCGCGGGCTGAGCGAAGCTCTGCGCGAGCACACGCCCGCCGTGCGTCAACCGGTCGCCGGCTCTTCCTCCGGTCCTTGGTCCCGCCCCTCCTCCAGCCGCTCCCGGAGCTCTTCCGCGCGAGGGCTGCCACCGGCCTCGTAGATCTCCAGGGCGCGCTCAAGACGGGCGCGCACCTCGCGGGGGTCGCCCTGGGAGCGTTCCTGTATGTCCGCCAGTGCCACGAGGGCCTGCGCCTCGTAGTGGGTGGCCTCCTGCGCGCGAAGGACGGCGGCGGCCTCACTGAGTGCGGTGATCGCCTCCCGCGTCTCGTCGAGGTGGTCGTGGGCGAGACCGATGGCCATCAGGACCCGCGCCGCCATCCTCGGATCCTCGCGTGCGGTGAGCTGTTCGTGGGCGCCGCGCAGGGTGCCGAGCGCCTCACGGGAGTTACCGGCGGCGTCCTGGGCACAACCGAGGAAGTAGGAGGCGATGGCGGCGCCGCGGTACTCCTTCGCCGCCGTGTTGAGGGCGAGCGCGCTCCTGTAGGCCGCCATGGCCCGGGAGGGGTCGATGCGGTCCCAGTAGCGTCCGGAGAACTCCTGAACGGAGGCACGGACGTCCAGACGATCCGATACCTCGGCGCATGCCTGCGCGGTGTCGAGCTCACGCCGGGCGGCCGCGTACTCGCCCAGGTCCATCAGCGGGCGCGACAGCAGGCTGCGCAAGCGCGCCTCGGCGGCCGGGACCACGGCCTCCGCGGCGGCGGTCGCACCGAGTTCGAGCGATTCCCGCCAGTCACCGAGGTGCCGGTGGTGGAGGAACAGGACCGTGAACGCCTCGGCGAGCTGCCAGACCTCCGTGTGCAGCGTTCCCTCGCGCGCGGCGGCCCGCAGCACGCCGAGGATGTTGCGGTGTTCGGCCTCCAGCCAGGCCAGCGGCTCCGGGCCGCCCTCGGCCGCGAAGGGGTCGGGTACGTCGGTGAGCAGGCGCCTGTGGTCGGCGATCCGCAGCCGGTCCAGCCGGACGGCCCGGTCGGCGAGCGCGGTGAGGGCCAGGTAGTGCAGCGTCACACGCCGTACGAGAGCGGGGCGCTCGTACAAGTCCTCTTCCTCCGTCGCGCGCTCACGGGCGTGCAGGCGCACGAGGTCGTGGAAGCGGAAGCGCCCGTCCGGCGTTTCCTCCAGCAGACCGGCCCGGGTCAGAGCCTTCAGCGCGTCCGCAGTACGTCGCGGGTCCAGGCCCGCCGCCACCGCGGCGACTCCGCCGTCGAAGGTGACTCCCGGGTACCAGCCCATCAGGCGGTGGAGCCGGGCCGGCTCGGGGGCGAGTTCACGGTAGGCGAGGTCGAACGCGGCGGCCACGGACCGTTCCTTTCCCAGGGACATTCCTGCCAGTCGGCGCGACTCATCGGCCAGCTCCGCCGCGAGCCCCGGGAGCGTGAGACGCGTCTCCGTCGTCAGCCGGGCGGCGGCCACCTGCAACGCCACCGGCAGCCCGCCGCAGAGCCGCACCACCTCGTCCGCCGCCTCCAGGTCCGCAGCGACGGTCTCGGCTCCGCAGCGGTCGGCGAGCACCTGCAGGCTGCTTTCCCGGTCGAGCGGCTCCACCGGCACCATCCGCGCGCCGTCCATGGCGAGTTCCCCCAGCCGTGAACCGCTCGCCACCAGCAGCACGCTGCCCCTGCCCTTCGGCAGGAGCGCGGCCGCGTGGGCGGGGTCGGAGATGTTGTCCAGGAAGAGCAGCAGCCGCCTGCCCGCCGTCCGGGTCCGCAGGAGGCGGGCCCGGTCGGCGAGCGTGGTGGGGATGTACGCCGCGTCGACGCCCAGGGACTTCAGGCAGCTCCACGCGGCCTCGGAGACGTCGGCACCCGCTGTCCCTCCCCGCAGGGCGGCGAAGTCCACGTAGATCTGCCCGTCGGGGAACCGCTCCCGTCCCCGTTCCGCCCAGCGGGACGCCAAAGTGGTCTTGCCGACGCCCGGCAGTCCGTACAGCGCGGCGAAGCCGATGCTCGCGCCTTCGGGGTCGGGGGCGAACAAGCCGTCGAGCAGGTCGAGCATCCGGTCCCGGTTCCGGAACCGCACGGTCAGTGGCGGGATCTCGTCGGGGGCGGCCCACTCCCCGGCCGGGGCGGTCGCCTCGACGTGGAACGTGATGCCGCCGTGGATCGTGCCGGCCTGCACGACCGGGCCGTTGACGACGCCGGACAGCTCGTTGCGCGCGGTCGTCCGATCGGGGCCGCCCTGGTCCCCGCTCGTCACGCCGTGCCCGGCCGCTGCTCCGGGGCGTTGGCACTGCGACCGCCGTTGAACGTCGGGGCGAAAAACATCTGCCCTTGCAGCACCGGGGCGTTCTGGATGCCTCCACTGACGGTGTTGGTGACGGACACCGCGGGGCCCGCGGGTGCGAGGGGGGACAGGTCGTCGAGCAGGGCCCGCAGCTCGTCCGCCGCCTCGGGGTTGGCGCGCAGGGCACGGCGAAGTCTGATGCGCCACTCCTCCTCGACGTCGGCGACCGCTTCGTCGTCGGCCGCGGCGCGCGCGGCCGTCAGCTCCCTGCGGGACGCCTCCAGCTCCGCGTCGACCGCCTCGTCGTCCTCGCCCCGGCCCAGGAACCGGGCCACCCGCCCCCGCGCCTGCGTCCAGGCCTCCGTCACCATCAGCCCCACGAAGGCCGTGGCCCCCGACGCCGCCAGTGCCGTCAACTCGGCTTCCACCGAACCCCCTCTGCCTCGCCTGTCGTGCTGTTCCGGGCGCGGAACCCGTCGCTGGTGCAACCGTAGAGAGCGAACCGCCACCACGGAAGCGGAATCAGGGGCGCGGCGCAGAGCAGTTCCGGCCAAGTCGGCCGGTCCCGGCGGGGGGATGGCGTTCACCGCGCCGCCGTTCGGGGCCGTTTCCGCTCGGACCGGCGGTCGCGCAACCACGCGCACGCCGGATGCGTGATGATGGATGAGGGGCCGCGGCACGACGGCGTTGCGCCGACACCGCCGGCCGACGCCCCGGAAGGGCGGTCGCCATGTCCGCAGCCGGAATCAGGACCTCGGTCGCAGTGCTGTTCACCGCACTCGTGCTGGCCGTCACAGCCGCCTGCACGGGCGGGGACGGTTCCTCGCCCTCGCCCCGCAGCAGCTCTCCCTCCGGCGCGGGCCGGGCCGCCGACGTACTCGCCGTGAAGATCGACAATGTGGCGCCCGCACGCCCCCACACCGGTCTGGAGCGGGCCGACGTCGTCTACGTCGAGCAGGTGGAGGCCGGCCTGAGCCGGATCCTTGCCGTGTACTCCTCCGCTCTGCCGCCGGTCATCGGCCCGGTGCGCAGCGCGCGGGAGACCGATCTGGAGCTGCTGCGGCAGTTCGACCGGCCGGCCCTGGCCTTCTCGGGGGCCCAGAGCAGGCTGCTGCCTCTCATCGACCGCGCGCCGCTGGACGCCGTGCCGCCCTCGAAGGCGCCGGGGGCGTACTTCCGGGGTCCGGACAGGCCCGCGCCGCACAATCTCTATCTGCGGCCGGAGCGGATCCCGTTCGAGGCCTCCGGGGTGAACGCCGTAGGGGAGCTGGGGCTCGACGTCGGCGCGCCGCCTCCCGGCGGGGAGCCGGAGAACAGCCGCACGGTTCGCTATCCATCCGCTTCCGTGACGTTCGGGTGGTCCGCCGAACGCGAGCGGTGGCTCGTCTCGCTGGACGGCTCCCCCGCCCGCACCACCGAGGGCGGGCGGCTCGGGGCCGGTACCGTCATCGTCCAGGACGTGACCGTGCGGCCGTCGGACTTCCGCGACCGGTCCGGGAACACCAGCCCGTTCACCGAGACCGTGGGATCGGGGAGCGCGGTCGTCCTGCGGGACGGCCGGGCGTACGAGGCCCGGTGGGCGCGGAGCGCGGCCGCCGCGGACACGGTGTACACCACCCCGGACGGACACCGCGTCGATCTCGCCGAAGGGCCGCTGTGGATCCTGTACGCGCCGGGCGGTGGCGCCTGAGCGAGACCCCGCTGGAGCCCCGCGAGGGTGCCCGGGCGGTGGGACCGGCCCCACCGCCCGGGGTGCGTGGTTCTCTACTGCCAGACCTTGACGTAGTCGATGCTCATCTTCTGCGGGAAGCGTGTGGTGGCGTCGGGCGGGCCGGGCCAGTCACCGCCGACCGCGTTGTTGAGGATGAGGAAGAAGTCGTGGTCGAACACCCAGGGTCCGCGGGTGCGCTCCAGCTCCTCCTTGTCGACCGTGTGTGTGACCTGGCCGTCGACCCGGAACGTCATGCCTCTGCTGTTCCAGTCCACGGCGAAGGTGTGGAAGTCGTCGGCGAAGTTCGCGCCCCCGGGCAGTGAGTAGGGGGCTCCGTAGCCGGCCGCGCCGTTGTACGCGGGGGCGTGCAGCGTCGAGTACGTGGTGTTCGGCTCCTTGCCGACGTGCTCCATGATGTCGATCTCACCGGTGTAGGGCCACGGGCGCCCCTTGTCGAAGTAGTCCGCGCCCAGCATCCAGAACGCGGGCCACAGCCCCTGCGTGCCGGAGACCTTGATGCGCGCCTCGACCCGGCCGTAGGTGAACTGGAACGTGCCGTAGGTGTTGAGCCGCGCCGAGGTGTACTGGCACGTGGTGCTGCCGCTCAGCGGGTCGGGCGGACAGGCCGAGCCGGGCGTCGGTTCGCGGCGGGCCTCCAGCACGAGGCTGCCGTTGCCGTCCTGGGCGGCGTTCTTGTTCGCGGTGTAGTACTCCAGCTCGTTGTTGGGGCCGGAGCCCGTCTCCGGGACCCACTTCGCGGGGTCGGGCGCCGCGCCCGCGGGGCCGTTGAACTCGTCGCTGAAGACCAGCCGGTCGTACGTGGGCTCCGCGGGCAGCGGCGGTGCGGGGATCGGCGCCCCGCCGGTGCCCCAGACCTGGAACTCCCAGAGCGAGTAGCCGTACACACCGCTGCGCTGGGTGGCGTACAGGCGTACGTGCCGGCCGGTGCCACTGACGTCGAGCGTCTCCTTGAAGCCCGCGCCCGACGCGGTCTCGTGGATCGTCGTCCAGTCGGTCCCGTTGTCGGAGACCTCGATCCGGTAGGCCCTGGCGTGGGCCGGGTCCCACTGGAGGACGACCCGGTCGATCTCGGCCCGGGCGCCGAGGTCGACCGCGATCCAGCCCGGGTCGGTCCAGCCGCCCTCGGGACTGGTGGCCCAGCGGCTGGCGGGGTCGCGGTCGAACGCCTTGTCCGGGGAGCACTCCCAGCAGGTGCCGTCGTGCTGGGAGGTCGAGGCGGATCCGGTCCTGCCGTAGGAGAGCAGGACGTCGTCGCCGGGGGCGGTGCCGCCGGTGGTGGAGTAGACCTGGAACTCGTGGAGGGAATAGCCCCAGGCAGTGGCGCGCTCGGTGCCGTGCATCCGGATGTAGCGGCCCGTTCCGGAGACCGTCAGCGTCTCAACGCCGCCGGTGCCGGTCGTGGTGGAGTGGATCGTGGTCCACTGCTGTCCGTCGCCGGAGACTTCGAGGCGATAGCCCTTGGCGTACGCGGCCTCCCAGTCGAGGACGACCTGCCCGATCGAGGTGCTCGCGCCCAGGTCGATGCGGAGCCACTCTTCGTCACCGAAGGCGCTGGACCAGCGGGTGGCGGTGTCACCGTCCACGGCGGCTGCCGCGGCGAAGGGGCCTTCGGTGCTGGAGGCGGTGGCCGGCTTTCCCTGGGAGACGAGAACGGCAGCGGCGGCGGCACGTTCCGGGGCGATGCCCACCGAGAGGGTGAAGAGGAGGGCCACGATGGCCATGACCGCCAGGGCACCGCGCGACCGTGGTGTTCCACGGGCTTCCATGCGAACTCCTTGCACTGTGAGGGGATGAGGCCGAGAGAGCGCTCCCCCGCAGTGGGGAGACTGACGGGCGCTCAGCGAACCGTCAAGACCTACGGCGGAGACGGTTCGGACGGCCAAGGGGTCGGGCCCGGCTGCCACTCTGACACCCGGTCAACCGACGCCGCGCTTTCGGGAGATGGAACATCGGGCGGCCCGACCGACCCGGTACGGCTTCCCCGCGCACAACTCTTGACGCGACGGAAACACGGGAGAATCATTCGGCTACCGAGAGAGCGCTCTCTCCCTTCGTGGGAGCACGCCCGCACCTGTTTCCCTCCCCCACCCGCCCGACCTTTCAGGAGATGCCCACATGCCCGCTGCCCTCGTCAGACCGTCGCGGCCCCCGACGGCCGCGTCCCACCGATGGCGCACCCTGGCCCTCGTCCTGGTCACCACACTGGTCGCGGCACTGCTCGCGGCCGTACAGGCGACTCCGGCGCAGGCCGCTCCCGTCCTGCTCTCCCAGGGCGGCGCGGTCACCGTGTCGAGCCAGGAGAACGGCGGCACCGCCGCGGGCAACGCCGTCGACGGGGACGGCGGAACACGCTGGTCCAGCGCGTTCGCCGACCCCCAGTGGATACGGGTCGACCTCGGGTCCCCGGCCGTCCTCAGCCGGGTCGAACTCGCCTGGGAGGCCGCGCACGCGAAGAGCTACCGCATCGAACTCTCGACCGACGGCACCACCTGGACGACCGCCTACAGCACCACCACCTCCGCGGGCGGCAACGAGACCCTCACCATCTCCGGCGAAGCCCGCTACGTGCGCCTGACCGGCACCGAGCGGGCCACCGGATACGGCTACTCACTCTGGGAGTTCAAGGTCTTCGGCACCCGTGACGGCGGCGGTCCGGAGATCCCGGGCGGCGGCGACCTCGGCCCCAACGTCCATGTCTTCGACCCCTCGACGCCCGACATCCAGGGCAAGGTCGACGCGATCTTCGAGCAGCAGGAGGAGGCCCAGTTCGGCAGCGGCCGCCACGCGCTCCTCTTCAAGCCGGGCACGTACGACGACATCAACGCGCAGATCGGTTTCTACACACAGATCGCGGGTCTCGGCCTGCACCCCAACGACACCACGTTCAACGGTGATGTGACCGTGGACGCGGGCTGGTTCGACGGGAACGCGACGCAGAACTTCTGGCGTTCGGCGGAGAACCTGACCCTGAACCCGGTCAGCGGCACCAAC
>NZ_NTGZ01000122.1 GCF_002551245.1 Streptomyces sp. rh34
TACGGCCGTCGCCGCGCAGGCCGAGTCCCGCCGCGCCGAGCAGCAGCACGCCGAGCAGCGCGAACGGGGCCGCCCCTCCCACCGCGCCCGCGGTCAGCCCCGCCGCGGCGGGGGCGGCGACCTGGCCGAGCCGGTTACCGGTCAGCCGGAGCGCGAGCGCGGTGGAGCGGGCCCGGTCGGGGGCTGCCCGGACCACGGTGGTCATGGACAGCGGCTGGCCGACGCCGAGGCAGAAGCCGAGCACGGGGAGCATGACGGCGAGGACCGGGACCGACACGGGGAGGGCGACGCCCGCGCAGAGGAACCCGGCGAGCAGGCAGCTGACGGTCAGCAGGGCCCTGCGGCCCAACAGCCGCAGCAGCGGCGTCATCACCAGCCGGCAGGCGATCGTGGCGGCGGCCCGCAGGCTCAGCAGCAGCCCGACGGTGGCCGGGGCGATGGAGCGGTGCTCGCCGACGACCGGCAGGTAGGCGGTGAGGATGTCGGTGGCGGACAGCACCGCCATGCTGATGAAGATGCCCGCGGGGACGCCGCGCGCGCCCAGGATCGCGCGGACCGGGACCTTGCCCCCGGGCTTCGGGGCTGCGCCGGTCGCCCGGCGGTGCTCGATGCGCCAGAGCGAGGCGAGGGCGACGGCGGCGACCGCGGCCGATACGAGGAGGGCCGACGCGCTCGTGCGGCCCAGCGCCCCGCCCTGCCCGGAGATGAGCGCGCCCGCGGCGACCGGGCCGATGAGCTGGCCGAGCGAGGCCCCGATGGTGAAGTGCCCGAAGTCGCGGTCCTGTTCGCCGGGCGCGGACTGCCGGGCCACGATCGACTGCGCTCCGATCACGAAGCACAGGTGGCCGAGGCCCATCACCCCGCTCCAGGCGGCCATCGCGGGCAGCGAGGAGACGATGCCGCTGAGCGCGCAGCCGCCGGAGATCAGGAGCACGCCGAGCGGCAGCAGGGGCGCGCAGCGGCCGTGGTCGGTGCGGCGGCCGAGCGGCACGGCGACGAACAGCGGGAGCAGGGCGTAGACCCCGGCGATGACGCCGACGGCCGCTTCTTCCGCACCCAGCGCGAGGGCCCGGTAGGAGACGGCGGGCCGCGCCATCGACACCGCCCCCTGCGCGAGGGCGAAGGCGATGACGAGGCGCAGCAGCCAGCCCCTGCCGGGCCCGGTTCGCGGTTCGGGTGTCATTACATGATGCCGAAGAGGAGGCCCGCCCCGAGCACCACGAGCGAGGTGAGCACGGCCCACTTGACGGTAAAGCGGGTGTGGTCGCCGAACTCGACCTTCGCCATGCCGACGAGGACGTACACGGCGGGCACGAGCGGCGACGACATGTGCAGGGCCTGACCGGCCAGGGAGGCGCGCGCGATCTCCAGCGGCGAGACCCCGTGGGCCGCGCCGGCCTCGGCGAGGACGGGGAGGACGCCGAAGTAGAAGCCGTCGTTGGACATGAAGTAGGTGAGCGGCAGGCTGAGCAGGCCGGTGACGAGGGCCATGTGCGGACCCATCGCGTCGGGGACCGCGCCGACGACCCAGTCGGCCATGTTCTCGACCATGCCGGTGCCGGTGAGGACCCCGGTGAAGACGGCGGCGGCGAAGACCATGCCGGAGACGTTGAGGACGTTGTCGGCGTGCGCGGCGATCCGGGCCCGCTGGTCGGGCATGTGGGGGAAGTTGACGGTGAGCGCGAGGGCGGCGCCGAGCAGGAAGAGCACCGGGATCGGCATCAGTTCCATGATCATCGCCGTCAGCAGGGCGGCGGTGAGTCCGGCGTTGAACCAGTAGAGCTTCGGGCGGAGCGTGGACCGGTTCGGGTCGAGGCCCTGGAACCCGTCGTCGTCACCGTCCGCGGGGTCGGCGTCGGCGCCGGCCCCCGTACCGCCCGCGGAGGCGGAGACGCCCTTGCGGAGGCGGTCGCCGCCGCCCGTGCCGGAGCCGCCCGCGCCGGTGGTCACCGTCTCCGGCTCCGGCTCCCGGGCGAGCGCTTCGTCGAGCGTGAGCATGCCCAGGCGCTTGCGTTCCCGGCGGCCGAGCACGTACGCCAGAACGAAGACGGCGAGCAGCCCCATGGCCAGCGCCGGGATCATCGGCACGAAGATCTCGGAGGCGTCCAGCTTGAGGGCGGTGGCGGCGCGGGCGGTGGGGCCGCCCCAGGGGAGGGTGTTCATGACGCCGTTGGCGGTGGCCGCGACGCCGGTCATGACGACCAGACTCATCTTCAGGCGCTTGTAGAGGGGATACATCGCCGAGACGGTGATCATGAAGGTGGTGGAGCCGTCGCCGTCCAGCGAGACGATCGCGGCGAGCAGCGCCGTACCGACGACGATGCGCATCGGGTCGGCCTGGCAGAACTTCAGGATGCCCCGGACGATCGGGTCGAACAGGCCGACGTCGATCATCACGCCGAAGTAGACGATGGCGAACATCAGCATGGCCGCGGTGGGCGCGAGGTTGCCGACGCCTTCGATGACATAGTCGCCGAGCTGCGCTCCCTGTCCGACGGCGACACAGAACAGTGCGGGGATCAGTACCAGCGCCGCGATCGGCGACATCTTCTTCGTCATGATCAGGACCAGGAAGGTCGCGATCATGGCGAAGCCGAGGATTGTCAGCATGGGGGATACCTAACGTTCATCCTTGAACTCCCACCGGTCTCGGCGGTCCGGATGACGTTAGGGGTGCTCTCGCGGCGTTAACAAGATGTTGACGTGTGAGCAATACGAGCAAAACCCCAGGTCAACACGGTGCTGTTAGGGGGCGGGGGTCACCGAGACCGGAATGGCGTTCAGCACGGCGGTGCCGGACAGCGGATCCAGGAGCGTGCCGTCGAGCAGTTGGTTCACGTTCGCCCCCGGGTGGGCGGCGGCGACTGTCATACGGGTGCCGGGGCGGTTGTGACCCCACCCGTGCGGCAGGCTCACCACCCCGCTGCGCACGGTGTCGGTGATCTCGGCGGGGGCCTCGATCCCGCCGCCCGACGACTCGATCCGGGCGGTGGCCCCGTCCACGAGCCCGAGGCGGGCCGCGTCGTCGGGGTGGATCTGGAGGGTGCAGACGTTGGACCCGCCGGTGAGCGAGCCGATGTTGTGCATCCAGCTGTTGTTGGAGCGCAGATGGCGGCGGCCGACGAGGACGAGCGGGGCGGGCCGGTCGCCCAGCGCCCGGCGCAGGCGCGGCAGATCGGCGGCGATCGGCTCCGGCAGCAGTTCGACGCGGCCGGAGCGGGTGCGCAGGATCTCCGGGACGCGGGGTTTCAACGGGCCGAGGTCGATGCCGTGCGGGTGGGCGAGGAGCTGCTCCAGCGTCAGCCCGTACGGGCCGAGGCGCAGCATGAGGTCGAGGCGGCGTTCGGGACCGCTCTCGCCGGTGAGTTCGGCGGCCCGCTCCTTCGGGGCCCCGGCCCGGGTGAGAGCGGTGCCGATGGCCAGGTCGTCGACGGCGGAGGGCGGCGCGCCGTGCATGCCGCTCACCGCGAGGATCAGACGGGCGTGGAGCTCGCTCTCGTCCATCCGCCCGTCCTCCAGCGGCACGGCGGCGCGGGTGTAGCGGACATGGTTGTGGACGGCGAAGTTGTTGAGCGCGAAGTCGAAGTGGGCGCTCTGCGAGGGCGGCGGCGGGGGCAGCACCACGTCGGCGTGCCGGGAGGTCTCGTTCAGGTACGGGTCGACGCTGACCATGAAGTCGAGCCCGTCGGCGAGGGCCGCGTCGAGGCGGTCGCCGTCGGGCGCGGAGAGTACGGGGTTCGCGGCGATGACCACCAGGGCGCGGATGCGGCCCTCCCCCGGGGTGTCGATCTCCTCGGCGAGGGCGGCGATGGGCAGTTCGCCCTTGGCCTCGGGGTGCCCGGAGACCCGGCTCGACCAGCGTCCGAGCGCGAAGCCCTTGCCCGGGGCGGCTTTACGCGTCCCGGGTTCGGCGGGCCGTGGGGCGCGCGCGGTCGCGGAGAGCGGGAACAGCGCGCCGCCGGGCCGGTCGAGGTTGCCGGTGAGGATGTTGAGGACGTCCACCAGCCAGCTGGCGAGGGTGCCGTGCTCGACGGTGCAGCTGCCGACACGCGCGTAGACGGCCGCGGTGGGGGCGGCGGCGAGTTCGCGGGCGATGGCGGTGATGGTGTCCGCGTCCACGTCGCAGGCGGCGGCGACGGCGTCCGGGGTGAAGTCGGCCAGTGCGGCGGTGAGTTCGTCGATGCCTTCCAGGTGTCCGGCGAGCGGACCGGGGTCGGCGAGCTTCTCCGTCAGGAGGGTGTGCGCGAGCGCGGCCAGCAGAAGGGCGTCCGCGCCGGGCCGGATCGCGACGTGCCGGTCGGCGAGGCGCGCGGTGCGGGTGCGGCGCGGGTCGATGACGGTGAGGGTGCCGCCGCGCCCGCGCAGGGCCTTGAGCCTGCCGGGGAAGTCGGGGGCGGTGCAGAGACTGCCGTTGGACTCCAGCGGGTTGGCGCCGATGAGGAGGAGGTGGTCGGTGCGGTCGAGGTCCGGTACGGGGATGGCGTGGGCGTCGCCGAAGAGCAGACCGCTGGAGACGTGCTTGGGCATCTGGTCCAGGGTGCTCGCGGTGAACACGTTGCGGGTGCGCAGGGCCCCGAGCAGCAGCGGCGGGTAGAGCGAGCCCGCCATCGTGTGCACGTTGGGGTTGCCGAGGACCACGCCGACGGCCTGGGGCCCGTGGGTCTCCACCAGGGCCGGTATCCGTGCGGCGATCAGGTCGAACGCCTCGCTCCAGGCGGCCTCGCGCAGCTCCCCGTCGGCGCCGCGCACGAGGGGGACGCGCAGCCGGTCGGGGTCGGCGTCGAGCCCCCCGAAGGAGGCCCCTTTGGGGCAGATGAAGCCCCGGCTGAAGATGTCGTCACGGTCACCGCGCGCACCGGTGACGGTGGTTCCCTCGATGGTGAGGGTGAGGCCGCAGGTGGCCTCGCAGAGGGGGCAGATACGCGGTGCGGTGCGGGTTTCGTGGGACATGGGCCCTCCCGGGGGCGGCTGCGGCGACGGCACGCGGACATGGGCCGGGCAGGCGTGGGAGCCCCGGCACGGGCGAGCATACCGACCGGTACGCACGGCGGGGAGGTGTTGCGCGGAGGAGAAGGCGGGCCGACCCGCCGACCAGGGCCTCTCGTTCAGTCGAGCGTCTGGGCGAGGTAGGACCTGACCAGGGTCCGCGTCTCGGCGACGATGGCCGCGTCCCCCGACGGCTCGGTGCGGAACGCCAGTTGGAGGAGCGCGTCGGCGGCCTCGACGCTCACCAGGATCGCGCGGGACAGCCCCTCGTCGGGCCGGCGGCCGAGGTGGCCGGCGAGCAGTACGGCGAGCCGGTCCGCCAGACGCCTGTTGGCGTCGCCCGCCGCGCCCTCGGCCGGGAACGGCGGCCCGAAGTCGACGAGCGCGAAGCCGGGGACGCTTCGCTTCATCGCCAGGTACTCGTCGAGCACCGCGTCGATGGCGGCGCGCCAGTCGGCGGCGGGGAGGTCCGCGAGCCGGGCGGCGATGCGGTCGGCGTAGGTGTCCAGGTTGCGCAGCGCGAGGGCGTCGACGAGAGCCCGCTTGTTGGAGAAGAACCGGTAGACGGAGCCGATGGGCACGTCGGCGCGCTCGGCGACGGCCCGGGTGGTGAGCTGCTCGTAGCCGGTCTCGTCGAGGAGGCCGGCGCAGGAGTCGAGTATCCGGGCCAGCCGGTCGGCGCTGCGCTGCTGCACGGGGGCGCGGCGGAGGTTCGGGGTGACATGGGGCACGGGCCCCATGATGCCGTGCCCTCCAGGCCCTGTCGTCACACTCCCGCCTGCCCCGCGGCGCCCTGCACGCACTCTCGCCGCGAAGGGCCCGTACAGGACACGAATGGCGCGATGTATGCCGTTGACGTGCCCCCCTCCTATTCCTACGGTAGTACATAGGATTCGCCGTCCGGTGGATCCGAGGACTTTCTTGGGCACCGGGAGTGCGGGATGAGCGCGATCGACCAGGCGAGGAAGGCGGCCGAGGGGCTGACGTATTCCTCGGGCTTCGGCAACGAGCACGGGTCCGAGGCGGTTCCCGGAGCGCTGCCGCACGGCCGCAACTCCCCCCAGCACGCCCCGCTCGGGCTGTACGCGGAGCAGGTGAGCGGCTCCGCCTTCACCGAGCCTCGTGCGGACAACCGCCGCTCCTGGCTCTACCGGATCCGCCCCTCGGCCGCCCACCCGGCCTTCACCCGCATCGACAACGGGAACCTGCGCTCGGCGCCCTTCACCGAGACGGTGCCGGACCCGAACCGGCTGCGCTGGAACCCGCTGCCGGATCCCGTGCCCGGCACGGACTTCCTGAGCGGCCTGTGGACGCTCGGCGGCAACGGCGACGCCGCGCAGCGCGCGGGCATGGCGATCCATCTGTACAACGCCGACTCCTCGATGACCGACCGCGTGTTCAGCGACTCCGACGGCGAGCTGCTGATCGTCCCCGAGCGCGGCGGACTGCTGCTGCGCACCGAACTGGGCCTGCTGCGCGTCGAGCCGGGCCATGTCGCGCTGGTCCCGCGCGGTATCCGCTTCCGGGTGGAGCTGCTGGAGGAGACCGCGCGCGGATACGTCTGCGAGAACTACGGCCGCCCGTTCGCGCTGCCCGACCTCGGCCCGATCGGCGCCAACGGCCTGGCGAACGCCCGGGACTTCCTCGCGCCCGTCGCCGCGTACGAGGACCACGAGGGCCCGGTGGAGGTGGTCAACAAGTTCTGCGGGAACCTCTGGTCGGCGACGTACGACCACTCGCCGCTCGACGTGGTGGCCTGGCACGGCAACCACACCCCGTACGTCTACGACCTGCGCCGGTTCAACGTGATCGGCACGATCAGCTACGACCACCCCGACCCGTCGATCTTCACGGTGCTGACCTCGCCGTCCGACACCCCGGGGCTGGCCGGGGTGGACTTCGTCGTCTTCGCCCCGCGCTGGCTGGTCGGCGAGGACACCTTCCGCCCGCCGTACTTCCACCGCAACGTGATGAGCGAGTACATGGGCCTGATCGACGGGGCGTACGACGCGAAGGCGGACGGCTTCGTCCCGGGTGGCGGCTCGCTGCACAACATGATGTCGGCGCACGGCCCGGACCGGGAGACCTTCGACCGGGCGAGCGCGGCGGAGCTGAAGCCGCAGAAGATCGACGACGGCCTGGCCTTCATGTTCGAGACCCGCTGGCCGGTCACGGCGACCGCGCAGGCGGCCGCCGCCGGACACCTGCAGCACGGCTACGACGACGTGTGGCAGGGTCTGAGCCGCAACTTCCGGCCGTAGACGGCGGAAGGCCGGAAGGGACGGGCGGGGGCGGGGACGACGTGACAGAGAGCCAGGAGAGAGCCGGGGCGGACGCCCGGGGGACCGAGGGGGACGGCGCGGCCGGGGACGCCGCGGACGCCCGGCCGGCCCCGGTGCCGCACCCGCCCGCCTTCGCCCCCGACTCCCTCGTCCTGAACCGGAAACTGCCTCTCTGGTACCAGGTCTCCCAGTCCCTGAGGGCCTCCGTGCTGGGACGCCCCCAGGACGCCTCCGCCCGGCTGCCCACCGAGGAGCAGCTCGCCGCGCACTACGGGGTCAGCGTGCTCACGATGCGCCAGGCGCTCAAGGAGCTGGAGGCGGAGGGGCTGATCAGCCGGCACCGGCGGCGTGGGACGTTCATCGAGCCGCGCGCCCGGCGGGTCTCCCCGGTCCGGCTGCTGGGCTCGGTCGACGCGATCGTGGCCCAGCAGTCCGGGGAGGCGACGACCGTTCTCGGCCACGGCCCGACGGCGGTGCCCGGTGATCTCGCCGAGTTCTTCCCGGGCTGCGCCGAGGTGACCTGCTACCGGCGGCTGCGCCGCGACGGGGAGAGCGACGAGCCCACCAACTGGGCGGAGAACGCGGTCCGTCCCGACATCGCCGCCCGGATCGACGTGGCCGACCTCGAACGCTGGCCGATGACCAAGGTCCTGCGCGACGTCGTCGGGGTGAGGATCTCCCGGATCACCGACACGGTGGAGGCCCGGCTCGCCGACCCGGTCACCGCCGAGCTGCTCCAGGTCCCGCTGCTCAGCCCGATCCTGCACTACACGGGCGTGACGTACGACGAGGAGGGGCGCGTGGTGGACGTGGCCCGGATCCGCTACCGGGGCGACCGGTTCTCCTTCTCCGTGACGGTGGAGGCCCACTGACCCCGCCCCACGGGCGCGCCGCCCGCCGTTACGATGCGAAAGGGTCACGGCGGACAGGGGAGGACGGGCAGGTGACAGCGCACGGGACAGCGGCGGCCGGCGGCGACGGGAACGCCCGGTCCTCGCCTCCGGGGACGCCCCGGCCGCCAAACGGGCTCCCGTCGCAGGACGGGCTCCTGTCGTTGGACGAGCTGATGCCGTGGTCCGTGCGGCCGCTGCGGACCGGCCGCGCCTGGGTGAGCGGCCCCGACCCCGTGGCGCTCCGGGCCCGCTGGGAACGGCTGGCCGCCGCCGACGCCGCCGAGCAGGAGCGGCTGTTCGTGCCCACCCGCTCCCGTACGCCGCACACCTCGGTCGCCGCCCTGCCCGGCCGGTCCGCCGGAACGGGCCGCTTCGCCCGGGCCCCGGGCCCCTGCCCCGACCCCGTACGGATCCTGCACGGCCCCTACGACGAACAGTGGCTGCTCCCCGACCACCGGCTGATCGACGCGGCCCGTCCGGAGCTGTGGCGGGTCGCCGACGGGCGGCAGCTCTTCGCGGTCGAGCACAGCGCCGCACCCGAGGATGCCGGGCCCGCCCTGTCCGTGACCGCGCTGCTGCCCGACGGGCACTCCCCCGCCGGGCGGCCCGGCCGGATCAGGCCGCTCTACCGCAGGCCCGGCGGCACGGAACCCAACCTGGCGCCGGGGCTCCTGGATCTGCTGCGCGGGCGGCTCGACGGCGCGGCGGAGCCGGACGCGTTCACCCCGGAGGCGGTGCTGGCCTGGGTCCTGGCCGCCGCCCGGCCCTCCGCCACCGGCCCCCGGGTCCCGTTGCCGGCCGACGCGGAGGTGTGGTCGTCGGGGGTGGCGCTCGGCCGGGAGCTGATGCGGCTCCAGTTGCGCGGGTCCCGGGGCGGGGAGCGCCCCCGGCTGCCGGGCGGGCGCAGGCCCTATGTGCGGGCGGCCCTCCCGGCCCGTCCCACGGAGCTGGTCCATGAGTCCGGGGACGAGGCGCTGGTCGTCGGCGACGGCCGGATCTCGCCGGTGCCCGCGGCGGCCTGGGAGTTCACGGTGGGCGGGGCGCGGGTGCTGGAGCTCTGGTTCGGCCGCCGGGCCGCCGCGGCGACGGGCCGGGGGCCGGACGGGGCGCCCCCGGGCGGTCTCGACCCGGTCGGTGCGCGCGGCTGGCCCCGGGAGTGGACCTCGGAGCTGCTCGAACTCATCACCGTGCTCGCTCTGCTGGACGGCACGGCGGTGCCCCGGAAGGGGCTGTGGGCGGCGCTGGAGGCGGGACCGCTGATCGGGCCCGCCGAGCTGCGGGCTGCCGGGGTGCTGCCGGTGCCGCCCCCGGCACGGCGTCCCGCGTCGGTGCTCGGGCACCAGGAGGAGGGCCCGGAGGGGCAGTTCGCGCTGCTGTAGCGGCCGGCCGGGGAGTCCGCGGGGCGGCCGGAGGTGGCCAAAGCGCCGGTCAGGGGGTAAGCACGGGTCATGAACACCTTGCCACTTCCCCTCGACGGCATCACCGTGGTGGCCGTCGAGCAGGCGGTCGCCGCCCCCTTCGCCACCCGCCAGCTCGCCGACCTCGGAGCCAGGGTCATCAAGGTGGAGCGCCCGGACGGCGGCGACTTCGCGCGCGGCTACGACACGGCGGCGCGCGGTCTCGCCTCGCACTTCGTCTGGTGCAACCGCGGCAAGGAGTCTCTCGCCGTCGATCTGAAGGATCCGCGCGGACTGGCGGTGGTCCGCGAACTCGTCGCCGGGGCCGATGTGTTCGTCCAGAATCTGGCCCAGGGGGCGGCGGCCCGGCTCGGGCTCGACGCCGCTTCGCTCTGCGCGGCGCACCCACGCCTGGTGGCGGTCGACATCTCCGGCTACGGCGCGGAGGGACCGTACGCGCACAAGCGGGCCTACGACATGCTCGTGCAGTGCGAGGCCGGCCTGGTCTCGGTGACGGGGACGGCGGACCGGCCGGTGAAGGCGGGCATTCCCGCGGCGGACATCGCGGCGGGGATGTACGCGTTCTCCGGGGTGCTCGCGGCGCTGCTGCGGCGGGCGAACACCGGGCGGGGCGGCCCGGTGGAGGTCTCCATGCTGGGCGCGCTGGCCGAGTGGATGGGTCACCCGCTGCACCAGGGGACGCACGGCTCCGCTCCCCCGGCGCGCACCGGCCTCGCGCACTCGGTGATCGCCCCGTACGACGCCTACGTGACGGCCGACGGGGAGCAGGTGCTGCTGTCCGTGCAGAACGACCGGGAGTGGCGGCGGCTGGCGGAACAGGTGCTCGTGCGGCCCGAGTTGGCGGACCACCCGGACTTCGCGACGAACGCGGCACGCACCGCGCACCGGGAGCGGACCGACGAGGTGGTGGGCCGGGCGCTGGCGGGCCTGACGGGGCGGGAGGCGCTGGCCTGTCTTGAGGCGGCGGGCATCGCCTGTGCCCGGCTGAACACGGTGGCCGATGTGGCGGCGCATCCGCAGCTCGCGGCACGGGACCGGTGGCGGGAGGTGGGGTCACCGGTGGGGCCGTTGCGGGCGCTGCTGCCGCCGATCACGCTGCCGGGGAGCGAGGAGGCACGGATGGGTGCCGTACCGGCGCTGGGTGAGCACACCGATGCGCTGCTGCGAGCCGTGGGGATGACGGACGAGCAGACATCGGTGCTGCGCCGGGACGGGGTGATCGTCTGAACCGTCCCGGGCGGCGGGCCGGTCCGGACGGGCGACGCCGTGGGTCAGCGGCGGCTGCCGAAGAGCGAGCGCCGCAGTCGCCGCAGCGGCGCGAAGAGCGACACGCGTGCGCTCCTGCTCCTGCGGGTGTGCGCGGCATCGCGCGAGGTCAGCTCACGCATGAGCAGCGTCGCTTCCGCCGACTCGCGCTGCGGGACGACAGGGCCGCCGAGCACCGCGAGATGGCGGTCGAGGCGCGTACTGGTCGCACCGCTCCCGCATGTGATGGCAGGCACACGCGGCCTGCTTCGCACCGTTATCTGTTCCATGTCACTCCCCACCCGTACAAGGGCACCCGGTCCGGGCAGGTTAACCCTATCGTCCCGCGGTGACACCCGTGTATCCCGGCCACAGGATTACGCACACACATACGGAGGTTGACGCCTCGTTACCGAATCCGCGCGATTCCAGGGCGACTTCGGGCCGTTCGGGTGGTTCGCGCGGTTCGGAGGGCTCGCCCGGTCGCCCCCCACGCATGCCGCGTGGGGGACGGCGGGTGGCGGAACGCTCCGGCCGGAAGCGCCGGGCCTCCGGTCAGAGAGCGGAGTTGAGGACCGGAAGATAGCCGCCCGACTGTCCGGCGGCGGTGGGGTGGTAGGACTCACCGATATTGAGCCAGTTCACGCTGTGCAGCCAGGAGTTGCCCGAGCAGATCTCGTGACCGGCGAAGGTCGTCCTGACGTCGCCGAAGGTGAAGCCGTGGTCCGCCGCACGCTTGGCGGTGGCCGTGTTCAGGTGGTCGGACGCCCCGTTGATGGCGGAGCGCTCCTTCTCGCTCAGACCGGCGATGCAGCCGCCGCCGAGCTGGTAGAAGCGGGGGTAGCCGAGGACGACGACCTGCGCGGAGGGGGCCTTGGAGCGGATGGCCGTGTACACGGAGTCGAGCCTGCCGGGCAGGGTGGAGTCGACGTAGGCGCGGGCGGTGGCGATCCGGCTGAGGCAGGTGGCCTCGGACTGCAGGACACAGGTCGTCATGACGTCGGCGAAGCCGGCGTCGTTGCCGCCGACGGAGATCGAGACGAGGTCGGTCGAGGCGTTCACCCGGCCGAGCTGACTGCCCGTGACGTCGCCGGTCCGGGCGCCGGAACAGGCGGCGAAGTCGAACGAGGAGGGGGAGTTGGCGGCCGCCCAGAGGGCGGGGTGGGCGCGGCTGCTGCGCTTGCAGCTGGAGCCGTCGTAGCTGCCGGCCCCGACGCCGGAGGAGTACGAGTCACCGAGGGCGACGTAGTCGACGGCCGCGGCGGACGAGTCGGCGTTCGCGACCCCCGCACCGGTGAGGGCCAGAGCGGCGCCGAGCAGGAGAGAGGACGAGAACGCCACGAGTCTGGACATTTTCATGGGACCTCCTTGAGCAGGGGATATCGACCTACTCCGTAGTAGCAGCACCCACCCCGCATTGGAAGTGTTCATGCCAAAAATAGGGATGGCGTGCTTCCGTCCGCCCCCGAAGGTTCAACGGGCGCTCCTTGACGTTCCGCTGTCGCTCCGTCGTTTTCCGACGCGCCGTCGGCCGGGCACGCGAGCCTGCGAAACCCGGGTGCACGGGGACATCCCGTGGCGGATCATGGGCGCCATGCCTGACTCCCCCGAATCCGCTCTGCCGATCCGGCTCACCGTCGACGACAGCGATTCACCGTCCGATGTCGTCGACGCGCTCTTCCTCGGCCGCTTCACGACGGGCGAGCAGCCGTACTCGCACAGCTCCTCCCTCGACCGGGTCAAGTCCGGGGCGACGCTGCTGCCGCCGGACGCCACGGTGCTGCGGACCGCCCGCGACGACGACCGCAGCGCGACGCTCGCGGAGGGCGAGGGCTGGACCCTGCTGGCATCCCGGTGGAACCGGGGCGCGGACGTCACCGTCACCGCGACCAGCGAGGAACTGGCGGAGAAGGTCCTCGGCCAGGCCATGGACGGGGCGCAGGACGAGCCGGAGCCCCAGCCCGACAACGTGACCATGGGCTTCTGGTACGTCTCCCCGCGCCGCGGCCCGTACCGCACCACCCGCCGGATCACCGCCGGAAGCTGGGACGAGGTCCGCCCCAACTACACCGCGCCGGTGGCCGATGCGATGGGCCGGCTGATGAAGGTGACGCCGGACGCCATCGCGGGCCGGCTGCTCCTGCTGCACGGCCCGCCCGGCACCGGCAAGACGTCCGCGCTGCGCACCCTGGCCCGTTCCTGGCGCGACTGGTGCCAGGTCGACTGTGTGCTGGACCCCGAGCGGCTCTTCAACGACGTCGGCTATCTGATGGACATCGCGATCGGCGAGGACGACGGCACGGCGAAGGGGCGGTGGCGGCTGCTGCTCCTGGAGGACTGCGACGAGCTGATCCGCGGCGAGGCCAAGCACACGGCGGGCCAGGCCCTGTCCCGGCTGCTGAACCTGACGGACGGCCTGCTGGGCCAGGGCCGCAACGTGCTGGTGGGGGTCACCACCAATGAGGACCTGGAGCGGCTGCACCCGGCGGTCGTACGGCCCGGCCGCTGTCTGGCCAGGATCGAGGTCGGCCCGTTGACCCGTCAGGAGTCGGTGTCCTGGCTGGGCACGGACGAAGGGGTGGGCCGGGAGGGCAACTCCCTCGCCGAGCTGTACGCGCTGCGCCGGGGCATCGGCCCCGCCTCGGTGCCGAAGCAGGACGAGGGGGCCGACGCGGGGCTGTACCTGTAACAGCCGGTCGGCCGCTCCGCGCCCCGCGTGACGCTTCAGTCCCCGTACGCGACGCGCACCGCGTCCTCGGCCAGCGACAGGGCCTGCTGCCGGGTGAGGCCGAGCCGCTCGGCGGTCTCCGCGTACACCCGCGCGGCGGTCGCGGCCCGCTGTCCGGCCGCTCCCCCGGCGGCCGCGACGAAGGTTCCGTTACGCCCCCGGGTCTCGATCACCCCGTCCGCTTCCAAGGCCCGATAGGCCTTGGCGACGGTGTTGGCGGCGAGGCCCAGCTCCTCGGCGAAGCCGCGTACGGTCGGGAGCCGGTGGCCGACGGGAAGCGCGCCGGAACGGGCCAGTTCGGAGAGCTGGGTGCGCAGTTGCTCGTACGGCGCGATGCCGGAGTCCGGGTCGAGGACGATCTTGTCAGTCACGGGCCGATTCTCCCCCACCGGCGGAAAAAGGGGAGGCGTTCGGGGCGCGACTGCGCATACGGTCCACCGCATGACTGTGATCGTGCGCGATTTCCGGCCGTCCGACGCGGAGGCGTGGACCCGTTCCCGCCGGGCCTCGGTCCCCTGGATGGTGGCCACCCCCGAACAGGTCGTCCACGACCTGGCACACGCCCATCCGGACCGGCACTACCGGCTGCTGGTCGCCGAGGAGGACGGGGAGATCATCGCCACGGCGCAGGCGGGCATCGCCCACGAGAGTCCGGAGCCGGGGCAGGGGTACTTCACGCCGCAGACGCTGCCCGGCCGCACCCACCGTGGCGCGGGTTCGCTGCTGCTGCGCACGGCGGAGGAGCACCTGGCCGAGGCCGGGGCCACGGTCCTGTACGCGTGGGTCCTGGACAACCCGGAGAGCCTGGAGTTCGCCCGTAAGCGGGGGTACCGGCCCAGCCGCTCCGCGCACTTCCAGCACCTGGACCTCGCGGGCGGCACCCTGCCTCCGCGTCAGGAGCTGCCGGCCGGCGTCGAGCTGCGGCCGGGCTCCGACTTCGCCGACGATCCCCGGCCGCTGTTCCGGGCCGACGCCGAGGTGACGGCGGACGAGCCGGGCGACATCACCTCGCGGATGGACGACTACGAGGACTGGCTGACGAACATCTGGCGACACCCGGCCTTCGACCAGGGGCTCACCTCGGTGGCGCTGGTGGACGGGAAGGTGGCGTCGTTCAGCGCGGCCACCACCGACGGCCTGCGGACGTATCTGAGCTCCATGACCGGCACTCTGCGGGACTTCCGGGGCCGGGGCCTGGCGAAGCTCGCGAAGAACGACTCGCTGCACCGGGCGCGGGCGGCCGGATACACGGACGCCTACACCTCCAACGACACCGGCAACGGCCCGATGCTGGCCGTCAACCAGTGGTTCGGCTACACGGTCTGCGCGACGGAGGTGCGCCATGTCCGCACCCTCTGAGCCCCGCGCGGACCGTACGCAGGGCCTGGTCGTCGCCCTGTCCAAGGCCGGCCGCACCAAGATCAGGTATCCGGCGGAGCTGGTCCGGGACGACGGCGTCCGCGTCACCGTCCGGGCGCCGTGGGCCGCGCCCGGGGCGCGGGACTTCGGCTTCGTCCGGTTCGAGCCGGGGGACGTCTTCACCGAGCACTACTGGCGGGACCGGTGGTTCGCGGTGAAGGAGGTCCGCGCCGGCGACGGCGGGCTCAAGGGCTGGTACTGCGACATCACCCGGCCCGCCGTGCTCGCGGACGGGGTGCTGGCGGTCGAGGACCTGGACCTGGACCTGTGGGTCTCGGCGGACGGCGCGACGGTCCTGCGGCTGGACGAGGACGAGTTCGCCGAGAGCGGCCTGGCCGGGCGCGATCCGGCGGCGGCCGGGGCGGCGGTCCGGGCCCTCACCGAGCTGGAACGCCTGGCCCGGACCGAGGGGCTGACCGGCCTGCTCGGCTGAATACCCCGTCAGGCACGGGGGCGGGACCCGGACGAACCGCCGGGCGGCTCAGGGGCGGGGCCGGGACTCGGCGACGAGTTCCACCTCGTACCCCGCCGGGTCCTCCAGATAGGCGGCGCAATGCCCCTCGCCGCCCGCGTACGGGTGGCGGTCGGGGAACAGCAGCCGCCAGCCGTACGCCGGGGCCTCGGCCGTCAGGGCGTCCAGGGCGGCCCGGTCCGCGACGTGGAATGCCAGGTGGTTGAGCCCGGGGCGGCGGCGGTCGTGTCCGCCGGCGGCCAGGTCGGGAGACTGCTCCAGCACGACGTACGCGTCACCGCGCCGCCAGCTGCGGCCCTGGGCCCAGCGCTGGTACGGGACATGGCCGAGCCGGCCCAGCAGCCAGCCCCAACCGCGCTCCGCCTCCGCCAGGTCCGCCACCCACAGCTCGATGTGGTGCACCCGCCCGGTGATCCGCTCGGCGGCGGGCAGCGGGACGGCGCGGCCGGCGCCGCCGGGAACGTACGCGACCGGCTCCCCGTCCCGGTGCCAGTGGATCATGAAGTGCTCGCCCGCCCGGTATCCGTCCAGGCCCGCACGGCAGTACGCGACCATGTCGTCCGGCAGGGCGGCCAGCGGGAACCAGGCCAGCTCGGAGCACTTCTCCGGCTCCGCGTTGCGCGGCGGGCGGGCCGGGTCGTACTCCGCGACGAAGAACCAGCCCATGCGCGCCCCGCCGCCGGGGCCCCGGTGCTGCATCACGAGGGCCACCCGCAGCTCCTCGGGCTCCAGAGCGAGGCCGATCTCCTCGGCGGCCTCCCGGATCATCGCCTCGCGGACGTCCTCGCCGTCCTCCGCGTGGCCGGAGGGCATGTGGAGCAGCCCGTCCGCATAGCCGGTGTCGGAACGGCGGGCCAGCAGGACGTCCGGGCCGCGGCGCAGGATCAGATGGACGTCGACGACCTCGGTGTGCCGGTGGGGCGGCATCGCGCGGGCGACCAGCGCATAACGCTCGTCGTCGACCTCCTTGCCCCACAGCCGGGAGTCGGGGGCCAGGTCCTCGTGGTGGACGCGCTCGGTGTGCGCGGAGAGCAGGGCGGTGAGCGCGGTGGCGGACAGGCCGGCGCCGCCCCACACCCCCTCGACGAGAACGAGCCGCCCGCCCGGCTTCAGCAGGCCGAACCAGTGCTCCAGGGCCGCCGCCGGGTCGGGCAGCAGCCAGATGACGTGCCGGGCCACGACGACGTCGAACGCCCGCTCCCCGACCGGGGGCCGGGCGGCGTCCCCGACGAGGACCTCCGCACCGGTCCCGGCGAGCTTGGCACGGGCCCGGTCGGCCATGCGGGGCGAGCGGTCGACGGCGGTGACGCGGTGCCCCTGGCCCGCGGCGAGCAGCGAGAGGCTGCCGGTGCCGCACCCCAGGTCCAGCACGTCGGCGCGGGTGCCGGGCAGCCAGCCCTCCAGCCGCCCGGCCCAGGCATCGCGCACCACCGGGTCGAGGAGCCCGTGGTCGGGCTCCTCGTCGAAGGATCCGGCGGCCGCGTCCCAGTCGATCGTGGTCATGGTGCCGATACTCTCAGCCGCCACCGACCGTGCGGGACTCCTCTGCCGTCTTGCGGCCACCGCGCGGCCGTACGATCCGGCCGATCAGCGGCCAGGCCACGATCAGCACCACGATCGCGTAGACGGTGACGGAGAACGGGGTGTTGACCAGGCCGGTCACACTGCCGTCGCTGATCTGGAGCGCGCGGCGCAGCTGCTGTTCGGCGGCCGGGCCGAGGATCACCCCGATGACGGCGGGCAGCACCGGCAGTCCGTAGCGCCGCATCCCGAACCCGATCAGCCCGATGATCAGGAGGATCACCAGGTCGAGGGACTCGCCGCCGACCGCGTACGCGCCGACGGCGGCGAAGAAGAGGATGCCCGCGTACAGATAGGGGCGCGGGATCCGCAGGAGCTTCGCCCAGACGGGGGCGAGCGGCAGGTTGAGGGCGAGCAGCAGCACCATGCCGACGAAGAGCGAGGCGATGAGGCCCCAGACCAGCTCCGGTTCGCGTTCGAACAGAAGGGGGCCCGGCTGGATTCCGTACTGCTGGAAGGCGGCCAGCATCACGGCGGCGACGGCGGTGGTGGGCAGCCCGAGCGTGAGCATCGAGACAAGGGTTCCGGCGGCGGAGGCGGAGGCGGCGGCCTCGGGCCCGGCGACGCCTTCGATGGCCCCCTTGCCGAACTGGTCGCGGTGCTGGGAGAGCCGCTTCTCGGTGACGTAACTGAGGAAGGTGGGGATCTCCGCGCCGCCCGCCGGGATCGCCCCGAAGGGAAAGCCGATGACGGGGCCGCGCAGCCAGGGCTTCCAGGTGCGCCTCAGGTCGGCGCGGCCGAGCCACGGCCTGCCGACGGGGATCGGCTTTCCGGTGGAGCGGCGCAGGTGGGCGGCGACCCAGAGAGCTTCGCCGATCGCGAAGAGTCCGACCGCGACGATGACCACGTCGACGCCGTCGGCCAGTTGGAGCGAGCCGAAGGTCAGGCGCTGCTGGCCGGTCATCTGGTCAAGGCCGACGAGTCCGATGGTGAGGCCGATGAGGAGCGAGGCGATGCCGCGGATGCGGGAGGCGCCGAGGACGGAGGTGACGGCGATGAAGGCCAGCACCATGATGGCGAAGTAGTCGGGCGCGCCGATGCCGATGGCGAGGGAGGCGACGGTCGGGGCGAGGACGACCAGCAGAATCGTGCCGATCATGCCGCCGGCGAAGTGACCGATCGCGGCGGCGGCGAGCGCCTGGGCGCCGCGTCCGCCCTTCGCCATCGGGTTGCCCTCGATCGCGGCGACCACGGCCGCGCTCTCCCCGGGGGTGTTGAGGAGGATCGAGGTGGTGGAGCCGCCGAACATGGCGCCGTAGTAGATCCCGGCGAACATGATGAACGCGCCGGTCGGGTCGAGTCCGTACGTCACGGGGAGCAGCAGCGCCACGGCCATCGCCGGGCCGATGCCGGGGAGCACGCCGATCGCGGTGCCGAGCAGGACGCCGATCGCGGCCCAGAGCAGGTTCATCGGGGTGAGCGCGGTACCGAAGCCGTCGATGAGGGAGTTGAGGGAATCCATCGGTCAGAGCACCCCCATCAGCGGGCCGCCCGGAAGGGGGACACCGAGCAGGTTGTCGAAGACGAAATAGGTGGCGAGGGAGATGCCGGCCGCGATGAGCGGGTCCCGGCCGTGGTGCCGGCTGCCGAGCGCGTAGGCGGAGCCCCAGAAGAGCAGCGCCCCGGCGATCGGGAAGCCCAGCGGGTCGATCAGGACGGCGGTGCCGAGGAAGACCCCGGTGAGCAGGAGCACGGTGCGCCAGTCGGCCGGTTCGTCGAGGTCGACGTCCTCGCCGCCCTCCGCCTCGCCACGTCCGCCGCGCAGGACGTCGCCGGCGAGCAGGACGGAGATGAGGAGGAACAGACCGCCGATGACGAAGGGGACCGTCCGGGGGCCGACGGGGCCGCGCTGGGCGATGTCGACGCTCATGGTGAAGGCGTCGGTGAGGACGAGCACGCCGAGCGCGAACAGCAGGACGCAGACGCCGAGTTCGGAGTGCTCGCGCAGCCAGGAGAGGACAGTGCTCTCCTCCTGTTCGGCTTCGGCGCTCGGCTGTCCCGCGGCGTCGGTGGGTTCGGTGGTCACAGCCCCAGCTCCTTGAGAACGGTGGCGACACGCTGGTTCTGCTCGTCGAGGAAGTCGCCGAAGGGTTCGCCGATGAGGAGGGCGTCGTCCCAGCCGTTCTTCTCCATCGACTCCTTCCACTGCTTCGAGCCGTGGACTTCGCGGATGAGGCCGGTGAGCTTGTCGCGTTCGGCCGGCGAGAGGCCGGGCGGGGCGACGACGCCGCGCCAGTTGGTGAACTCGGTGTCGAGTCCCGCTTCGCGCAGGGTGGGGGCGTCGAGGCCCGGCACCCGCTTCGGACCGGTCACGGCGAGCAGCCGCAGCTCGCCCGCCTCGATCTGGTCGCGGTACTCGCCGAGGCCGGAGACCCCGAAGCCGACCTTGTCGCCGAGGATGGAGGCGAGGAGTTCGCCGCCGCCGTCGAACGGGACGTAGTTGACCGTCCTCGGGGAGATGCCTGCCGCCTGCGCCATGAGCATCGGGGCGAGGTGGTCCGGGCCGCCGGGCGAGGAGCCGCCGCCGACCGGGACGCGGCCCGGGTCCTTCTTCCAGGCGGCGAGCAGGTCGGCGATGGTCCGGTACGGGGAGTCCTTGGAGACGACGACGATGTCCGGCTCCTCGGTGAGCCGGGCGATCGGGGTGGTGTCGGCCAGCGTGCTCGGGGACTTGTTGGTGTGGACGGCTCCGACGACGCCGAGACCCATGGAGAGCGCGAGCTTGCCGTTGCCGTGTTCGCCGACGAGCCGGGTCAGGCCGACCGTTCCGCCGGCGCCCGGCAGGTTGAACACCTCGATGTTGTGGGTGAGTCCGGCGTCCTCGGCGTTCTTGGCCAGGGTGCGCGCGGTGATGTCGTAGCCGCCGCCGGGTGTGTTGGGGACCATGAAGCGGAGCCCGGGAATCTGGGTGCCGGTGTCGGCACCGTCACCGGTGGACAGCAGCGGTGGCCCCACCACCACCAGCAACGCGGCCCCGAACAGGGCGAGGAGAGTGCGCATTCGCACAGGTTCCGCCTTTCGCTGTGAAGTGGCCCACATGTTGCCTGCGCGTGAAGAAGCTGTCTCTCTTCCGGTACCAACGGACGTTGTGGTCATTGCGGTCGCCGCCTAGCGTGGCGGCGTGACAACAGTGCTGGTGGTGGACGACGACTTCATGGTCGCGAAACTGCACAGCCGCTACGTGTCCGCCATGGACGGCTTCGCGGTCGTCGGGGTGGCGCACAACGGGGCCGACGCCTTGCGTGCGGCCGAGCGGCTGCGCCCCGATCTGGTGCTGTTGGACATCTATCTGCCCGATATGGACGGGATCGGGGTACTGCGCGCCTTGCGCGCGGCGGAGGAGCAGGACGCGTCGCGCCCCAGCGCGGACGCCCTGTTCATCACGGCGGCCCGGGACGCGGGGGTGATCCGGGCGGCGCTGCGGGCGGGGGCCCTGCACTACCTGATCAAGCCGTTCAGCCGGTCCGCGCTCCAGGAGCAGATGCGCCATGTCGCCTCGCTGCGCACCCGCCTGGACAAGCTGGGAGAGGCCCGCCAGGAGGACGTCGACCAGATCTTCGGCACCCGCCCGCCCGGCTCGCGCGAGCTGCCGAAGGGCCTGGCCGCACCCACGGCCGAGCTGGTGGAACGTGCCCTGCGCGACCACCCCGAGGGACTGTCGGCGTCGGAGTGCGCCGAGGTGGGGGCGCTGTCCCGGGTGAGCGCCCGCCGCTACCTGGAGTTCTTCGCCGGAACGGGCCGGGCCGAGGTGACCCTGCGCTACGGAGGCACGGGCCGGCCGGAGCGCCGCTACCGCTGGACGGGGTGAGGCGGCACGCGGCGCCGGGGCTGTCTGAGCCCACGCCTAACCCTTCCTTAAGACGACCATAAAGATCGTCACCACCCCCTCCCATCAGGCCTTTTCTCCCTTCCGAGCGGCTAGCTTGCTGAGCGCCACCCTCACAGCTGTGCCGTCTCGAAGGAGATCCATCCATGACCGCTCGTCGCAAGGCCGCCGGTGTCCTCGCCCTCGGTTTCGCACCGCTCGCACTGGCCGGGCTGGCCTCCGCCCCGGCCGTCGCGCACGGTTCGCTCACCGACCCGGTGAGCCGGGTGTCCGCGTGTTTCGCGGAGGGGCCGGAGAGCCCCGCGTCGGCGGCGTGCCGGGCGGCGGTCGCGGCGGGCGGGACCCAGGCGCTGTACGACTGGAACGGGGTGAACATCGCCAACGCGGCGGGAAAGCACCGTGAGCTGATCCCGGACGGCAAGCTGTGCAGCGCGGCCAACGACAAGTTCAAGGGGCTCGACCTCCCGCGCGCCGACTGGCCGGCCACCGCGATGTCGGCCGGCGAGCACACGTTCCGGTTCCGTGCGACGGCCCCGCACAGGGGCTCGTTCGAGCTGTACCTCACCAAGCCGGGGTACGACCCCACGAAGCCGCTGGCCTGGTCGGACCTGGAGGCGAAGCCCTTCGCCGAGGCCACCGACCCGGTGCTGGAGAACGGCTCGTACGTCTTCGACGGGACCGTCCCCGAGCGCTCCGGGCGGCAGCTGGTCTACACGGTCTGGCAGCGCTCCGACTCCCCCGAGGCGTTCTACGCCTGCTCCGACGTGACGTTCGGCGGTGCTTCGGCCGGCGGGGGAGCGGAGAAGGAGGAGGGGCAGCAGGGGTCCGGAGACGACTCCGGCGCCGAGGCCCCGGCCCCCTCCGCCCCGTCCGAGGACGCGATCGCCGCGGGTTCCGAGAAGTCGTCGGTCGAGCACAACGGCCACGGGGACGGCGACGCGAACACCGGGGCGAAGGTCACCGCCGCCGCCCCGGCCGCCCCGGCGGAGAAGGCTGAGGGCAACGCCCCGCAGGCGAACGCGGCGGGCTCGGACGAGGTGCTGGCCGAGACGGGGGGCTCCAGCGACAGCACCTACCTGGTGATCGGGGGCGCCGGGGCGCTCGCCGCCGGGGCTGCCGTGCTGTTCGCCTGTCTCTTATACACATCT
>NZ_NTGZ01000123.1 GCF_002551245.1 Streptomyces sp. rh34
GACGCACAGCGCCTCGGTGTCCCCGGCGGCGGCCGCCGTCTCCGCCAGCGGCTCGGCCCGCCGCCCGGCGAGCGCGAGCGACCAGCCCGTGCTCGCGAGGGCGAGCGCGACGGCCCGCCCGATCCCTGATCCCGCACCCGTGACGACGGCGACTTTCCGGCCGGTCTGCTCAGTGTTCATGGCCCGGCAGCGTACGGGACGGATCGGTGCACGGGGCACGGGGTGCTCATCGACCCGCCATGCGGATGTTGTGCACGCGACAACGGTGCGTCGTCGCGTGCGGCTGCCATGAAGCCCGACAGCATCCGGGCTGAGGAGGGGCATATGACAGCCGCACAGATCATCATGACGCCCGATCAGAGCACACGGGCGACCGAACTCCGCGCCGCCGCACGGCTGCTCGAACCGGGCGTGGGACGCAGGCGCTTCCTGACCGTCACCGGAGCCGCCGCCGCGCTCGCCTTCGCCGTGAACCTTCCCGCCGCCGGCACGGCGAGCGCCGCCGAACTCGACGCCCGCCGGATCACCGAGGACCCGTTCACCCTCGGCGTCGCCTCCGGCGACCCGCACCCGACGTCCGTCCTGATCTGGACCCGGCTCGCCCCCCGCCCCTACGAGCCGGGCGGCGGACTGCCGCGACGCCGGGTCGAGGTGCGCTGGGAGGTGGCCCGGGACGAGAGCTTCCGCCGTGTCGAGCGGCGCGGATCGGTCACCGCCCACCCCGAGTTCGCCCACAGCGTCCGCGCCGAGGTCCAGGGCCTCGACTCCGGCCGGGTCTACTACTACCGCTTCCGCACCGGCAACTGGACCAGCCCGGCCGGCCGCACCCGCACCGCCCCGGCCCCCGGAGCCCGCACCAGCTCCCTGACCCTGGCCGCCGTCTCCTGCCAGGCGTACCACGACGGGTACTTCACCGCCCACCGCCACCTCGCCGCCGAGGACGTCGACGTCGTGTTCCACCTCGGCGACTACCTCTACGAGTACGCCGTCACCGCCACCGGCGGCGCCCGCGGCTACACCGACCGCAGACTTCCCGCGCACTACAACCGCGAGACGGTCACGCTGGAGGACTACCGGCTGCGCTACGCCCTCTACAAGTCCGACCCGGACCTGCGCGCCGCCCACGCCGCCCACCCCTTCGTCGTGACCTGGGACGACCACGAGACCGAGAACAACTACGCGGGCGGCACCCCCGAGAACGACGTCCCGCCCGAGGAGTTCCTGCTGCGCCGGGCCGCCGCGTACCGCGCGTACTGGGAGAACCAGCCGCTGCGCACCCCGCAGCGCCCCACCGGACCCGACATGCGGCTCTACCGCCGCCTGACGTTCGGGCGGCTCGCCCAGTTCGACATCCTCGACACCCGCCAGTACCGCAGCGACCAGGCGTACGGCGACGGCTGGCGCACCCCGGGACCCGAGTCCGAGGACCCCGCGCGCACCATGACCGGGGCCGCCCAGGAGCGCTGGCTGCTCGACGGCTGGCGCGCGTCGGACGCCACCTGGAACGTCGTCCCGCAGCAGGTCACCTTCGCCCGGCGGCGCAATGTGCCCACCGACGCCTTCAAGCTCTCCATGGACTCCTGGGACGGCTACCCGGCCTCCCGGCAGCGGGTGCTGGCCGGGGCCGAGGCCGCCGGCGTGGACAACCTCATGGTCCTCACCGGCGACGTCCACGTCTCCTACGCCTTCGACCTGAAGAAGGACTTCGACGACCCCGCCTCGCGCACCGTCGGCACGGAGATCGTCACCACGTCCATCAGCAGCGGCAAGGACGGCGCGGACCGGCCCGCCAACTGGGAGAACCAGACCCGCGCCAACCCGCACCTGAAGCACTACAACGGGCGGCGCGGCTACGCGCTCGTCACCCTCGGAACGAAGGAGGCGCGCGCCGACTTCCGTACGGTGGCGGCGGTCACGACCCCCGGAGCGCCGCTCACCACGGCGGCCTCCTTCGTCACCGAGGCGGGAAACCCCGGGCTCACGCCCGCGTAGAGCCTCACGCCCGCGTCAGCGGGCTCAGCGGTCCGCCGGGTAGCGGACGCCGATACGGTCCCGTACCGCGTCGAGCGTCCGCATCACCGCCAGCGAACCCTCCAGCGGGACGAGCGGGGACTCGCTCTCGCCCGCCCGCACCGCCCGCATCACCTCGGCGGCCTCGTACTGCATGCCCGTCAGCCCCCGCGGTCCCGGCCCCGAGGTGATCGTCTCCGGCTCCGCGCCCGCCCGCCGCAGGACGAAGTGGTCCGGGTGGAAGAAGTCGCGCGGGAGGTCGATCCGCCCGGCCGTGCCGATGACGGTGGCCGCCGTCGGGTGGTGGCCGACGATCGAGCACGAGAGCAGCGCGGTCGCGCCGGAGTCCCAGCCGAGCAGCATCCCCGTGTTCAGGTCGACGCCCTCCGGGGACAGCAACGCGTCGGCCCGCACCCGGTCCGGCTCGCCCAGCAGCAGATGCGCGAACGACACCGGGTAGACCCCGAGGTCCAGCAGCGCCCCGCCGCCCAGGTCCGGATCGCGCAACCGGTGCCCGGGAGCGAAGTCGCCCGCGAAGCCGAAGTCCGCCTGTACGGTCCGGATCTCGCCGATCGCCCCGTCCCGGACCAGCTCGGTGAGGCGGCGGACCACCGGGTTGAGATAGGTCCACATGGCCTCCATCAGGAAGAGACCGCGGTCCCGCGCGAGCGCCACCAGCTCCTTCGCCTCCCGGCTGTTGAGCGTGAACGCCTTCTCGCACAGCACATGCTTTCCGGCCCGCAGCGCCAGCCCGGCCGCCGCGTGGTGCGCCGAGTGCGGGGTGGCCACGTACACCACGTCCACCTCGTCGTCGGCGACCAGCTCCGCCCAGCTGCCGTAGGCCCGCCCGATCCCGTGCCGCTCGGCGAAGTCCCGCGCCGAGGCCTCCGTGCGCGAGGCCACCGCCACCACCTCGGCGTCGGGAAGCCCCTGTACGTCCGCCGTGAAAGTCGCGGCTATGCCGCCCGTCGCCAGAACACCCCAGCGCACCGTCCCACTCATGCCCGCCACCCCAGCCCGCCCGAAAAAGGTATCGACCACTCCGGTCGAGCTGAGAGCATAGATGCGTATTCAACGATGTGGAGACGAGAATGCCGGACAGCGGCGGCAGCCGGGCCCAGTCAGCACACATACCCACCACCGGGACCGGGGCCGACGGCCGGCCGGTCCCGCACGGGGACGCGGGCGCCCTCTCCGTCGACCCGGCCGCCCCGCAGGTCACCGCCCCCGCCGGACTCCCCGGCCCGGCGGCGAGGACCACCCGGCGCACCGGCCTCCTGGTCACCATGGTCCTCGGCGGACTCACCGCACTGCCGCCGCTGTCCATGGACATGTACCTCCCCGCGCTCCCCGCCGTCACCGACTCCCTGGGCGCCCCCGCCGCCACCGTCCAGCTCACCCTGACCGCGTGCCTGGCCGGCATGGCGCTCGGCCAGCTCGTCGTCGGACCGATGAGCGACCGCTGGGGCCGCCGCAAGCCGCTGCTCCTCGGCATGGTCGTCTACGTCCTCGCCACGGCGATCTGCGCCCTGGCCCCCACCGCCGAACTCCTCATCGGCTTCCGCCTCCTCCAGGGGCTCGCCGGCGCGGCCGGCATCGTCATCGCGCGGGCCGTGGTGCGCGACCTCTACGACGGCGTGGAGATGGCCCGGTTCTTCTCCACCCTGATGCTGATCTCCGGCGTCGCCCCGGTCATCGCCCCGGTGATCGGCGGGCAGGTCCTGCGGATCACCGACTGGCGGGGCATCTTCGTCGTGCTGACCGCCGTCGGCATCGTGCTCACCCTGGTCGTCTGGAAATGGCTCCACGAGACGCTGCCGCCCGCCGACCGCCACACCGGCGGCGTCACCGACGCCCTGCGCACCATGCGGGGGCTGCTCGCCGACCGGGTCTTCACCGGCTACATGGTCGCGGGCGGGCTCGCCTTCGCGGTCCTGTTCGCGTACATCGCCGCCTCCCCGTTCGTCGTGCAGGAGATCTACGGGGCCTCGCCGCAGACCTTCAGCCTGCTCTTCGGGCTCAACTCGATCGGCCTCATCACCGTCGGGCAGATCAACGGCAAGCTGCTCGTGGGCCGGATCAGCCTCGACAAGGTGCTCGGCTTCGGCCTCGCGGTGATCGTGCTGGCCGCCGTCGCGCTGCTGCTCATGACGACCGGCGTCTTCGGCGAGGTCGGTCTCGTACCGGTCGCCGCCGGGCTCTTCGTCCTGATGTCGGCGATGGGCCTCGCGATGCCGAACACCAACGCCCAGGCCCTGATGCGCACCAAGCACGCGGCGGGCTCCGCCTCCGCGCTGCTCGGCACCACCTCGTTCCTCATCGGCGCCGTGGCCTCCCCGCTGGTCGGCATCGCGGGGGAGGACACGGCCGTTCCGATGGCCGTGGTCCAGGTGGTGTGCGCGGTGGCGGCGGTGGCCTGCTTCCTGCTCCTGTGCCGCCCCTGGCAGCGAGCGGGCCGCGAGGCCGGCGGTCTCTGACCGGGGCCCGCCGCGCGCCCCGGATTCAGCCGGTGCGCGGGTAGCCGATCAGATGCGTGCGGTCCTGCCGGTCGGTCCAGCGGAACACCCCGACCCCGGTCGTCTCCGTCCCCGGCAGCCGCGCGTTGCGTGACAGCCGGTCGGTGCTCCAGGTGGCGAAGTCCATCGAGACCGGGAGCCCGCCGCCGGACAGCGCCTCCGAGGCGTCGCGCGCGTTCTCGGCCCCGTACGCGATGCCGTCGTCCGTCACCGTGGCCAGCGTCAGATGGGCGGCGCCGCCCTCGTCCTCGAAGCAGCGGCCCTGCTTCGCCTTCAGGTCGAAGGCCAGGTTCCCGGCGATCAGGTAGTCGCCCGAGGGGGAGAGGACCGCCTGCGGGAAACGCCCCGGCTTTATGGCGGGCCTGTGGCACTCCACCGAGGTGAGGACCTCGCCGGTCGCCGCGTCGTGCACCGCCCACAGCTCGTGGGTCGCCGCCCGCTTGGTCTTCTTCGCGGGCGCCCACTTCGCCAGCACCTGGCCCGGGGTCGTCGACGTCACCACTCCGCTGCCCTTGTCCGTGCCCTTGGGCGCGACGTTCCGGCTGAACCAGCCGCCGTGCACCCAGAACTCCCGTGCCCCGCCCAGCAGCAGGCCGTCGGAGGTCTGGCCGTGCACCTCGGTGAGCTGCTTGCAGGCCGGGCAGCCCTTGGGGTACTTCAGCTTGTCCGCGCTCAGTTCGGACACCTCACCGGTGACCGGGTCGACCAGGGTGCTGTTCGCCTTCCCGTCGCTGATCACGATGTCCGGTCCGGTCGTCAGGACGTTCGGGGCCCCGGACCAGGGCACCTCGACGCGCCGCCGGTTCCCGTTCGTGACGTCGTACAGATCGAGTGCGAGGAAGGTGTTCGCCGGCGACAGCCCGTCGCCGACCTTCCCGTAGGACCAGGTCACGAAGAACTGCCGGTCGCCCTTGGCCACCGCGGCGAGCTTCGGGTAGTGCAGCGGGTCCGGCAGCCGCCAGGCCTTGCCCCGCCAGCCCAGCTCGCCGGTGGCGGTGTCGACGGTGCGCAACCGGTAGCGGTTCCCGTCGGACCGCTCCAGATAGGCCAGCAGGCCCGTCGCGTGGGAGACGGCGACATCCGGGGAGGAGCCGATGATCTCCCAGCCCCGGTCCGTCGTGTACTGCGGCGGAACGGTCAGCCGGGTCACCGGGCCCGCGCTCGGCAGCACCGGCTTCGCCGTCCCGGTGGCCGCGCCGTTCTTCCGGTCGTCCTCGTCGGGGCTGCCGCCACAGGTGGCCAGCATCAGGAGCAGGGCGAGAAAGACCACCCCGCCGACGAGCGTCAGCCGCACGATCTTCTGCCTCATGGCTCCCCTGCTGGACCATCTTGACCTGGTGCCGTCCACGCGCGGGCCAGCGTAGCAACAGGCCCACGGCAGTGTGGAGTTCACCGGATTCCCGTTCCGTACCGGTTACGTGAAGTCTTGGCGCGGACCCGGCGCGGCCCCGCGCCGCCCGCGCACGTCCCTCCGTACCCCCCTGGGCCACGGCGAAGCGGAATGCGTCCGCCGGGTCGCCTCCGCCTACAATTCGGCGGTGAACGTCACCCTCCCCACCGCACAGTCCCTGCGCGCGGCGCTGGCCGGGCTGCTCGACGGGCTGCCGCCCAAGCAGGCCGCGCAGGCCGTCGACCGGCTGATCGCCAGCTATCGGGGGGAGACCCCGACGGACGCCCCGATCCTGCGGGACCGCTCGGACGTCGCCGCGTACGCCGCGTACCGGATGCCCGCCACCTACGAAGCCGTACGGTCCGCCCTCGACGCCCTGGCCGGGGCCGCGCCCGACTGGACGCCCGCCACGCACACGGACGTCGGGGGCGGCACGGGCGCGGCGAGCTGGGCGGTGGCGGGGGTCTGGGAGGGCCCGGCGACGACCGTCCTGGACTGGGCCGGACCGGCTCTCGCGCTCGGTCGCGAACTGGCCGAGGCGTCCGGGGTCCCGGGGCTCCGCGACGCGCGCTGGGAGCAGGCCCGGATCGATGCTTCGCTGGAACTGGCCCCGGTGGACCTGGTCACCGTCAGCTATGTGCTCAAGGAGCTGACCGCCGGGGCCAGGACCGAGCTGGTCGACGCGGCGGCGGCCGCCGGACAGGCGGTGGTGATCGTGGAGCCCGGCACCCCCGACGGCTACGCCCGGATCATCGAGGCCCGCGACCGGCTGGTCGCCGCCGGGCTGAGCGTCGCCGCCCCCTGCCCGCACAGCGACGCTTGCCCGATCACCCCCGGGACCGACTGGTGCCACTTCTCGGCCCGGGTCAGCCGCTCCTCGCTGCACCGGCAGGTCAAGGGCGGCTCGCTGAGCCACGAGGACGAGAAGTTCGCCTACGTCGCCGCCACCCGCTTCCCCACCGCCCCGGCGCCCGCCCGGATCACCCGCAGGCCGCAGATCCGCAAGGGGCAGGTGCTGCTGGAGCTGTGCACCCGCGACGAGGGCCTGGCCCGCTCGACGGTCACCAAGCGCCACGGCGAGCTGTACCGGGCGGCCAGGGATGTCGCCTGGGGCGATCCCTGGCCGCCGGAGAGCACGGAGTGACGGCCGGCGGCTGATCAGGCCCGCAGCTCCTGGGTGCAGCACTTCACGCTGCCGCCGCCCTTGAGCAGCTCACCCAGATCCATCGGGACCGGCTCGAAGCCCCGGTCCCGCAGCGGGTCCAGAAGCCCCGTCGCCCCCTGCGGCAGCAGGACGTGACGCCCGTCGCTCACCGAGTTGAGCCCGAACGCCGCTGCGTCCGCCTCCCGGGCGAGCAGCGCGTCCGGGAACAGCCGGCGCAGCACCGCCCGGCTGCCGGGGGAGAACGCGTCCGGGTAGTACATGATCTCGTCGGCAGCCGCGTCCAGCACGCACAGTGCGGTGTCCAGGTGGTAGTAGCGCGGATCCACCAGATCGAGCCCGATGACCGGCAGCCCGAAGAACTCCTGGGCCTCGGCGTGCGAGAGCGGACTGGAGCGGAAGCCGCGCCCGGCCAGCAGGTACGAGGCGGTGACGGCGAAGTCCCCCTCGCCCTCGTTGACATGCTCCGGCTCGTGGACCTCGGCGAAGCCGTGCTCCCGGAACCAGTCCCGGTGCGCCCCGGCCTCCTCGTACCGCTCCCGGTACGCGAACAGCGCGCCGAGCACCCGGCCGCCGATCACCGTGGCGCCGTTGGCGGCGAAGACCATGTCGGGCAGGTCGGGACGGGGGGTGAGCAGCTCGACGGTGTGGCCGAGGGCGCGGTAGCGGTCGCGCAGGTCCTCCCACTGGGTCTGGGCCAGCGGCAGGTCGACGGGTTTGGACGGGTCCATCCACGGGTTGATGGAGTAGGTGACCCGGAAGTGCGCCGGGGCGCACATCAGGTAGCGACGAGGGGTGGCGTCACGGTTCAACTCGGGCTCCTCGCGAACGGCGGCCGGGGCCGCGGAACGGTGGGATGCGCACGGTCTGTGCGTGAGCCCATGGTGCGCTGTGCGCGCCGGATCCGCAGCCAACCGATCGGGTGGTTCACCGGACCGCCCGGTCGCGGCCACCGCCCGGATGCCCTCGTTGCCCGCGATGCGGCCCGTACCCGCCCGCGATGCGGCCCGTACCCGCCACCGCAAGACGATACGTATCGGCTTGTCCGGCGTTAGATTGGGCGCATGGCACCCACCAAGGCACCCGACTCCAGCCGCCGCAGCGATCGCTCCCGCCGCGCGATCCACGAAGCCGCCCTCGCCCTCGTCGGAGAGGTGGGTTACCAGCGCACGACGATCGAGGGTATCGCCGCCCGCGCTGGGGTCGGCAAGCAGACCATCTACCGCTGGTGGCCCTCCAAGGCCGCCGTGCTGATGGAAGCCTTCCTCGACCTGGCGGACCGGGCCGCCGAGGAGGCCGGACCGGAGTCCGGCGGCACCGCGCAGGGCATCCCCGACACCGGCGATCTGGCCGCCGACCTCAAGCTCGTCCTGCGGGCCACCGTCGACGAGTTGAACGACCCGGCGCTGGAGGCCCCCACCCGCGCGCTGACCGCCGAGGGCATCGTCGACGCGAAGCTGGGCGCCGAATTCGTCGCGAAGCTGCTCGAACCGCAGCTCGCGCTGTACGTCACGCGTCTGCGGGCCGCCCAGGAGGCGGGGCACCTGCGTGCCGACGCCGACCCCCGGATCGCCCTGGAGCTGCTCATCGGCCCGCTGATGCACCGCTGGCTGCTGCGGACCCTGCCGCTCACCCACGCGTACGCCGACGCGATCGTCGACTACACCGTCGGCGGGCTCGCCCCGCGCCCCTGACCCCCGGGCCCGTCGGCAACTCCCGGACCCTGCCGACAAGGGTGGGAAGTGCCCGGTATGGGGTGACATCGGGCGTGATGGTGCTCACTCGGTGCGGTGGTACACGCCCCCGCTGGTGAACTCTGGCCACCCGAACCGCAGGATGGTGCGACGATGGAGAGGCAACGCTGAGGTGAACTGCTGAGGTGAGGGGATAGATGGGCGCCGATTCCGGCCGTTTCCGCGGCACAGAGAGCAGGATCTCCCAGTGGCTGCGGCGACGCCCCAAATCACCGGGAGCCGAGGCCGACGAGTCGGCCAGAGTCGCGCTGCTCCTGGCGGTCGCCGACGCGGGCATGCCCATCGCCCCCGCCGCCCACCCCCTCGGATACCGATGTTCGTGCGAACGCATCGGCTGCCCCACCCCCGCCCGGCATCCCATCTCCTTCGCCTGGCAGACACAGTCGACCACCGACCGCGCCCAGATCGAGCGCTGGGCCGGCGGCCAGCCGCTGGCCAACTTCATCACCGCGACCGGCATGATCCACGACGTGCTGGACGTCCCGCTCACCGCGGGCCGCAGCGCTCTGGAGCGTCTTCTCGACGCGGGTATCGACGTCGGCCCGGTCGCCCAGTCCGGCGAGGACCGGATGCTCTTCTTCACCGCCACCCGCGGCACCCCCGAGGACGAGGACGAGTGGTGGCCCTGCGAGCTGGACTGCCACCCCGAGACGATGGACGCCCACCCGGGTCTGCGCTGGCACTGCCGGGGCAGCTACGTCCTGCTGCCGCCCGCCCGGCTCCCCGGCGAGCTCGACGTGCACTGGGTGCGCGGCCCCGAGCACGAGCTGCCCGACCCGCTGACCCTGCTGGAGACGCTCACCGACGCCTGTGCGCGGTACGCGGGCAGTGCCGAGCAGAGCGAGCTGGACCACGACTCGATCGCCTGGCCGCTGAGCCGCTGAGCCGCTGACTCGTTGGTCAGGTGTGCGCCCGCCCGCCTGACCGGCGGGCAGGGCGCTCGGGTCGCCGACGGAGCTACTCGCCCTTCGCCGCGACCAGGCCGGGCAGCCGGTTCAGCATCCGCACCTTGGCGCCGGAGCCGGACTCGGAGCCGGCCGCCGTCTCGCGCGGCGGGATGTGCACCAGCTGGCTGGAGACCCGCTCCTTGGTGAGGCTGCTGTTCACCTCGCCGGTGAGCAGCGCCTTCACGTCCGCGTTGACCTCGGGCCGCAGCCCCTTCGCCGCGGTCTGCCGCTCGAAGTGCTTGCTGCTGAAGAAGACCAGCGCCCCGCCGTCCTCGGTGCGCAGCCCGAGCGGTGCGAACGCCGCACTCGTCAGCGGCTGGTCGACGTACTGGTACGAGAACCCCGCCCGCCGGGTGGTGCGGCGCGTCTCGCGCCAGCCCGAGGTCGCCGTGGAGGGCGTGAACACGTCAGGGGTGCCGCTCTGCAGATAGCCGGTGTACGAGGCGCTCAGCTCCGCGGGCGCCACGGCCAGGCCGTCGTCCTCAAGTTCCACCGGGGTGGCGAGCCCGTCCTCGTCCAGGGTGAACTCCGGCACCTGGGACGGGGGGACGACCGCGAGATACGACGCCTTCCACAGGGCGTCGGGGCCCGACCGTACGAACACCACCAGCCAGCGGGTGTCCAGCTTCCCGCCGTCCTGGTCGCGGTTGGAGTCGGTGTCCGCGAGGAACCAGCGCGGCCAACCCGCCTTCTTGGGGATGACGTACGTCGCGTCGTCCAGCACCAGCGGCTTGTGCGCCTTGTTGCCTTCGGGGTTGTACGTCTGCCGCGCCTTCAGCCCGGCCTGGTTGATCGCGCCGAGCGAACCCGTCACCCGGTCCGCGTCCAGCGCCGGATCGAACGCCTTGTCCGCCGCGTTGTAGGCGTCGGTGAAGTCCTTGAGCGCCTGTGCGGCCTCCGGCTTCTTCGCCCCGGGCAGCACTTCCAGCTCCCCGTGCACCGTCACGCAGCCGCTCGCCGTCACGCACAGCACCGTCGCCGTCGCGAGCCCCGCCGTCAGCCGGCCCAGCCCAGGGTGTCTCGTCATCCGTTGCTTCTGCGCCTTCTGAATCCGTCGCCCGCACTGACCGTCGAAACCCTACCGGGGCGGCGGACGGCGTGCGGGCGGGGACCGGATACAGCGTCCACACCGTGACCTGGCGGCGGAAGCCGCCTCAGGCCCGGCGCACCGGCACGATCAGTGGCCGGCCCGTACGGGGGTGGGGGAAGACCTCCACCGGCTGCCGGTAGACCTCACCGAGCAGCTCGCCGCTGAACACCTCGTCCGGCGCGCCCAGTTCCGCGATCCGCCCCTCGTGCAGGACGGCCGCCCGGTCCGCGTACGCCGCGGCGAGGCCGAGGTCGTGCAGCACGACCACCACCGCGTCCCCGGCGGCGGCCCGGTCCCGGCAGATCCGCAGCACCAGCTCCTGGTGGCGCAGGTCCAGGGCGGCGGTCGGCTCGTCGAGCAGCATCAGCGGGGCCCGCTGCGCCAGCACCCGGGCCAGCGCCACCCGCGCCTTCTCGCCGCCCGACAGAGCGGAGAAGGGGCGGCCCGCGAACCCGGTCACCTCGGTCGCCGCCATCGCCGCGGCCACCGCCGCGTCGTCCTCCACCTCCCGCTCCGTACCGGCCCAGGGCGCCCGCCCCATCCGTACGACGTCCTCCACCGGGAACGGGAAGGACAGCGCGGCGGACTGCGGCAGCACCGAGCGGCGCAGCGCCAGATCGGGCGCGGACCACGCGGCGGCCGGACGCCCGTCGATCCGCACCTCGCCGCTTCCGGCGGGCAGATCGGCGGCCAGCGCCGCCAGCAGCGTCGACTTGCCCGCGCCGTTCGGTCCGACCAGGGCGACCACCTCGCCCGCGTGCGCGGCCAGGCCGACGGAGTCCAGCACCCACCGCTGCCCGAGGCGCACCGACAGCCCGACGGCCTCGACGACGGGGGAGCCGGGGGCGACGGGCGAGGGCAGCTCCCGGGTGCGTACCGCGAACAGGTCTCTCAGCGTCCTCATGCCCAACCACCTTGCCTACGACGGGTCCTGCGCAGCAGCCAGAAGAAGAACGGGCTGCCGAAGAGCGCGGTCAGCACCCCGAGCGGCAGCTCGGCCGGGGCCGCCACCGTACGGGCCGCGAGGTCGCCCGCCACCAGGACCAGGGCGCCGCCGAGCGCGCTGCCCGGGACGAGGAAACGGTGGCCGGGGCCGTTCGCCATCCGCAGCAGATGCGGCACGAGCAGCCCGACGAAGGAGATGATCCCGGCGACGGCGACCGCCGCGGCCGTCAGCAGCGCCACCACCAGCACCAGCACGATCCGCAGCCGCTCCACGTCCACGCCCAGGTGCCGGGCGGGCCGCTCCCCGAGGGCCAGCAGGTCCAGCTTGCGGGAGTGGAACGGGGCGACGATGAGCCCCGCCAGCGCGCACGGCAGCACGGCGAGCACCTTGGGCCAGGTGGCCTGGGAGAGCGAACCGAGCTGCCAGAAGGTGATCTGGGTGATCTGCGCGTTGTCCGCGAAGAAGATGAAGAGGCCGATCAGCGCGCCCGCGAACGCGTTGACGGCGATACCGGTGAGGATCAGCGTCACCACTTCGGTCCGGCCGCCGGACCGCGAGAGCGTGTAGACGAGCAGGACCGTGGCCAGGCCCGCGACGAACGCGCAGACGGTGATGGTCCAGTTGCCGAAGAAGCTCAGGCCGAGCGCGATGGAGGCGACCGCGCCCACGGCGGCGCCCGCCGAGATACCGATCACGCCGGGCTCGGCGAGCGGGTTGCCGAACACGCCCTGCATCAGCGCGCCCGCGCAGCCGAGGGACGCGCCGACGAGCAGGGCGAGGACGACCCGAGGAAGCCGTACGTTCCACAGGACGCTCTCGCCGACCCGGTCCAGCGCCTGCCCGCCGAGTCCGATCCGGTGCTGCACGGAGGACAGGACGTCGCCGAGCGGGATGGAGTACGCGCCGATCGCCGCGGACAGCAGGCAGCCGGCGAGCAGGGCGAGGGAGAGCACAGCGGCGAGGACGAACGCCCGGCCCCGGGGGGACTTGGGGGCTACGCCGTCCGCTCCTTCGCCCGGGGACCTCCCGACGGTCCCGGTGCGTTGCTCGTACGAGGTGGTCACCGGCCCGTGCCGCCCTTCGCGTACAGCTGCTCGACGATCTCGGCGAGCACCCGGTCGGTGCGCGGCCCGTAGTTGAGCAGCACCCCGTCGTCGATGGTGACGATCCGGCGGTCCATCCCGGCCGGGGTCTCCGCGATGCCGGGGATCTTCACCAGACCGTCCATGCCGCCGACCGACTCGAACCCCTTGGTCATCAGGAGGATCGCGTCCGGAGCGGCCTTGGCGAGCGCCTCGCTGGTGATGGCGGTGAAGTCCTTGTCCAGGCCCGACTCCTTGCCGGCGTCCACCGCGCCCGCCGCCTCCAGCAGCGAACCGGCCCCGGACTCCGCGCCGCCCAGCAGGTAGACGGAGGCCGAGCCGCGCAGGTAGAGGAAGGCGACCCGGGGCTTCGTGCCGCCCCTGTGGTCCGGGATCGACTTCTGGACGGCGGCGATCCGGGACTCGGTGCGCTCCTTGAGCTCCGTTCCGGCGGACGGTACGCCGAGGGCCTCGGCGACGGTGCCGATGCGGCGGCCGACGTCGGCGAGCTCCTTGGCGGGCTCGACGACGAGCAGCGGGATGCCCGCGTCACGGATCTGGTCGATGGCCTCGGCCGGTCCGGTGCTGCTGTCGGCGAGGACGATCGTCGGCTTCAGCGAGAGCACGCTCTCCGCCGACACGTCGTGGGCGCGGGTCACCACCGGGAGCTTCTCGGCCTGTTCGAAGGTGGCGGTGATGTCCCGGGCGACCACCTGCTTCCCGAAGCCGAGGGTGAAGACGATCTCGCTCAGCGCCCCGGTCAGCGGCACGATCCGGTCGGTGGAGTCGATCGTGACCTCCGTGCCGTCCGCCGAGTCGACCGTCACCGGCAGCTTCGGCGCGGGCGGGGCGGCCAGCGGCTCGACCCGGTCGGCGTCGGCGGTGTTCCCGGCGGACCTCGGCGCGGAGTCGTCGCCTCCGCTTCCGCCGCAGCCGGTCAGGACCAGGGCGAGGGCCACGGCGGCGGTGAGAGCGGCTGCCGCCCTGCCCCGGGCCGGGCGGCGGGGGCAAGTCCGTCCGGTGTCCGGGCCCTTGGGGTCCTCGGGGCTCCTCGTGGCGAAGGCCTGCGAGATGTGCACGGGGCACCATCCTGTCGTTCTGCGGCGTGCGGTCGGCCGTTCGCCGGTAACGGCGTCACCGGAGGGGTTCCGGCCCGGGCTGGGGTTAACTTAGGTTAGCCTTACCTTGGTATCCAGTCCTTGGAGGGGCTCTCATGCCGTTGTCCAGATCCACCCGCGCGCTCGCCGTAGCGCTCCTCGCGGTGCTGCTGGGAGCCCTGCTCCCCGCCGCCACCGCGCAAGCGGCGAGCCGTACGGTGCAGGGCGGCAGGCTGGACTGGGGCATCAAGTCCTCCTTCCAGGGTTATGTCACCGGCCCCATCGCGAGCGGCAGTTGGAGCCTCACCGGCGGCGCGGCCACGGTCGGCGGCAGCCAGTTCCGCTTCCACTCGGCGACCGGCTCCTACGACCCGGACACCGGAGCGCTCAACTCCGGCTTCTCCGGCGGCGTGCACTTCACCGGCCACAGGAAGCCCGACGGCGGCAACGAGCTGGACCTCACGATCAGCCGCCCCACCGTCCGGATCAGCGGCGGCAGTGGCACGCTCCACGCGGACATGGTCAGCAAGGAGCGGGGGACCGGCAAGGTCTCCCGCCGCTCCCAGGTGCCGCTGGCCTCGCTCGGCCTCGGCGGGATCGACATGAAGGGCGGTTCCACCCCCATCGCCCTCACCGACGTCCCCGCGACGCTGACCTCCCAGGGCGCCGCCGCCTTCGCCGGCTACTACACCGCGGGCACCCCCCTGGACCCGATCAGCCTCTCCGTCGACACCGAGGGCGCGGCCGCCGGACCGAAGCCGTCCGCCCCGGACGAGAAGAAGGACGAGGGCGAGCAGAAGGAGAAGGCGGAGAAGAAGGGGAGGGAGAAGGCGGGCCGGTTCGAGGACGCCGCCGTGGACTGGGGCGTACGCCGCACCTTCCGCGAGTACGTCACCGGCTCCATCGGCCAGGGCACGTGGACGCTCGCCGACGGCGCCCAGGACGGCGGGGCCCTGTTCCGCTTCCCGCAGGGCAAGGGGACGTACGACCCGAAGAAGCGGACGCTGGACGCCGCCTTCGGCGGCAGCGTCCGCTTCACCGGCGCCCACGGCCTCGACCTGAGGTTCGCCGGTGTCACCGTCGCCGTCGCCACGGGCGAGGGCACCCTGTCGGCGGACGTCACCAGCGAGGGCCGGACGACCGAGGACGTGCCCCTCATCACCTTCCCCGCGAAGGACCTCGCGCCGAAGGAGGGGCTCGCCCTCCTCACCGAGGCCCCCGCCACCCTTACCGCCGACGGCGCCGAGGCGTTCAACTCCCTGTACAGGGCGGGCACCGTGATGGACCCGGTGTCGCTCGCCGTGGCAGTGGACGAGAAGGCCCGACTGCCCGCGCTGCCGGACCTCGGCAGTGGACCGACAGCGGCTGCCGAGCCCTCGAAGAAGGCCGCGGAGAAGGCGTCCGCCGCATCGGCGGCCGCCTCTTCCGACTCCGGTCCGGGCACGGGCGTCCTTCTCGCCGCCGGCGGCGGCGCGCTGCTGCTCGTCGCGGCCGGCGCCACGTTCTTCGCGCTGCGTCGCCGAGCCGCGCGGCCGGCGGACGCCGCCACGGCCCCCGGCCCCTCCCGGACTTCCTGACCCACGGCACGCCCATACGCGCCTGATGGGCCCTCACCCACTCCCTCACCCACTGCCTCACGCTCCCCCTTCCCTCCTTTCCCTCCCTTCCCTGTTCGCTAGGAGACCTCCCGACATGGCAGCAACCCGCCGCCCCATAGCCCTCGCCGCGGCCGTCGCCACGGCCGCCGTCCTGGGCGCGACCTTCGCCCTGCCCGCCCTCGCCGCCGACGGTTCCTCGGAGGCCGCGTCCGCCGCCGCTCCGAAGCTGGAACTGGTGGACGGCACGCTGGACTGGGGCATCAAGGAATCGTTCCGCAAGTACATCGCGGGCTCCATCGCGCAGGGCGCGATCACCGTCGCGGACGGTGCCGAGCAGGCCTCCGGCAACGGGGTGTTCACCTTCACCGACGGCAAGGGCACGTACGACACCGCGACGCACGAATCCGACACCGCGTTCAGGGGCGGCGTCCGGTTCGAGGGCCACCACGGCCTGCTCGACGTCCGGCTCAGCGACATCAAGGTCGTCTCGGGGCGCGAGACCGGCACCATCACCGCCGACTTCACCAGCAAGAAGATGGACGGCACGGTCGTCACCAAGAACGACGCCCCGATCGCCGATCTGGACATGACCAAGGCCGAACGGGGCGGCGGCGCGGGCGGCGCGATGGTCTTCTCCGACATCCCCGCCAAGCTGACCGCCGACGGTTCCGACGCCTTCGCCGGCTTCTATGCGAAGGGCGCCGAGCTCGACCCGGCGACGCTCTCGGTCAAGCAGGCGAACGTACCCCCCACCAAGCCGCCGACCACGCCCCCCGTGACCCCGCCGACCACGCCTCCCGTGACTCCGCCGACCACACCCCCCGCGACGCCGCCGGTGACGTCCCCGGTGACCGGCGAGCCCACCGGCCGGCCGAGCACCGCCCCGACCCCGCCCGCCTCCGAGACCGCCGCGCCCGTCAGCGGCCCGGTCGTCGACGGCACCCTCGACTGGGGTGTCAAGGAGGGGTTCCGCTCCTACGTGGTCGGCCCGATCGCGCACGGCAAGGTCGAGACCAGCGAGGGCGCCACATCCTCCGGTGACAGCTACCGGTTCGGCAGCGCCACCGGCGTCCTCGACGCCGACAAGAACACGCTGAACGCCGTGTTCAAGGGCAAGGTGCGCTTCCTCGGCCACGAGAAGGGCGGCGCGTACGAGCTCGACCTCTCGCTCACCAACCTGAAGGTCGACGTCAAGGGCACCTCCGGCAAGCTGACCACCGACGTCTCCACCAAGGCGCGCCCGACCACCGACAATCCGGAGCCCGAGGCCACGGTGGTCACGGGCGTTCCCTTCGCCGACCTGAAGGTGCCCGCGGGCGCGCTCGCCGCCAAGGACGGCATCGTGAACCTCACGAGTATCCCGGCGACGCTCACCGAGGACGGCTCCAAGGCGTTCAGCGGCATGTACCCGAAGGGCGAGGAGCTCGACGCCCTGAACGTCGCGGTCTCCCTCGACAAGGACGCCCGGCTTCCCGGCGGCTCCACCGGCGGCTCCGGCTCCACCGGCGGTTCGGGCTCCACCGGCGGTTCCACGGTGGGCGGTTCCACGGCGGGCGGATCCACCACCGGGGGTGGCACGGTCGGCGGCTCCGCCGCCCTGGCCTCCACCGGATCCGACGTACCGGCCGGCGCCCTGATCGCCGCCTCCGGCGTCGTCGTGGCGGCCGGCGCCGGTGTCGTGATCGCGGCGCGCCGTCGCCGCGACTCCACCGCCTGACCCGCCGGGCGTCACCCGCACGTCCCCCGGGGCCGTACCCGTCGCGGCAGTGCTCGCGGGTACGGCCCCGCGGCCGTGCCCCGCTCGGTTCCCGTCCCGGCTCCGGGCAGTGCTTGAATGCCCCCGTGAGCGACTACGACGTACCCCGGGGCATCGACGTCCTGCGCGTGTTCTGCGGACCCGACGGCCGGTACGGCAACGCCCTCGGCGTCGTACGCGACGGACGCGGCCACCCCGACGAGGCCTCCCGGCAACTGCTCGCCCGGCGGCTCGGCTTCAGCGAGACCGTGTTCGTCGACGACCCGGAGCGCGGGCGGGTGGACATCCACACCCCGGGGCTCCGGCTGCCGTTCGCCGGACACCCGCTGGTGGGCGCCGCCTGGCTGCTGGACCTGGAGGTCCTGGAGCTGGAGGTCGGGGACGTGTTCGCGCGCCAGGACGGCGAGTTCACCTGGATCGCCGCCCGCCCCGAGTGGGTCCCGCCGCGCACGCTCCAGCAGTACGCGAGCGCCGCCGAGGTCGAGGCCCTGCCGGGACCGCCGCCCGGCGAGGGGTGGCTCTACGCCTGGGCCTGGGAGGACGAGGCGGCCGGGCGGGTGCGCGCGCGGGCCTTCCCGAGGCGCGGGGAGGGGATCGTCGAGGACGAGGCGACGGGCGCGGCGGCCCTGCTGCTCAGCGCGCGGCTCGGCCGGGCCCTGAACATCACACAAGGACGCGGCTCCCAGATCCTCACCGCACCCGCGCCGGACGGCACGGTGGAGGTCGGGGGCCGTGTCCTGATGGCCGTCCGGGGCTGACCCGGGACGGCCCGTCCCGCTGCCGGATCGTCCTCGCCCCGGGGTCGCTCGTGCGGCCCCACCGGAGGCCGGTGGGGCCGCACGCTCACGGGCGCACCCGCCCGCGCCCGGTCACGCGCTGAGCGGGAAGACCTCGCCCAGTTCGCGGAAGACCGCGGTGTTCAGCGCGAAGGCACGCTTGCACTCCTCGATGATGCGCTGCTTCTCCAGGTCGTCCGCGTTCACCGCGTCCAGCAGCTCGCGGTAACCCCGCTTGAACGCGGCCGGGTTGGTGATCTCCTCGAAGACGTAGAAGCGCACGCCGTCGCCCTTGCGCTCGAATCCCCAGGTCTTCTCCGCCTTGTCGCGGATGATCTGACCGCCCGAGAGGTCGCCGAGGTAGCGCGTGTAGTGGTGGGCGATGTAACCGGCGGGCCAGGTGCGCGCGCACTCCGCGACCCGGGCCGCGTAGGCGGCGGTGGCGGGCAGTGGCTCGGCCCCCTCGCGCCAGTCGGCCCCGCGCAGATGCGCCAGGTCGCGCTCCAGCTCGGTGGACCGCATCAGCTCCGGCTGTATGAACGGGCCGGCGACCGGGTCGTCGCGCAGCGCCTCCGCGCCTTCCTCCAGCGCCCGGTACACGAACCACAGCTGCTCGGTGTAGCGCGTGTAGGCGTCCACTCCCAGCCGCCCGCCGAGCAGGTCACTCATGAAGGTCGAGGTCTCGGCCTCGGTGTGCTGCTCGTGCGACGCGGTGCGGATGAGCGTCGAGAAGGGAGTGACGGTGGCGGTTGCGTCCAAGGCGGGCCTCCGGGGACCGAGGGGACGGGAAGTCCAGAAAGGGACGGACGTATCGGCAGCGACCGCCGCGGCGGTGCGGCGGGGCGCGCCGATACGCCGATCCTCCTACTTAGGTTTACCTAAGTCAACTGGTTCCCGACTCCCTGTCGGTAAAAGGCTACCCGCAGAGGAGGTGAAAGGTGCTGTTATGCGAGGATTGGGGTGATTTACGGGAGGGTGAGGATCTCCGCTCCGGTCTCCGTGACCACCAGCGTGTGCTCGAACTGGGCCGTCCGCTTCCGGTCCTTCGTCACCACGGTCCAGCCGTCCTCCCACAGGTCGTACTCGTGGGTGCCCAGCGTCAGCATCGGCTCGATGGTGAAGGTCATGCCCGGCTGCATCACCGTGGTGGCGTGCGGACTGTCGTAGTGCGGGATGATCAGGCCGGAGTGGAACGAGGAGTTGATCCCGTGCCCGGTGAAGTCGCGGACGACCCCGTAGCCGAACCGCTTCGCGTACGACTCGATGACCCGGCCGATCACATTGATCTGGCGTCCGGGCCTGACCGCCTTGATGGCGCGGTTCAGCGACTCCCGGGTGCGCTCGACCAGCAGCCGCGACTCCTCGTCGACGTCGCCGCAGAGGTAGGTGGCGTTGTTGTCGCCGTGCACGCCGTTGATGTACGCGGTGACGTCCAGGTTCACGATGTCGCCGTCGCGCAGCACGGTGGAGTCGGGGATGCCGTGGCAGATGACCTCGTTGAGCGAGGTGCACAGCGATTTGGGGAAGCCGCGGTAGCCGAGTGTGGAGGGGTACGCGCCGTGATCGACCATGAAGTCGTGGGCGACCCGGTCGAGCTTGTCCGTGGTGACCCCCGGCGCGATGTGCTTGGCGGCCTCCTCCATCGCCTGCGCGGCGATACGGCCCGCGACGCGCATCCGCTCCACGGTGTCGGAGTCCTGGACCTCCGGGCCGGTGTACGGCGTCGGGGCCGGCTTCCCCACGTACTCGGGACGCCGGATGTTTCCGGGTACGGAACGGACGGGAGTGATCTCCCCTGGTACGAGAAGCGACTGGCCAGACATGCCAGCGAGTCTAACCAGCGGCCCCGGGGCACCATGGCGATAAGGAAAGGAGCCGTCGATGGCCCTGTTCAAGAAGCGCACGGTAGGCAAACCGGGCGAATGGTACTACTGCCTGGAGCACAGGAAGGTCGAGGAAGGCCCGGAGTGCCCGGCGCGGAACCGGTTCGGTCCCTACACCTCCCGCGAGGAGGCACAGCACGCGATGGACACGGCACGCGACCGGAACCTGGAGTGGGACACCGACCCCCAATGGCACGATGAGGAGAAGGGCCCTTCAAGCCCACCCGACGGCAACCCTGACCCGCCCCGGGGATAGGCCAAGCCCGCCCGGGGCACCTCAAGCCCGGCCCGGGGTACCTCAAGCCCGCCCGAGGGCACCTCAAGCCCGCCGGGGGAGGTATCTCAAGCCCGTCCGGCGCTTGAGGACAGCCTTTTCCCCGCAGGGCCCGTCCGGGGCACCCCAAGCCCGTCCAGCCCTCCAGCCCGTCCAGCCCTCCAGCCCTCCGGCGCTTGAGGAGCGGGGAGGGCGGGCGCGGAGCCCCCGGCCCGGCCACCGGCCGGACGCACGGCTCACGCCTCCCCCCGGGCCTCCCGCCTCCGCACCGCGTCCTCATCCGTCTCCGAGTCGTACCGCACCAGCTTCGGCAGTGCGGCGGTCAGCAGCACCACCGACGCCACGCACGCCACCCCGCCCGTCCAGATCGCCGACCGGGTTCCCGTCCAGCCCGCCATCGCCCCGGCCCGTACCTGGCCCAGTTGCGGGCCGACGCTGTACGAGAGCACCTCGATGCCCGCCAGCCGGCCCCGCAGCTCCTCCGGGATCGTCTGGTTCCAGATGGTCGCGCGCCCCAGCCCGCTGAGCATGTCGCCCGCCCCCGCCACGGCCAGGCAGAGCAGCACCACCCACACGCTGGAGAACCAGCCCGCCGCGGCGATGGCCAGCCCCCACGCCATCGCACCGAACACCACGAACAGCCCGTGTCTGCGCACCCGGCTCGTCCAGCCGCTGGTCAGCCCCAGCGCCAGCGAGCCGACCGAGCCCGCCGCGTACATCAGGCCCAGCGACCACTCGGCGTCCAGATCGTCCGCGAGGAACGGGAAGATCGTGTTCGGGAAGGCGAAGAACATCGCCGCCATGTCGATCGCGTACGTCCCCAGCAGCACCGGCCGGCTCCAGGCGTACCGAGCCCCCTCGACGATCCCGCGCAGGGACGGCCTCTGCGCGTCCCGTGCCGGCGGTGCGGGGGAGAGCCGCAGACAGAGCACGACGGAGGCGGCGAACGTGCACACCGTCACCCCGTACGCCGTGCCGTGACCGGCGTACGCCACCACCAGACCGGCCAGCGCAGGGCCCGCGATGGCCCCGATCTGCCAGCGCAGCGAGTTCAGCGCGGCCGCCGCCGTCTGCTGCTTGTGCGGCACGATCCGGGCCATCAGCGAGTCCAGCGCGGGCCGCTGGAGCCCGGCGAGCGCGGACACCCCGCCGGCTACCACGTACAGCGGCCACAGCAGCGGCTCCGGGAGCAGGGCGTTCACCAGCAGGATCGCGGCGAGCACCCCGAGTCCCGCCTCGGTCAGCAGGATGACCCGGCGGCGGTCCACCGAGTCCGCGAGCGCCCCGCCGTACAGCCCGAACACCACCAGCGGCACCAGCTCCACGGCGCCCATCGCCCCGACCGCGAGCGGGGAGCCCGTGAGGTCCTTGATCTGGAGCGGCAGCGCGATGAGCGCCATGAAGCTGCCGAAGTACGTGATCAGGCCCTGGACCCACAGCAGGCGGAAGTCGGCCGAGGAGCGCCACGGCGAGAGGTCCGGCAGCAGGGCGCGGATCCGGGCCGGCAGCGGTGAGGAGGGGGACGGCGAGGGAGGCGCTGAGGTCACGAAGGGCCATGATCCGTACTGCCGAGCGCTTCGGGCAAGCCGATATTCGGACCGCTCGCCAAGCCGCTCGCCAAGCCGCTCGCCAAGCCGCTCGCCAAGCCGCTCGCCCAGCCGGGTGCCGGGCGCTTGCCGGGCCGGGCGCCGGGCTGCTCGCCGGGC